>NZ_JAGMXV010000077.1 GCF_018006725.1 Rhizorhabdus sp.
ACCCTGCGGTCGGACAGAAACTCGGCCAGATAACGCTTCACCGCCGCCGGCGTCGGCGCGTCGGGCGTTCCCAGATTGATCAGCAGGACGCCGATGCGACGAGGCGGAACGGGGGGGTGGTCTGCGGGAAGATGGCTCATGCGTCTGACAGACTCAATGGAAGGTGGCGAAGGCGCTTGCCGGTGGCAGCGAAAACGGCGTTGGCGATAGCGGGCGCGACCGGAGGCACCGAAATTTCGCCGGCACCGCCGACGCGCTCTTCGGACGAAAGGATCTCGACGCGAATTTCGGGCGTGGTGGCAAGCGTCGGCAGGTTCAGTGCGTCGAAATTCTGTGCCGCAACGACCCCGTCCGTCAGCGAGATGGGCGCGCCGAATGCGTTGGCGAGGCCCCAGGCCGCGCCACCCTCAAGTTGCTGGCGAACGATATCGGGATGGATCACCTGGCCCACATCGGCGACGATGGTCAGACTTGTCACGCGGATGTCGCCGCCTTCGGCGCGCACCTCGGCCATCACGGCGACGTGGCTGCCGAAACAGCTATGGAGCGCGAAACCCTGGCCCGTTCCGGCCTCCCCGCCCTGCCAGCCGCCGAGTGCGGCAGCGGTCTGCAGACAACGCGCGAGCCGGGGCTGCTTCGTCAGCGCCTGCATACGGAAGGAGAGCGGATCCAGCCCGGCCGATAATGCGAGTTCGTCGACGAAACTCTCGGTAAAGAAGGCGGTATAGCTGTTGGCGACCGACCGCCAGGCACCGGTCCCCACACCGATATCGACGGGCGCATGCTCCACGGCCAGTGCCGCGATGGAATAGGCCGGCACCGCGCCTTCGACCGCGCCCTGATCGGGGTCGAAGGAACTGGCGCGCGGCTTCCCTCCGAGGCGGTCCATCATCTCCATATTTGACGAAGGCGTCGCGATCGTCGCGGACCAGCCCGCGATCGACGCCGCCGGCCCCAATTTGCCGCGCAACCGGGCAAGCGCGGGCGGGCGAAAGCGGCTGTGCTGTATGTCCTCGCGTCGGGGCCAGACGAGTTGCACGGGCTTGCGCAGCTTCGAGGCGATGATGGCGGCCTCGACCGCCGCATCGACCTCGATCTTCCGGCCGAAGCCACCGCCGACGAGCGTCGGATAGATGGTCACGCTGGCCTCGTCCCGGCCAAGCGCCTTGGCCACGGCGGCACGGGTGAAAGGCAGTGACTGGGTCGGCACCCAGACCTCTACACCGCTGTCGCCGACACGCGCCGTCGCGGTCAGCGTCTCGAGCGGCGCCTGTGGGATCATCGGCACCGAATAGGTAGCCGTAAGCACCCCGGCGCCGGTCAACACCTCGTCCGGCTTCTCGCGCTCGACGAAGCGCTTGCGCTCCTTCCCGTCGAGCGCGGCGGCCAGCGCCTTGCGGATAGAGGCATCGTCGGGCTTCGGCCCGGCAGCCTCCCATTCGATCGCGAGCGCCTGGAGCCCACGGTCCGCCGCCCACCAGTTGTTCGCGACGACGGCAACCCAACCCGGATTAGTGAGGACTGCCGACACGCCGGGAACGGCATCGGCATCGCCGGTAATCATCTTTGCAGGGCGCGTGGCGCCATAGGGGCCATGCGCGATCGAGGCATAGAGCATCCCGGAAAGGCGGATGTCGGCCCCCATCTGCGCGCTGCCATCGACCTTCGACGGCAGATCGAGGCGCGGAACGTCCTTGCCGACCAAGGTCCGCTCGTCCCGCTCACGCAGCCGCAGCTCTTTCGGCGGTTCGAGCAGAGCGGCCGCCGCAGCGAGCTCGCCGAAGCGCAACCGGTCGTTGCCGCGCACGACAAAGCCTGCTTCGGTGTCGCAGGCCTTCCAGTCGATCTTCCACCGCTCGGCCGCCGCCTTGCACAACAGGCTGCGAGCGGCAGCGCCTGCTTCGCGCAGCCGCGGCTCGAAACTGCGGATCGACGACGACCCGGCCGTCATCGTCAGATTGGCGCGCATGGCGATCTCGCGCGATGCAAAGGCGGTGACACCGTGCAGCCAGCCCGGCAGCGCCTGTTCCATGCCCTCGCGAACGACACCTATATTGGCGTAGATCGGATTGATCGGCGCGGGCTCGACCGCCACCGTGCGCCAGTCGGCGCCGAGTTCGTCGGCCAGGATCTGCGGTAGTGATGTGTAAACGCCCTGCCCCATCTCGGCCTGCGGCACGACGACCGTGACGCGGCCATCGGCACCGATCTTGAGAAAGGCGTCGAAGATCGTCTCGCCGGGCGCTGCGCGAAGATTGGGTGCATAGTTGCGCGGCCAGATCGCCCAGCCGACCACCAGCCCGGCCGCAACCCCGCCGCCGATCAGAAGCTTCCGGCGGGTTATCCCCGGTCGCGCTTTCACCGCTTCGCCTTCGCGGTCGATCCTTCCATGCATCGCGCCACGATAGGCGGGCCGCCGCCGCTATACCAGCTTCATGAAGGGGTATCGGGACGGTCCCGCATGCTTTTCCCCTTGGGACTGCTTGATCCGGCGATGGTGCTGGCGCATGGGGCGCCCATGTCGATGCTTTCGCGCCCCGCCTCGCCCAATCCGCAGCCGCGCGCCCTGGGCGCCTGGCTGCTCGTCGTTGCGACCCTCGTCTTCCTGATCGTTGTCGTGGGCGGGATCACCCGCATCACCGAGTCCGGCCTGTCGATCACCGAATGGAAGCCGATCAGCGGCATCTTGCCGCCGCTGAACGACGCCGAATGGGCGGCCGAGTTCGACAATTACAAGCAAATTCCCCAATATACCGCCTTCAACCTCCACATGACGCTGGACGGCTTCAAGGAGATTTTCTTCTGGGAATATGTCCACCGGCTGCTCGCGCGCGGGATCGGCGCGGTGCTCGCAGTGGTGATGCTCGTCGCCTGGTGGCGGCGCGCGGTCCCGGCCGGCTATGGCTGGCGCATGATCGGCATCTTCGCACTGGGCGGCATGCAGGGCGCGATCGGCTGGTGGATGGTCTATTCGGGCCTGTCCGAGCGGACCGAGGTCAGCCACATCCGTCTGGCGGTCCATCTGCTGGCAGCGCTCACCATCTTCTCTGCCCTGGTGTGGACGGCACTCGACCTGTTCCGGCTGGCACGCGACCCCGCCGCCCGGCCGGCGCGGCCGGCGGTCATCGGCCTTGTCGCTCTCGGCATCCTCGCGGTGCAGATCATGCTCGGCGCCTTCGTCGCTGGCCTGCGCGCCGGTTATGCTTTCTCGACCTGGCCGAAAATGGGCGAAGACTGGTTCCCGCAGGGCGGCTGGAACGCCCTGCTCGGTCTCGCCAATCTGTGGGACAACCCGATCGTGGTGCAGTTCATCCATCGCTGGTGGGCCTGGGTCGCTGCAATCGCCGCCCTTCTCCTAGCCCGTCGGGCCATGGCTACGGGCATCAAGGGTCCGGTCCATGCGATCGCAACCTTTCTGACGCTGCAGATCCTTCTCGGCGTCGCCACGCTGCTGACCGGCGTCGACATCGTCGTAGCGGTCGCGCATCAGGGTGTGGCGGTGCTGCTGCTCGCCAGCCTGCTGTGGGCGACGCACGGCCTCGACAAGATCAAGGTATCATAATACCACTTAAATTCAGGCCCATTTTGCTTGACTCAATTGGCCTCTCCGCGCATTAGCGCCCCGTCAACGCCGCCTCCTCGAGGGGCGGCGTCGTTCATTTCGGAACGAACGAAACAGAAGGTCCCAGGCCCATGAAGGCGCTCATGAAGACCACCAAGATGGCGACCCCCGCCACGGTGGAAAAGAAGTGGCATCTGATCGATGCGGAAGGGCTGGTCGTCGGCCGCGTCGCCTCGATCATCGCCAACATCCTGCGCGGCAAGCACAAGCCGAGCTTCACCCCGTTCATCGATTGCGGCGACAATGTCGTCGTGATCAACGCGGACAAGGTCCGCTTCACCGGCCGCAAGCTGACGCAGAAGATCTACTATCGCCACACCGGCTATGCCGGCGGCATCAAGGAAGCCCGCGCGGACAAGGTCCTCGGCGGCCGCTTCCCCGAGCGCGTCCTTGAAAAGGCCGTCGAGCGGATGATCCCGCGCGGTCCGCTGGGCCGTCAGCAGATGCGCAACCTGCGCATCTTCGCCGGCGCCGAGCATCCGCATGGCGCACAGAATCCCGAGGTTCTCGACATCGCTTCGCTGAACCGCAAGAACAAGGTGGGCGCATAATGTCCGATAACCGCCAGTCGCTTTCCGACCTCGCCGCGCTGACCGGCGCGGCCGCCGCCCCGGCTGCTCCGGCCGCCGCTGCTCCCGCCGCCGAAGCCGGTGACGTTGCCGAAGTCGCCGCTCCGGTTTCGACCCAGCCGACCACTCCGCTGCGCGCGCAGGAACTCGACGCCTATGGCCGCGCCTATGCGACCGGCCGTCGTAAGGACGCCGTCGCCCGCGTGTGGCTGAAGCCGGGCACCGGCAAGGTCACCGTCAACGGCCGCGACCAGGAAGTCTATTTCGCTCGCCCGACGCTGCGTCTCGTCATCAACCAGCCCTTCTCGGTCGCCGGCCGCGAAGGTCAGTATGACGTCATCGCCACCGTCAAGGGCGGCGGCCTCTCCGGCCAGGCCGGTGCGGTCAAGCATGGCATCAGCCAGGCGCTTACCAAGTACGAGCCGGTTCTGCGCGCGCCCGTCAAGGCCGCCGGCTTCCTGACCCGCGACAGCCGCGCGGTCGAGCGTAAGAAGTACGGCAAGGCGAAGGCCCGCCGCAGCTTCCAGTTCTCGAAGCGCTGATCCGGATCATTCTGGAACCGAACAAGGGGGTCGCCGGCAACGGCGACCCCTTTTTCGTTCAGCCGAGCGCGCGGCGCAGTTTCGGATCCGCTCGCAGATAGCGGGCGAGGTAGCGCGCGCCGGCGCGGGTCAGGTGAGTCGTGTCGCCTGACAGCAGGCGGCCTTGCTCGTCGGTGAAGGGCACCTTGCCGCCGATCATGATCGGGCGCATCAGACTGACGTAATGATCGGCCGGAACGCGCTGCACGATCAGCCCTTCGTGCCGCATCACTGCAGGATCGGGGCGGTTGAGCAACAGGGTGCGATGTGCGCGCGGTACGGTCGCAAGCCAGTTGATATTGGTGCCGAAGCTCTTGGTTCCGAAGAAGAGTATCTGCCGTCCCCCGCGCTTCGCCCAGGCGATGCCCTCAGAAACGCAGGCCTGCTGACCGCGCCCGCCGGCTCCGTTGAAGAACAGGACATTGGCCGTGGACACGAGCTTCCGCACGGCAGGATCGCCATCTCGGAAGCTGCAGACATCGAGATCGTCCCGATAGACGATGGCGATCCGCCGCTCGCCCCAGCCTTCGCGCACGATATTGACGATGTCGCGTCCGAAACTGTTGCCGACGACGAGAAGACGGACCGGGCGATCGCCGACGAAGCGGTCCGCGCGATAGCGGAACGCCTGCCGGTTATAGTCGATATAGCTTCCCGAAAAGCCGTCCGGCGCGCGCGGGAAGAGCCGGGCGGGAAAGCCTCGCCCGAAATGGAGCGCGAGGCCGAGGCCGACGAGCAGCAGGCTCGCGGCGCCGACGCCCCACAACAATGTCCGGGTGCCCACCCTTTCAGCATCCCGGCAAGGACGCTCGATCCAGCGCCAGCTGGCATAGGACAGGGCGAGGATAGCGGGCACCAGCGCCGATAGCGTGGCGGGCAACGGTGGCTCGCGCGATATCATCCGTGCAAAGGCGAACACCGGCTGGTGCCAGAGATAGGCGCTGTAGCTGATCAGGCCGAGCAGCACGATCGGCGGCCATGCCAGCAGCCGTCCGGGCCCGCGCCGATCGGACCCGGCATGCAGGAACAGGACCGTGCCACCGACCGCCAATACGATCCAGACGAGCGGCAGAGGCACGAGCCTAGCCATGGCCGCCCCCGTCATCGCCACGACGATCAGCGCCAGGCCGAGTGCGGCAAGGATGTCGCTGCGCACCGAGGCCTGCGCCCGCAATCGCCCAGCGCACAAAGCCCCCGTGGCGATCTCCCAGAAGCGCAGCGGTGAGAGATAGAAAGCTGCGAGCGGGATGTGCCGGGTCAGAACCAGCGCGAGGGCGAGGCTCGCCACGGCCACGCCCGCAAGCCATGCCCGGCGCGCGGCGGGGCTGCGCACCAGCAGGAACAGCCATGGAAGCAGCAGGTAGAATTGCTCCTCCACCCCCAGCGACCAGCTGTGCACGAGGGGCTTCAGCGCAATCGAGACATCCCAATAGCCAGTCGTCGCCGCGAGCAGCAGATTGTTCGAAAACAGCGTCGTCGCGACGATCGACTGGCCGAGATTTTCAAGCTGGTCGGGGAGCATGAGGAACCAGCCGCCGACAGCGCAAAGCGCCATCACCAGGTAAAGCATCGGCACGATCCGCCGCACACGGCGTTCGTAGAAGCGCCTGAGCGACACATCCCCCCGCCGGCTGTCCTCGATCAGGATCGAAGTGATCAGATAGCCGCTGATGACGAAGAAAATATCGACGCCCAGAAAGCCACCGGCGAACAGGCTTTGGCCGGCGTGGAAGAAGATGACGGGAATGACCGCGACCGCTCGCAGACCGTCGATCTCACGGCGATGTTCCAAACCATATCCCTTCGCAAGGGCGCAGCGCCCCTGCCGCCCTGGCTGCGACCATAGCTTCGGCGGCGCATCGGCAGCAATCGGGCCGCGCGTTCGTGAACAGTTGTAAAATCGATCAGAGTTACGACCTTTGGTCATTTCCCCGATGATATCGTTTGCAGTAGAGAGGCTGCACGCCGGGTGTTGATCGGCGCTTATGTGGAGTAAAGTCGATGAAGCGGTTCGTGGCTCTGATGATGGCGGTATCGACGGCGACGTCGGCCTTCGCGCAGGTCGATGGCAGCGCGGCCGTCAACCCGGCAAGGGCCGCCGAACTCGGCAAGGACGCTCCGCATCAGATGGCGGGCCCGGTCCATATCCGCTTCCGAAAGGCGAGCGACATCAAGCTGGTTGCCGGTACCGACGACGCCGACGCTCGCCGCGAACTCGCCTATCATGCCGCGCTGCGCTTCGAGCGCGCCGACGACTGACCCTGTGGGCGGGGCCGGGGTCTGTCCCCAGCCCCCGTCTTCCATTCAGGATTTGGCCTATCAGGATTTGGGCTTGGTGTAGGGTACGAAGTTGCCCAGGCCGATGGTCCCGCTCTGAAAACGGGTACCCGGATCGAGCAAGCGGACGATGTCGACGTTGCACAGGTCGGGACTGCGCGTGTCGGTCACCATCACATCGTTGCGATCGAGAAAATTCGCGCCGTTGACCGGGCGATTGACGTACCAGATCCGCCCCATCTTGTAGACGATCGCGGTCCGCTCGAAGATTTCGGTGGACTGGATCTGCCGCTGCGGGATGCAGTTGACCGGTTTGCCTGCCACGCGCCCCTCCAGCGTTTTCGCCAGTCGCGCCTCCGGAGAGGGCCGCGCCGCAAAGGCCGGCATGGTCGAACTCATCAACAGAACGCCGATAAGGCACAGTTTAACGCGCATCGAAACACCTCCATGGCTGCGGTCAATATGCGGTTCAGCAAATGAACCTTCAATGAGCAGACGCACAGGACGAAGAGTTTCCTTGACCCTAAATGAACGCGGGAACCGGCTTCATATTCGTCCGTTGGCGCTTTGAATTGAACGAAGGAGTACTGCCATGAACAAGCTCGCTATTATTGGCAGCGCCGCTCTGCTCTCGCTCGGTGTCGCTGCTCCCGCCTCGGCGCAGAGCGCCAACCACATTCTGCGCGGCGCGGGCATCGGCGCAGCTGGCGGCGTCATCGCCGGTGCGATCATTCCGGGCCTCTCGGTGGGCGAAGGCGCACTGGTTGGCGGCGCCGGTGGTGCGCTCTATAACACGCTGATCAACAAGGAGCGCCGGACCTATCGCAGCCGCAGCTATCGTTCGCCCCGCAGCAGCACCAGCCGGGCTTACAGCGCGGCTCCGGCGGCGCCCGCCTACCGCTCGTACCGCGCCAACTGACGCGAAACCGCCGATGAGGCCGCTCGCCGCCGCCGTGTTTCTCGCGGTCGCGGCGGCGGCCCTTGCGCCGGTACAGGCGAGGGCGGCGCAAAAGCTGCCGCTGTCCGGCGAGTTGCGGCTCGACATGGAAGCGCCGATCATCACCCTGTCGATCGGCGACGTTCCGCTCCGATTGCGCGTCTCGCTCAACCAGAAGCGACTGATAGAATTGAACCCCGACGCCGTCCGTCGGATCGAGGCCGATCCCCCCCGAAGCGGCTTCGCCTTCGAAAGCGGCTTCGATGCCCTGGTCGGCCGCGAGAGACTGCGCGGGGTGCAGGCCGCAGCCAAGGTCAGGATCAACGGGCGCAAGATGATCGTCACCCTCGCCTCCCACGGCCGCGACTGCTGCAAGGGCGTCGATGGCGAGATCGGCCTGGGGCTGCTTCCCTATGAGACCATAATCATGGACAGGAGTGTCGGCATCTCCGCCGCCACGCGCACCCTGCGCTACGGCCTCGACGACCATCCCACCCATGGCCCCCAGGCGCGCCAGACGGTCGGGGCCGACGCAATCTTCGTACAATTCTCGCTGGAGCAGGCGCGCACGGTCGCCACCGGATCGGCCGGCGCCATCCTCGCCCGCGCGCATGACGGACGGCTCGACGATGCGGGCGAGATCGAAGCGGCTTTCGGCATCAAGCGCCCGGCATCAACGGTCACCTTCGCAACACCCGCCAATGTGGGCGGTTTCGCCTATGACGACATGATCGTCCGCACCGCCGACTTCGGCGGCGCCGAACAATATCCGCGCGATCCGGAGAAGCCGGGCGATATCATGGTCCAGCGCCGCGTGCCGCAGCAGGAGGCCTGGCCGGCCGTCCTGATCGGTCGCGACCGGCTCGACGGGTGCGACCGGGCAGAGATCGACCGGCGCACCAACCAGCTCAGCCTGCGTTGCACGGCGAACTGACCCGATGAACCGCCGTCTGTCCCGCCTCGTCCTCGCCCTCTGCTGCCTCGTCAGCGCCTCGACGCCCGTCCTCGGCCGCGAGACCGACCTCAACGCCCGCGTGTTCGACCGCGCCTGGTCGATCGTCGCCGATCGCTACTGGGACCGGGCCATGGGCGGCAATCACTGGGAGGCGATCCGCGACCGCTTCTACCCCCAGGCCCTGGCCGCGAAGGACGAGCGGCAGCTTTATGCCGTGGTCAACCGCATGCTCGACCAGCTCGACGACAGCCATGTCTATGCGACCAGCCCCGGCCAGCTGCGCTGGGAAAAGGAGCCGCCCGAGGAGCGCGACCTGCCCCCCGCGCGCGCAGCCACGATGGTCGACGGCGGCATTCTTCTGATCACGCTCAACCAGTTCGACGGCGGCGACGACAAATGGCTGCGCGATCAGATCGCCCGGGCTCCTGCCCTGCGCGGCGTCATCCTCGACCTGCGCGATAATCTGGGCGGGCGCGACGACATTCTCGACAAGATCGCCGGCCTGTTCACCGATCGCAGGCAGCTGCTGATCCGGCTCAACGGCCGCCGCGAGATCGAGGAATATACGCGCGGCGCCGGATCGCGCTCCTATCTCGGCCCGCTTGCCGTGATCGTCGGCCCCGACACGGCCAGCGCCGCCGAAATCCTCGCCTATTTCCTCGGCGAGAGCGGCCGGGCAATCTCGGTCGGACAGAAGACGGCGGGGGCCGTGACCGGCGGGGTCGAACATGATCTGCCCGGCGGCGGCATGCTCACCGTGGCGGAGTATGACATCCGTACCGCGAACGGCACACGGCTCGAAGGGCGCGGATTCACCCCCCGTCACATCGTTCCTGTCGCCCGCAAGCCGGTCGACGCCGCGCTGAACAAGGCCATCGCCCTGCTTTCGGCCGCACAGCCCCGCTGATCCGGCCGCACCCCACAGGCCTTCGGCGCTTGAACCGGCGGCGCGGTCGTGCTTGTGCGGGCCATGGCCATAAGATCGCTCTTCGTCACCCGCCTCTATGACGCCCTCGTCGAGGACGAGACCCTGCTCGCCGAGCTCGACCATTCGGTCCGCTCGCTCGCGGCCGAGGACCGCGCCGGCAAGGCCTGGTCGAAGGAGAAGGGCTATCGCGGCTATACCTCCTATGCCTCGCTCAACGACCTGCCCGCACGCGACCCTGCCTTTGCCGACCTGGCGAAGCTGCTGAACCGCCATGTCGCGCGCTTCGCCGAGGAATTGCATCTCGATCTCGGCCGCAAGCTCCGCCTGGACAGCCTGTGGGTCAATCTGATGAAGCCCGGCGGCACCCATTCGGGGCATATCCACCCGCACAGCGCCATTTCCGGCACCTTCTACGTCGCCGTGCCCGAAGGATCGGGCGGGCTGAAGTTCGAGGATCCGCGCCTGCCGCTGATGATGGCCGCCCCGCCCCGACGCCCCGACGCGCCCGAGGAGGACCGCGCCTTCGTCTATGCCGAGCCGAAGCCCGGCATGATCCTGCTGTGGGAAAGCTGGCTGCGCCACGAAGTGCCGCCCAATGGCGCCAAGGGCGACCGGATCAGCATCAGCTTCAACTATAGCTGACGCGCGACCCCGATGCCCGGCGCGCGTTCCATCGTCTATTTCGGCTATCTCGGCGACGAGGCGACCGACGACAGAGTCGTGGAGCAGCGGCTTGCCTATATGGACGGTCAGATGCGCTGGCTGGCCCAGCTGGTCGCCGCCCTGCCCGGCGGAGCGCAGGTGCTGGTGCCCTACGTCGCGCCGCGCCGGTGGGACGAGGCGGTCCATGCCCGCATCGCCGCCCATGGCTTCGCGGTCGACCCGCTGTCGGTCGCGGCCGAGCGGCGCAACAGCTTCGAATATCCGGGCTTCCGCGCGCTGAAGGTGCTGGCCGAAACCCTGCCCGCCGACGAACCGATCTTCTATGCCCACAGCAAGGGGATCGTCGAACTGGCGCACAGCAAAAACGGCCTGTTTCGCCTGCACAGCCATTTGGCCCTTACCGCCGATCTCGACGCCTTCCGCCGCGACCCGGCGCTGACCCGCGCCGGTCTGTTCCCGTCCCGCTATGGCTGGTGCTGGTATAATTTTTTCTGGATCAGGGCCGGGCATATGGCGCGCCTGGCGGTCGAGGAATCGGAGGACCGCTACGCCTTCGAGGCGCTGATCGGCGACCGCAGCGACACGGAGGGGTTTCGCGGCGTCCTCCCCCTGATCGACCGCCTGCCCGCCGAGGCGACGGGGATCGAGCCGAAGCGCTGGTACCGCCCTGCGGAAACGTCGAGCCCTGCCTTGATCGACCTCTACCGCGCTTATGCCGCGATGGACGGGCCGCCCCCCTCCCGCTGATGCCCCTCGACAGTTCCGTGCTTTTCGGCTTCGCTGCCCGCCGGCGGAGCGGCGCGGTCACGGGACGGAGCGGGATGCGTCTGCAGGGGTGCTGGCGGAGGTAGGTCGGTTGGCGGTGGGGTTCGTGGATCGAGCCTAAGGAGCGGGCTGTGGCCGAACTGCGTACCAGAGCATGGGCAGCGATCGGAGGCGTAAACGCAGTTGCGCGGGTGGCGGCACCAAGTACCCTTGGCCTGACATAGATAGTTATGGGCCGTCTGCCGACTGTCTGGTTTGGTTAAATGACTTGAAAAGTGGACAACGCCCAGACGTAGCAATCAGCGGTGTAAATTTTGATTGCCACCCACGTCACTTCGGTCCTTTGCCCCTCACCCCACACTCACAACCCGCCGCAGCTTCACCACCGCCTTCCCCTTATACTCCGCATTGCCGAACACATGGAAACCTAGCTTCTCGGCCACACGCAGCGACGCGGCGTTGTGCGGGTCGATGATGCAGACCACCCGCTCGGGCGCGAAGGCGGTTTCCATCCAGCGGAGCATCGCGGTGGCGGCTTCGGTGGCGTAGCCGCGGCCGTGGACGTCGCTCGCCATCATCCAGGCCATTTCGGGGAAGGGGTCGAAATCGGTGCCGAGGCCGCGGTGGAAGTCGGCGATGCCGACCTCGCCCACCACCTGGCCGGTCGCCTTCTCCTCGACCAGCAGCAGGCCATAGCCGAGCAGCGCCCAATGGCCGACGAAGCGCAGCATGCGGTGCCAGCTTTCCTCGGGCGTCAGCGGGTTCTGGAAGATCATCCGCACCGCCGCCGGGTCGCTCGTCAGGAAACAGCAGGCCTCATAATCCTCGAGCCGGTGCGGCCGCAGGATCAGGCGCGGGGTTTCAAGGCGGGGGCCGAGATTCACTCGACCTCCTCGCCCGGGTCGACGCCCCAGATATGGTCGGTCTGGATATAGCCCTTCTTGCCCGCGACATCGAACAGGCACCAGCCGTCCTCGCACTTGCTGACCTGCCCCACCACGCCCGGCTCGGCGCGCCAGGCGATGCGCGATCCGGCGTCGGCGTCGGCGTACATTTCGGCGGGGGTGTCGCCGGTCACGATCGCGGTGCGCTTGGCGCTCAGCAGCGTCGCCAGCATCCAGCCCTCAGTGCCGTCCTGCTCCTTGATCCGGCGCCAATTGCCATAGACCTTGATCACCTGCACCGGCAGGTCGCGGCGGCGATAGCGCCAGGTGGCGGGATAGGTGCGCTCCGGCCCCGTGCGCAGCAGCGCATTGCCGGTGGCGATCGAGGCCCAGTAGGGCGTCTTGCGCTCCTGCGCCTCTGCGCCGCTCGCGACGACCATGCCCGCCAGCAACAACCAGTGCAGCCTTTTCACCTGTTCCCCCTTTTGTCCGAGCGCCCTTAGTATAGCGCCGCCGACAGGGTTCAAGCGCCGTGACATGCGCTTGCGCTCGCCTGCCTGCGGGACTAGCGACAAAGCATGGCGGACCGTCCTCACAATCCCAAGCTCATCGTCACCCGGCGCCTGCCCGCGCAGGTCGAGGCGCGGATGCGCGAATTGTTCGACGTCGAGCTGAACGAGAGCGACCGGCCGATGACGCAGGCCGAACTCGCCGCCGCCGCCGCGCGTTGCGACGTTCTGGTGCCGACCATCACCGACGCCATCGATGCGGAAGTGATCGCGGCGGCCAAGGGGCGGCTGGGCCTGATCGCCAATTTCGGCAATGGCGTCGACCATATCGACCTGAAGGCCGCGCGCGCGGCGCGGGTGATCGTCACCAACACGCCGGGCGTGCTGACCGCCGACACCGCCGACATGACGATGGCGCTGATCCTGTCCGTGCCGCGCCGGCTGGCCGAGGGCGAGAAGCTGGTCCGCTCGGGCACATGGACCGGGTGGAGCCCGGCTGCGATGCTGGGCCACCGGATCGACGGCAAGACGCTGGGCATTATCGGCATGGGGCGGATCGGCCGTGCAGTGGCGCGCCGCGCCCGCGCCTTCGACCTGTCGATCGTCTATCACAACCGCCATCGCCTGCCCGAGGCGGTCGAGCAGGAGCTGGACGCGCGGTTCGAACCCGATCTGGACCGGCTCCTGCAGGACAGCGACATCGTCTCGATCCACTGCCCGCACACGCCCGAAACCGAAAATCTGATCGACGCGCGGCGCATCGGCCTGCTCGCGCGGCACGTCTACCTGATCAACACCGCGCGCGGTTCGATCGTCGACGAGGCAGCGCTGATCGACCGGCTGGAGCGCGGCGAGATTGCCGGCGCCGGGCTCGACGTGTTCACGCACGAACCCGCCGTCGATCCCCGGCTGCTCGCGCTCGACAATGTCGTCCTCCTCCCCCACATGGGCTCGGCCACCTATGAGGGCCGCGCCGAAACCGGCGAGCGCGTGATCGCGAACATCCGCCACTGGGCCGATGGCCATCGCCCCCGCGACCAGGTGTTCGAGGGCTGGGTCTGAAGCATTTTCGAGGCGCCCCTCTGTGGTCGGCGGCTCGGAAAATGCGGCATGAAATGACGGAGCGTCTTCACTCGCCGCGACGACGCTCAAGATTGTCCTGAGATGAACGGCGGCTTCACACCGCGTTCAGTCGCCTTTTTCTAGAAGAGTCGCATCGGATTTCGAGGGAACCCGAAAAAGGGAGCCGCGTTTTTCCGACACGAGTTTTCGAGGAAGGGACCTAGTCATGAAGATGGTCAAGATCATTGCTGCGGCGACCGCCCTGTCGGTCGTCGGTGCCGGCGCCCCCGCTTATGCGCAGAGCGCCGAACATATTCTCCGCGGTGCCGGTATCGGTGCTGCCGGCGGCGTGGTCGCCGGCGCGGTGATCCCGGGCCTGTCGGTCGGCGAAGGTGCGCTGATCGGTGGCGCCGGTGGTGCGCTCCTCAACACGCTCAACAAGGAGCGTCGCTATTATCGCGATAGCTATGGCCGGAAATACTACATCGATAAGAACGGCCGCCGCCGCTACAAATAATCCCAGTTAAGGCGCAAGCCTGAGTACAGGGCCGTCCCGGCGTATCAGGGGCGGCCCATTTTCATGTCCGGCCTCAGCTCTTGATCTTCCAGCCGCGATCAAGCGCGACATAGTTCGCCCAGCAAAGCAGCAGGTTCAGCACGAGCAGCGCGATCGCGCCGACCATCACCGGCGAGTCCGACCGTTCGAGGAAGCCATAGCGAAAACCAGAAATGACGTAGAAGAACGGGTTGGCGTGGCTGATCGTCTGGAAGGTGGGATGGAGCACCTCGACCGAATAGAAGGTGCCCGACAGCAGCGACAGCGGCCCTACGACGAAATTCTGGACGGCGGCGGCATGGTCGAACTTGTCCGCCCAGATCGACGTCAGCACGCCGACCAGGCTGAGCAATATCGCGCCCATCAGGCCGAACCAGATCACCGCCGGCAGATGGCGCGGCATCACGTCGACCCCCGGCCAGAAGGCCATCGCCACCCACAAAGCCAGGCCGACAAGGATCGCCCGGGTGACCGACGCGCCGATCAGCGCGACCAGCGTTTCGACGGTCGACAGCGGCGGCATCAGATAGTCGATGATCGTCCCCTGCATCTTGCCGACCAGCAGCGAGAAGCTCGAATTGGCGAAGGCCGCGTTCATCATCCCCATCACGATCAGGCCCGGCGCGACGAAGGTGGCGAAGGGATAGCCCATCACCATCCGGTCCTTGCCCCCCAGCGCGAGGGTGAAGATCAGCAGATAGAGCAGCGTCGTGAAGGCGGGGGCCCATATAGTCTGAAGCTGGACCTTGAAGAAACGCTTCACCTCCTTCACATAGAGGGCAAGCATTCCCCCCCAGTTGACGAACGGGATCACCGGCTCGCCGGGCGGGGGCATCATGATGTTTTTGGGCTGGTCGCTCATGGGCATTTCGCCTATCGGCTCACCGCCCCGCCCGCAAGAGCCGGAGACGTCCGGCAGCGGGGGCAGACGAGGTAAAAGCATGTCCTGGACGGAAGAACGGATCGATCAACTCAAGCGGCTCTGGGGTCAGGGAATGACCGCCAGCCAGATCGCCGAGGAGCTGGGCGGCGTCAGCCGCAACGCCGTGATCGGCAAGGCGCACCGCCTCGGCCTCGAAGCGCGCCCCTCTCCGGTGAAGGGCGGCGGCGACTCGTCGGCTGCTGCCGACAAGGACAAGGCTGCAGCGGCTCCGGCGACCGAAAAGCCCGCGCCCGCACCCAAGGCACCGCCCGTCGCGGCGGCTCCGGTTGTCGAGCCTGCGCCTGCACCCAAGCCGGCCCCCGCGCCTGCACCGGTGGCAGCCGCCCCTGCGACGCCTGCTCCTGCGGCGGCCCAGCCTCCGGCAGCCCCGATGCCGCTCGTGCGATCGATCGGACCCGGCGGTTTCCAGCGTCAGGCCCCCGGCGAGCAGAGCGCGCCGATCCCGCCAGCCCCGCCGCGCCGCCTCGTGCCCGCCAAGCCGTCCGCCGAGATCGCCGGCAAGACCAGCCTGCTGGAGCTGAACGACCGCGTCTGCAAATGGCCGATCGGCCATCCGGGCGAGCCCGACTTCCATTTCTGCGGTGACCCGATCAACCCCGGCTTTCCCTATTGCCTCGACCATTGCTCGATCGCCTATCAGGCACAGCTGCCGCGTCGTGACCGCCGTCCGCCGCCGCCGCTGCCCTTTGGCGGCCCGCGGGTTCGCTGATCCCATGCGCTGGATGCATGCGGCGCTGACGCTGGCTCTCGCGGCCGGTCTTGCCGCATGCACCACAATGGAGCGACCGGCCGCACCAGTCGAAGGCGGTGCGTGCAACGCCGATCCGGCGCAGCCTTTCGTCGGCAAGTCAGCCTCGGCCGCAGAACAGGCACGTACGGCATCGGGCGCCAGGACGATGCGGCTGATCCGTCCCGGCCAGGCGGTGACAATGGATTACCGGCCCGACCGGCTGAACGTCGAACTCGACGCATCGGACAACATCGCCAAGCTCAGCTGCGGCTGAGCCGATTGAAGCCAGCCGACGGCTTCACGCCCCTTCCCTTCCTGCCATCCCCGGCCCTATAGTCGGCGGCGATGTCAGACGACCTTTTCGCTTCGGCGCCCTCGACCAGTTCCGGCAATTACGACGCTTCGGCGATCGAGGTTCTCGAAGGCCTCGAACCCGTGCGTCGCCGGCCCGGCATGTATATCGGCGGCACCGACGAGCGCGCCTATCACCATCTTGCGGCCGAAGTGCTCGACAATGCGATGGACGAGGCGGTCGCGGGCCATGCCAGCCGCATCGAAGTCTCGCTGCAACCCGGCAACCGCCTGACCATCACCGACAATGGGCGCGGCATCCCGGTCGATCCGCACCCCAAATTCCCCGGCAAGTCGGCGCTGGAGGTGATCCTCTCGACGCTCCATTCGGGCGGCAAGTTCAGCGACAAGGCCTATGCGACCAGCGGCGGCCTCCACGGCGTCGGCGTCTCCGTCGTCAACGCCTTGTCGACCGAGACGATCGTCGAGGTCGCGCGCAACAAGGAACTGTTCCGCCAGCGCTTCTCGCGCGGCGAGACGCTCGGCCCGATCGAAAAGCTCGGTGCCGCCCCCAACCGGCGCGGTACCAGCGTCACCTTCACCCCCGACCCCGAAATCTTCGGCGCGAGCGCGCATTTCCGCCCGGCGCGGCTGATGCGGCTGACGCGGTCGAAAGCCTATCTGTTCGCGGGCGTCGAGATACGCTGGAAATGCGATCCGTCGCTGATCGGCGACGACACGCCGTCGGAAGCCGTCTTCCAGTTCCCCGGCGGCCTGTCGGACCATCTGCGCGAGCAGATCGGTGGCCGCGAATGTGCCACCGCGCAATTCTTCGCGGGCAAGCAGGCCTTTCCCGACAATCAGGGCTCGGTCGAATGGGCCGTCGCCTGGCCGCTCTGGTCCGAAGGGTCGTACAGCTATTATTGCAACACCATCCCGACGCCCGATGGCGGCACCCATGAAAACGGCCTGCGCGCCGCGCTGGTCAAGGGCATCCGTGCCTTTGCCGAACTGGTCGGCAACAAGAAGGCGAAAGACGTCACCGCCGACGACATCGTCACCGGGTCCGAACAGATGCTGTCGGTGTTCATCCGCGATCCGCAGTTCCAGAGCCAGACCAAGGACCGACTGACCTCGCCCGACGCCGCGCGGCTCGTCGAGAATGCGGTGCGCGACCATTTCGACCATTTCCTCGCCGACAATATGGAGCGCGGCAAGGCGCTGCTCGCCTTCGTCCTCGACCGGATGGACGATCGCCTGCGCCGCAAGGCGGAGCGTGAGGTCAAGCGCAAGACCGCGACCGCCGGACGCAAGCTGCGCCTGCCCGGCAAGCTCACCGATTGCGCCAACGATGCCCCCGAGGGGACCGAGATTTTCATCGTCGAAGGCGACAGCGCCGGCGGCTCGGCCAAGCAGGCGCGCGACCGCAAGACCCAAGCGATCCTGCCGATCCGCGGCAAGATCCTCAACGTGGCCTCGGCCAACAGCGCCAAGATCGGCGCGAACCAGGAAATCGCGGATCTGATCCAGGCGCTCGGCTGCGGCACGCGGGAGCGCTGCAATGTTGACCTGCTCCGCTACGAGCGGGTCGTGATCATGACCGACGCCGATGTCGACGGCGCGCATATCGCAACGCTGCTGATGACCTTCTTCTTCCAGGAAATGCCCGACCTCGTCCGCGAGGGGCATCTCTACCTCGCTCAGCCGCCGCTCTACCGCCTGACGGCGGGCGCCAAGAGCGTCTATGCCCGCGACGACGAGCATCGCCGCCAGATCGAGGCCAAGGAGTTCAAGGGCAAGAAGGTCGAGGTGTCGCGCTTCAAAGGCCTGGGCGAGATGAATCCCCAGCAGTTGCGCGAAACCACCATGGACCCGAAGACCCGCACGCTGCTGCGCGTCACCCTGCCCCAGGAATATGAAGAACGCGCCGGCATCCGCGATCTCGTCGACCGGCTGATGGGCAAGCACCCAGAGCACCGCTTCGCGTTCATCCAGGCGAACGCGGCCAGCGTCGACGAAGAGGTGATCGACGCCTGAACCGATTAGCCACCCGCGCCTAAAGGCGCGGCGTCAGCGCCTCGTCGCGCAAGCCTCGCCAGATGCGGACCGCCTGCACCGTTTCGGGCACGTCGTGCACCCGCAGCAGCTGCACACCGGCCTGTGCGCCGTGCAGCGCCAGCGCGATCGACCCGCCGAGACGCTCGTCGGTCGGCGCTTCGTTCGACAGCGCGCCTATGATCCGCTTGCGGCTCGCCCCCAGCAGGATCGGGCAGCCGAGGCCGTGGAACAGCGCCAGGCCGTTGAGCAGTTGCAGATTGTGGCGCAGCGTCTTGCCGAAGCCAATGCCCGGATCGACGATGATCCGCGACCGCGCGATGCCGGCCGCTTCGGCAAAGGCGATGCGTTCGGCCAGCCAGTCATAGACCTCGATCAGCGCGTCCTCATAATGCGGGCTCTGCTGCATCGTCGCCGGGTCGCCCTGATGGTGCATCAGGATGACGGGACAATCGCGGTCGGCAAGCAGCGCCGCCGAGGCGGGATCATGGCACAAAGCGGAGACGTCGTTGACGATCGCCGCCCCAGCATCGAGCGCTGCTTCCATCACGCCCGCTTTGCGCGTGTCGATCGAGACCGGGATGCCCTGCCCCGCCAGCGCGCGGACGACCGGCTCGACGCGCGCGATCTCCTCGCGCAGCGCCACGGTCTCGGCGCCCGGACGGGTCGACTCTCCGCCGACGTCGACGATCATCGCACCAGCCGCGATCATAGCGGCAGCCGAAGCAGCGGCGGCCTGCGGATCACGCAGGTGCCGCCCGCCATCGGAGAAACTGTCCGGGGTCATGTTGAGGATCAGCATCACCTGCGGCTGATCGAGCATCAGACGCCTGTCGCCCAGGGCAAGCGGCGGCCGCGGCGCGACGATGCGCGCGAGCGTCTCGTGTGCGGCCTGAGCCTGCTCCTCGGTCAGGCTGGCGAGAAATGCCTCCAGCCCTGTCAGCGGCACCCAGCGCGAACCCGTCCTGCGACCGCCGTCGACGATCAGCACCTCATATCCGGTGAACCAGTGCAGCCCCCCGGCGAGGCGCGCCACCTGACCGTCATAGCCGAAGGGCGACGCGAGGAAGCCCCCTGGCTGGAAATAGAGGCGCGCATAACGGGAGATCGGGTGGTTGGTCATCGCCCCTCGCTATCGCCGGGGAATGCCGCTGACCAGCCTCATCGAAGGGAAGCGGGGGCCGACGGCCCGCCAGCCTGTCCGCTCAGTCGCCCAGCTGGGCGAGGTGCTTCTGGCGCAGGCTGTCGATCGGCTGCAGCCCCTCGGGTGTCTCTATATGCCAGAAGCTCCAACCGTTGCAGGACGGAGCGTCCTGAAGCAGGGCGCCGAGGCGATGAATCGATCCGGTGGTGCCGCAGCTGCTGGCAAGCACACCATCGGCGCGCACCTGCGCGGTCCAGCGACGACGGGAGTCGCTCAGGAC
>NZ_JAGMXV010000078.1 GCF_018006725.1 Rhizorhabdus sp.
CGGCAGATAGATCGCGCGGTCCCGTCCGAAATCGTCCAACCGGGCCTCAAGGATCTGCTGGCCGAGCGCTCGGCCGAGTTCACCGTCGGGCCCATCGAGAAGCTCGGTCGCCGCAGCGATCATTCGCTCGACGTCGGCCTGCTCGTCCGTTCCGCCAGCCAAGCGAAGGCGAGCGACCGCCTCCGCATAGCTCACCACCGGATCGGGCGGGGTGACGACGACGACGCGCATGTCAGGCGGCCTTGCCGTCCGTCTTGCCGCCAGCAGGTTTCGTGGTCTCGTCCGTCTTTGCGGACGCAGCCTTCTGGCCGTGCGTCACCTCGTCGGTGGTCTCTTCGAACTTGCCAGCGGCGACGAGCTTTTTGCCGCGCTCTGCAGACTCCTCGATGACGGCCCCGCGCGGTAGCGACCCGATTTCATGGTTGACGGCGATCTTTGCTTTGATGCGCATGGTGCGCTCCTACCTGTCCACGGAAGAAGGGTGCGGGACGGCGAAAGGGAACGCCGCCCCGCGGTTCACGCCTGGAGGGGCGTTACGAAGAAGCCTTGGCCAGCCGAGCGGCGCGGATGGCCGCCTGAAGGTCGGGCTTCGAGCGAGCGTCGCCGGTGTCGATTTCCTCGGCCTTCGCCTTTTCCTTCAACTGGGCGACAGTCAGGTCAGTGAGGTCGTCGACGATCTCCGCCGGTTTGCTCTCGGCCTGCTTCGGTGCGCCTTCCTTGAGGCAGCCGGCTTTGATCAGCCGAGCGGCATGCCCCTCATCGGCGGGGGTAAAGCCCGCGCCGGGGAAATGCCGGCTGTTATCGCGGATGTCGACCATCTCGGCCGTGACGGTGTGGGTGTGCTCTTTCATGCGTGGCTCCATTGAAAGGCGGGGGCGCTACACCCCGCCAAGCCAGATCAGGCCGACTGCGCGGCGGTCGGCAGATGACGCGCACCCGAAAGGATGGCAGCGGCCGAGAGGAAGACGTTGCCGGAGTTGTTGGCCGGCGTGACGGTGAGGCGAACATATCGCTTCGATCCGACATAGCCGATCTTCCGAACCTTGTTGTCGTCGTCGAACTTGAAGCCCGCCGACGCCTCGGTGCCGGTCAGCTGGGCATCAGGCACCGCTGCGGCGTCGCTGAGGTTGGCGGCATCGCCATGCTCGATGAGCACGGTGAAGGTCGCGTCCGCGTCGGCGATCGCGCCGAGCAGTATCGCGAAAACGAGCATCTCGAAGCCGAACAGATCGATGATCTGCGAGACATACGGGGTGTTGTCGGTGATGGCTGCAGCCGGGCTGATCGCACGGCGCACCTCGATGTGGTTGGCCAGGTCACGCATGGGTATCTCCTATGTTGCGTGATTGAGGTGAGAGGGGCCGGGATCAGCCGGCCCCAGGCGATCAGGCCGGCACGTCCAGGCCCACGAAGGGCGAGACTTCCCAGCCGTTCTCTTCGGTGATCGGAGCATTGAGCCAGGGGGCACCGTCGACGTTCCAGAAGAACTTGATAACGGTCTGGTTCGACGTGAACTTCACGTGCTCCGAACTGGCGACGAACGGTCCCGAGCCATCCTTGATCAGGTACTGCGACCAGTCGACCAGGGTGATGTCACCCTTTGCGCCCAGTTGCGGGGCCCGATTGTTCCAGCGCACAGGGTAGCCGAGGAGCGTGCCGGCGAAGCCGTCGACCGCGCCGGGCTTCCAGATGTAATGCCCCTCGGGATCGGTCATCGTGGCGATGTCGACGAGCGACGACTGCGGCATCGACCACACGGGCGACTGGCCGCCGCGCATCAGGAACCGCGACACCATGTTGAGAAGATCGGCATAGGTGACGTGATTGGCCGTGGCGCGATTGATGAACTTCATCGCGCCGGAGTTGCTCGCTCCGAGCGGCTGATGGACGCCGGTGCCGCGCTGGAACGCGAAATCTTCGGCAGCGCTCGAAGCGGCACGGAACAGGCCCTCGACGAAGGCCCCGCTCGCCTGCCAGTTGCGGAGCAGCTTGTCGGTGACCGTGACGAAGCCCGCAATCTCATGCGGCGTAAGCGTGATCGACTTCAGCTTCGCATCGGTCTCGGGCTTCTCTTCGCCCTCCCCGATCCACTTGAACTCGACACCGCCGAACATGTTCTTCGGGTTTGCGCCACTCTGATCGAGCGCCGGCATGGTGATGCCCGCATCCGGCGGGGAGCCGGCGGGGATGACATTGGCACGTGGGCGCACCAGGGCATCCTGCGGCGCCACCGACATGATGTTGCTGCGCAGCTGAACGGGGACCATGAACCCGCCCTGGGTATCGTTGTCCATGCGCATCGACGCGCCGATCTCGCCCTCACCACCGACATTGGCGGCCGCACGCTCGACGTAATTGAGGCGCTGATCGTTCGGGTTGAACCGGACCGACGACAGGAACTCGCCGAAGCTCTCGAATTCCTTTTTGCCGTGCGGGCCGTCGGGAATCGTAACACTGCCGCGGCGCGAAACGGCGCCAGCCGATGCCGCGCCGGCCGCCTCGGCGGCTTCCAGGCCGGTCATGCGGCCGATACGCACGTCGAGCGCATCGAGCTTCGTCTTCAGCGCATCGTAGGCAGTGACCTCTTCAGCGGTGAAATCGCGGCTCTCGCCTTCAGCGGCGTCGATCATGCCGCGCATCTGCGCGACCAGGTTGGCGCGTTCCGCGCGGAGCGTCGCGAGCGGACTGGCGACAGGCGGATGCCCATCGGGTGCGCGCATGAATCGGCCCTGGCTGCGTTCCGCCGCCGTCATCGGGCCCAGCGCCGCCGCCGCCAGGGCGCCGGCCAGAAGCACTTTCGTCATTTTGGTATCTCCCGGCCCGGTGGGCCATAGATGTGCCGGACATGCGCCGGGGTCGTCCGTGCCGGCGCACGAACGCGGCGTCTTCCCCGAGGGGATTGATCAGTTGCGCAGAGCGAGCGCCCGCTTCTCGCGGGCCGGAGCGAACTTGCGCGGCGCGGGCGAAGTCGCCCCGAAGCGTGCGAGCGTTTCCTTCATGGTGGCGACCCGGTCGGCCATGCCTTCCTTCACAGCAGCGCTGGCGCCGAGCATGCGCCCTTGACCGAAGCCATCGCGAACCTGAGCTGCAGTCACGCCTCGGCCCGAAGCAACGCGATCGACGAACATGCCGAAATAGTCGTCGACACGGCCCTGCATGTACGCACGGGTGTCGTCGGAGAGCGGGCCCAGAAGCCCCTCACCCTTGAACTTGCCGGCGCTGATGATTTCCCGGCTGATCCCGGATTTTTCCAGTGCGGCAGTGACGTCGTCATAAGCCGTGCGGACCCCGATCGCGCCGACTGCCGAGCTTGGCGAGACCACGATCTCGTCGGCAGTCGAACCGATCCAGTAGCCCGCGCTGGCGAGGTTGCCCGTGACCTGGACGACAATAGGCTTCGTGCCGCGAACGGCAGCGACCGCTGCAGCGGCCTCATCCACATTGATCACATTTCCGCCAGGCGTGTCGGCGTCAACAATGATGGCCTTTACCTTGTCATCCGCGGCGGCCTTGTCGACCGCTGCAGCGAAGCCTTCGGCCGTGGTGCCACTGCTCGAAAGTGAACCCATCATGCCCACGCGAGGCGAGATGATGCCGCGCAGGGGTATGATCGAAATGGCACCTTCCTGGCGAGCCACGGCGGTGGCGGTCTGCGGCGCAATCCGCGCCTCGATTTCCTCCGCCGAGAGCTTGCCGCCATCGGCTTGGAAGGTCAGAAAATCGACGATGGCGAGCAGCTTGGCTTCCTCCATCGCCCAATATTCGGAGGCGAAGGCGGCGAGAATGTGCGGATATTTCATGCCGGCTCTTCCTCTTGGATGGTGGCGCTGTCTCCCGCCGGATTGGTCGGCGCGGCGGTCGCGTTCTTCAGCGTCTGAACATTGTTCGAAACGAAGTTGATGTCGCCGTCCGCACCGATGCCGTTCATATCCTCCAGCGCGAGGATCTGATTGATGGTCATGCCGAGCTCGAACATCGTCTTGTAGAAGGCGGCCCGCGCGGCCATGTCCCCGCGCAGGATCGCATTCATGTTGAATTTGACGAACAGGCCCTTGTTCCGCTCTTCCTCAGTGAAGAGCTTCCAGTCATATTCCTGCTCGGTGGCCTGCACCCAGGGCGCAACGGTCTGGCGTATGAAGCCCAGCATCAGCTGCTCGATGCCGCTTCCCCAGCTGGTCGATTTCTCGTGGCTCTGGAGCATGACAAGCGGCACGTCGTACATGCGCGCAATCTCGGCGATCTGAAACTCTCGGGTTCCCAGAAACTGCGCATCATCCGGGGGAATGGTGGTTTGAATGAACTTCATGCCCTCTTCGAGCACCTTCACCCGGTGGGCATTATCCAGCCCGCCCTGCGCCTCCAGAGAAGCGACCGGGTTCTCGGGCGCAGCCTTTTTCTCCCCGCCAGGGGCGCGGATGTTCTGCCGAGCGTTGGACGATAGCTTGCCCGGGTGCATGAGAAAGCCGCCGCTTTTCATGTCATTGGCAAAGAACTTGCCGCCGAAATCCTCCAGCGCCTTGGCCATGCCGAGCGCTTCTCGCGCGATCGCAACCTGCGAATAGCCGATATAGCCGTCGTGGCTCAGATCCATCACGTGCGCGACATCGCCATGATCGATCCGAAAGGTTCGTCCGTCGATGTTGGTGCGATACTCCAGCCGCCCATCCACCCGATGCGGCCGCGTGCGATCGGGGAGAAGCGGCCAGAGGCCGATGGCTTCGCCCTTATTGTTCCGCTCAATCTCCTGATACCCATTGCCCCAGAGCAGGGCGTGGCCTTGGGTCGTTTTCCGCAGCGTGCGCGATGACATATAGTCGTTCGGGCGAAGGCCGAGGCGCTGCGACATAGGATGCTCGGTCACGAGCGTCGATCCGCCCAGCCCGTCGCGCTGCCTGATCTCCAGCGGAAAGTTGGCGATCGGATTGCCGATCCGATTGGTGCAGGCGTAGACGACCGGCAGATAGAGCGCCGTCGATTCCGAAACCTGGACACCCGCAGCCGTTTTGCCGCCGCCGATCATGCGCACGAACCAGCCGTCGCGCGACATGCTGTCGGACGGGCCGTGACGCGCTTCCATCGAAGGGGCTGTCAGCGCCGCCCACGCATTCGAGAAACGGCCCATCACAGCGTCTCGATCTCGATTTCCAGCAGCCCGCGCTCTTCATAGACGCTGGTGGTATCCTCGATTGGAAGCTGCATCGGCGCCAAAGCGTTCACCGCTGCGTCGATGCCGTCGATCTTGTTGGGCGACATCGGCGTCTCCTTCTTCGGCAGGATCGAGCCGTCCACACGGCGGTCGACGACCGCGTTGCCGGCCATCCATTCCATGACGGGGTTCGCATCGTGCAGAAGCTGATGCGGGCCAGCCTTTACCCGCGCCTCAAGATCCTTTGCCGGATCGCTACAGTTCTTTGCATTCTTCGGATGAATCTTCGCAAAGGCGTCATCACCATCGCCGAAGTCGTCGTTCAGCTGGGCGGCCATGATCTGCCATGCGCCGTACTGATCGCCGACGGCGTTCTTCACATTGAGCACGGCCTTCAGTCGTCGTACCTGCCGTTCGACCCGGCGGTGATCGATGAAATCGCCCGGCGTGGCGATCAGTCGCCCGGCCGCCTGCCAGCGCCGATACATGGCGATCACTTCTTTCTCGGATTGGCTTTCCCGCTTCAGCACGGCCTGGGGAACGTAGAACCATGTTTTCAGCAGAAGCCGGCCGGTATCGTCGAGGGCGGCTAGCACCAGGGCGGTGATGTCATCCTTGTCCGATAGGTCGGTGCCGATGAAGCACTCCAGCCCCCGGAAGTCCTGAAGCCGAAGCGATGGATCACCGCACGCCTGCCACTGGGCGACATTGAGCCACGCCGAGGCGGCGCCCATCCAGATATTAAGGCGCTTGGTCTTGAACTCCCCTTCCGCCGAGGGGCTGTTCTGGGCCTCGATTGCGTATTGCCGAAGCTCTTCCAGCTGTACGGCGCTGCCGAGCAGCGGATTGGCCTTGATCCATTTCGTTTCATCGAACGGATCATCGCCGGCCTTGCGGCCATCTCCATAGTCTTCCGCCCGGTCGAGCGTGAAGATGATGCCGAACACATGTTCAGCAATCACCGACCGCTCGAGCACCTTCGTCGCAAAGGTGCGCTGCTCATAGCAAACGCCGTGCAGATTGAAGCCCGCGGTAGTGATCTGCCACAAGAGCGGCTGCTTCCGCGCGCCGAAGGCCGAGCGCATGACATCGTACAGTCCGCGATCGCTATGCGCGTGGAGCTCGTCCATCGTAACCAGGTGCGGGTTATGGCCGTCCTGGGTCTTCGACTTCGCGTGCAACGGCTGCATGTAGCCGCCGTTGTCTGCGCAGGTGATCGACTTTGCCCAGGCGCGGATCCCGAACGCTTCCTGGAGTTCGGGCAGCTTTTCGACCATCCGCTTGGCCGGGTGGAAAACCTTCTTGGCCTGATCGAACGTCGTCGCCGCCGTCAGCACTTGGGGGCCGGGCTCGTTCTCCATCGCCAGGCAATAGAGCGAGACGCCGGCAGTCTTGGTCGACTTTGCGTTTTTCCGGGCGACCTCTTCATAGACGACGGTGAAGCGGCGAAGCCCGTTGTCCTTCCGGCGCCACCCGAAGACAACGGCCAGAATGAATATCTGGGCTGGCTCCAGAGTGATCGTCGGCGTGTCCCAGACACCCTCGATATGCGGAAGCATCTCCATGAACCCGCAGACATCGTTCGCGTGGTCGACCGACCAGCGATAAGGCCACTTCGGATCGCGTTGGCGCTTCAGATCGTCGAGGTGGCGTTGGGCCGCGAGCCGAACCCATTTGCAATGACGTCGCTGCTTCTTGTCGGCCGCCGCGGCCTTCGCATAATCCAGCGCGCGGGCGGCAAAATCCTTAGCGGCCGCCGAGGCGCTTGAACGGGTTGCTCGTTTTGGTCGGGTCATCGGCCACCTTGCCGACCCGGCTCTTGCGGCCTGCGATCCCGAGCAATTCGGCATATTGGCGCAGCAGCGTCAGATATGCGGCGGGGGGCGGGTCGCCGCCGGCCTTGAACGCCTGGCGCACCAGCGCCTCGGTCGAGCAGTACCGCGCGAACAGGTCGCTATCGAGTTCGGTTACGCCGGCCGCCATCACGCGACCGACGTTCTCGTGCCAGACATCGATCGCGCCGGGTGTGAGATAGTCGGGCGCGATCGGCGGGTCGCCGGGCACGATGATTTCCGTCTTCAGCGCATCGCGGAATGGTCGGAGCGTACCGGTCGCCAGCTTCTCCGACGGGGCTTTTGGCTTCGGGCCTCGCTTCATGGGTGCCTCCCAGGCGGGGGGCCAGAAATTTAATTCGGCCAGAAAGTTTAAATCGGGCGTGCGAAAAATTGCCCCCACGCGCGGTCCCAGAGCCCTCGGGCCCAGACTTTCGACCCACCCCCGGTCGGGGCGGCGCGCTCGCCGGGTCGCGAGGGCTAGAAATGGCTGATTTCTGCCGTTTTCAGTGACGATCGGCGCGACGTCGCAGGCGTGCGCGCGCTGCTTCGCGTGCGGTCTTCGCCTTGTGGCAGGGATCGCACAGGCCCTGCATGTTATCACGGTCGCCTGTCCCGCCCTCGGCCAGCGGCGTGATGTGATCGGCGGTCGTCGTGGCGGTCACCAAGCCGGAGGCGTCGCAGATGCGACACAGCGGCTCTTCGCGCAGCACACGCTCGCGCATCTTGTCATGCGCCGTGCCATAGCCGCGATCATGCCTCGATGCCCTACGCGTCCAGTTCGACGGCTTGGCCTTGGCGATCGGCTTGGCCCGCAGTCCGGGAGGGCGGCTGGGCAAGTCGTTGCTCCCATGGGTAGCCCGCACGATCTGGCGGCGGGCACCGGACGCGCTGCTAGGACACATGCGGCCCTACGCGTCCGGTAGTGTTGGGCTCCGACATTGCCGCCCCAGATGGCAGGTCAGGTCATCAAAGCCTCTCGGGGTATTGTGTGTAGGCAGCCTTCGGACTTCCGTCCGCGATGCGCGGAAAGAGGGTGGGCGGTTCGACCTCTTCGCCTTGCGGGTGGGTCAGCAACCACGACAGCTGCTCAGGCAGCGGCACCCATAACGGGCTGCCCGTCCACTACCAAATCCGCCGTAAGAAGGGAAGTCGCGATCTTCATGCGGAAGGTCTGACCGAACGCCACCAAGACAAAGGCGTCGCCGGTGGTCTCGACGGTGCCGGACAGCCCTGCGAACGCACCCTCGCCGATGCTGACGCGCTGCCCCATATGCAGTCGGCGACGACGCTTGCGGCGAGCCTGGACACGTGCGCGCTCTTCCGCGTGGCGCAACCCTTCGACCTCGCCATCGCCGACGAGGGGAACGCGGCCAGCATGGCGGAAGAGGGAGAAGTCAGGATAAGGATTGATCGGTGACGCTTCGGCGATGATCAGGTCGCGCAGATGAACGGCCCGAACGAACACGAACGTTGGTGCGATCGGCACGTCGCGCTCAACCGAAAGATTGCTTCGAGGCCGCTTTCGCGTTTGGGTCGCGCAGGGCGTCCAGGCCTCATAGCCGGCCGCAGCGAGCGCCATCATCAAAGCGAGCGTCCGGCCCGGCGAGGTCCGGAGGATGCACCAGCGACCAGCCGGGTCGATCGTTGTCTTTTTCGTGTTGTCGTTCATTCCACTAACCCCGCCAGATGTTCTCGTTTTACCCCAAGACGCCCCTGCCGTCACGCTGCGCGGCGACGCTCTGCCTCGCGCTCGTCGGGGTCGGCCCGGTAGCTCTCGACCGCTCCATCGACCAGCCGGAACCGGGTCGAGATGCCAAGCCGGCGGAACCGATCATTGGCCTCGTCGACCATGGCCTCTGTCCAAGGCTCCTCCGCAGGCGGCGGCAAGCTCGGCTCCGACGCGCGTTCGATCGCCTCGCGCAGCGCGGCCAGCCGCATCAGCGCCAGCTTGCGGGTCGCGACCATGTCGCCGGCAATCTCGCGGACGATGCCCTCGACCTCGTTGAGATATTGCATCGGCCTGTGGATCGCCCGTTTAGCCGCGGTCAGCACGATGACGGCCGGCAGGTCCGATAAGGACTCGACCATCACCAGTCGCCATTGCTGGCCCTGGGCGACCGACATACCCGGTGCGATCTTCACCGCCAGTCTCCGCAACCGCTCGTCGAGCGCCGCTTCCCATTCCTTCCGGGCGACATCTTCCACCGGTGCGGGAGCGAGGTGCGCCCTGATTGTCTGCTCGGCTTCGAGGATCGTCGCAGCCGGCTCATCGCCGGCGAGCGCGATCGCCGCCTCAATCGTCCAGGCTGATCGGTTCGCGGCCATCCATGCCAGGTCGCGGCGCCCAAGCGCTGGGCCTGTCTGTGTTGCGATTTCTTGTGCCACGTCGTTCTTCCCGCTTGTCCATTTCGTCGATCGCCCTGATCCGGTTCCACCAGGTGCGGTCCCAATCGGCCTTGGTTGCGTCCTTCCCGGCCCGGCTGATCCAGAAGTCCCGGAACTCGTCGAGCCGCTGCTGCAGGCGACCGGGTGGCCAGCCGTCGACGACCTTCTGGACCGCATCGGGCAAATCCTTGGTGGGTTGCCAATCGTAATCCAGGCGGGTGCCGCGCACCGCAGCCGTGCGCCCTGAAGATGCGATAGCATCTGAAGGTATAGGTTCATGAGGAGGTTCCGTGTCCCGTTTTTGGGACGCTTTGCCGCCTTTTTTGGGACGGTTCCGTTTTTGGGACGGTTCCGTTTCCGGTTCCGTTTCCGCTTCTCCGTCATTAGCGGGAACGGGCAGCCGCCATACTATGATCTGCCGGGTCTCACCTCGCCGTTCGCCCGTATCGACAATCAACTGCTCGCTCTTGAGGCGATGCAGCGATGAGAGGACGGTTTTGCGATCCAACCCGGTGAACTCAACCAGCGTCGCGACTGCTGCAAAGCACAGCAACCCGTCGCGCGCCGCATCCGCCATAGCCCACAGCACAAGCTTGTCGGCCGGCCGCGGCGGGTGTTGCCGGCTGGCCCAGATCGTGGCTCGACCGCTCATAGGAGCCCCCTCCCCGAGCTTGCGCGCGCAGAGCGTTCAGCCATCGTCTTCGCCTTGTGGCAGTCAAAGCAGAGCAGCTGTAGGTTCGAGAGGTCCTTGGCCAGGTGGGGGGCGTCGACGATCGGAAGGCGATGATCGAGTTCGAGGATCGAGCGCTCTTCGATCCGGCCATATCCGGCGTCGACGCGACGGGTACCTGATGCTCCGCAATTCGCGCAGCCATCGCCGTCGCGTTTCACCAGCGCCGCTCGCGCTGCACGCCGCTCTGCTGAACTCATCCGGAGATGCTTGGTGCGATCGGTCAACTCCGGCCCCCAAGCATGTCGAGGCGCAAGTGATACTCCGCTCCGAGGCCTGGCTGTTCCAGCCGCTGAAGGTGCCCGGCATCAACCAGCGATCGGATGGCATACTGCACCGCGCGAACGCCCAAACCGGTAGCCGGGCTCAAGCCACGCCGGCCCTTGATCGTCGTGCGTGCTACGCCGTGGCCGTCAGCCAGCCAGGCCAGCCGGAGCAGCACCAGCCGATCGGTGGCGCCGATATCCATATCCCAGACCTGTTCCATCAGCCGGACGCTCATCCGAACATGTCCATCTGCGGACCCGGCGTGAAAGGCTCGGGATCAAGGGCGGGCGGTTCGATCGGCGCGTCGAGCCATCTGGGCCGCGGCGCCGACAAGGGCACGACCTCGGCAGGCTCGCGGCCGAGCCGTCGTTCGATCGATGCGCGCACCGCAGCCGTGATCGGGCCGTTGTTGAACATCATCTTGTAGACGGGGTGCATATACGGCTGGAGGCAGGCCAAGCTCGCCTCGAGCTCCTGCAGACGCGCCTCATCCGCGGTCGGCGGTGGTCCAGCCGCGGCCAGCCGCCGCTTCAGGTCGCGGACGATATCCTGCAGGGACGTCGCACGCATCGCCTGCGCCGACGAGACCGCAGGATCCTCGAGCAGTTGCTCGGCGCGGTGGCTCCATTGAACGATCATGGCTTCGGTCCATCGCCGGCAATCAGGCGTCATGCGCGGGCCGCCTGCTGTAGTTTGCCTGTCCGCGCATACCTCCGCGCGTCGACCTTGATCAGATCTTCGATCGCGGCGCGCGCGTCCGCACTCAGCATCCGCTTCGATCGGATCAACAAGCGGTAGTGCTCGCGATATTCGATAGGGCACCACGAAAGGTACCGCTCGCTGATCTGACGGCCGCGACGGGCGCGGGCTTCGGGGCTGTGGCTGCGCGCCTTCGCCTCTGGCGTGTGAAGGGCTGCGACCTTTTCATGACCTAGCCGGCGGCGGCGCGCCTTACCCTCGGGCGATGAGGCCTCAGCGATCGCAGCCGCACGCAGTGCCTGGCGCCGACGCTCCCTCGCTTCCGGTGTTGCGAATGCAGCTTCATAGCCGGCCCGACGAGCGGCGACGAGCTCCGGATCGGAATGCAACCGGGCCGTCGAACATCGGCGGCACAACCTGTCCGCCGTTCGCGCTTGGCAAGCCGCCTTTTCGAGACAGAACCGATCCCTCACGCGAGCTTATGCTCCCGGATTCGGAGTTCGACGAAGGCAGCGTCGGCGTCGACCGGGAAAGTGCGATTGATCAGCGCCATTGCGCCCGATCGATCGCCGGCGAGCAGGCAGTCGATGAACCCCGCCAGAGCGCGCCGATCACCGCATGCCTCGGGTTCGGTCTCGATCCATTCGGCAGCAAGGTTTTCGAACACCGTCTCGTCGTCGACTTCGACTTCCTTGATGATCAGAAGGTGATCGCGGAACGAACCGTCGGTTGCAGCCAAGCGCCCGTCGTCATCCGCCGCTGCCAGCGCGTCGCGGATCTGGCCGTAGGTAACCGTGATGTCGATGTACATGTTGCAGCCCCTCAGTGCTTCAGGAAGGCGATGGTTCGTTCGCTGTGCCAGCACAGCGCGCAGGTCGCGCAACAGTCGGTGCCGCCCGTCTGGGCAGGGCAAATTACGTGGTCGGTATCGGCAGGCGTGTCGACGACGACCGCGCCGCGGCTTGCACCTCTCCAGCCGGAGAAGCGGACGGCGAAGCGGCCCCAGTCGGCCGCGGCAAGTTCCAGGACGGCGCGGCCGATCTCGTCGAACGGAGATCGGGCGGTGTAGCCGAAGACGTGCAGCGCCGGAAACGTCGCGATCGCCCGCGCCCACATTTCAACATAGCCGGCCGAGTAGAAGTCGCCCAGGACATGGAGCCGGATCAGGAAGCCGCGCGGGTGCGCGGCCTGCAGGGCGGCAATCTCGCGCCATAGCGTTGCCTCGAGCTCGTCGCCGGGCGTGATGCGCTCGGCAGCCTGCATGTTGTTGCCATAGCAGGCGCCCCAAACGGCACAGGTGCGCGGGCATGTCGCTCGCTCTTCCAGCGTCAGCGTGAAGATCGGCCAGCCGCGCCGCGCGCCTTTCAGGACGGTCCTGCCGATCTTGCGGCTTTGATGGCCGTCCTTCAGCACGCGGCCGACCTCGTCGGGATCGAAGACGCGCGACGGAAACATCGACCGCGCGCCGCGGTAAGCGGGGTGGAGCGCGGACAGCACTACCCCCGCCCCCTTGGGCTCGATCGACGCGTGACGGCGAAGCGTTGATGCCTTCATTCCTCGCCACACGCCTCCGAATAGGCGCGCTCGAAAACCTGATGCGCGGCAACGTCCCATTTGAGCAGCGGGTTCGCGCCGCGAGCTTTATGGATCTCGGCGACCCATTCGGCCTGTGTCGCGCCCTGAAGGACCAACTCGAACAACGCCGGCGAATAATCATCCGGCGCCGACTTCATTTCGCTTGCGATCGTCTCGACGATCCCGCCGAACAGCGTGCCGGCATATTGCAGCACGTCGCCCGCGAAAGCCTTGGCCAGGGTGCGCAAAGCCATCCCGGTCACCTTCACGCCGTGGACCTTATGCGCCTTGATAATGCCGCCGATGTTATAGAGCTGTCCCGGCTTCCATGCCGTCGGGTTGGAGTGGGTAGCGAGCGACAATCCGGCCTTGTCGATCAGGTGCTGGATTTCGACTGCGGTGTCGTCGCCGGCGCTGAGGGCGGCCCGGAACAGATCCATCCGCGAAAGTGGCTTTCGCTGGACATTGAGCGCGACGAACGCTGCGGCCTCGTCACCCGGGCTGAAATGCTGCGTGATGACGCAAGGCAGGTCCCACATGTCATTGCGCAGCCGGGCCGCCGCCAGCCGATGCTGGCCATCGACGACCCAAAAGGTGCCGTCGGCGCGGCGCGCGACAACGAGGGGCTGGAAGAGCCCCCAGTCCCAGAACTGCGCGATCTTGCGGATCAGCGTCTGGGAGGTGCTGTTGTCGATCGACCTCTGATAGCTGGGATCGATGTTGAGCTCGGATAGCTTGCGGTTCTCGAGGCTCGGCCGCATCCCAAGCGGCGCGTTCACCTTCACGCGCGAGGTTGCCGGCCGGCTCATGCTTCGACCTCCCCGGCAAGAGCTTCGTAATCGGCAATGGTCGGGAATACCTCTCCGAAGGTCTCGACGCCGGCGAGCAGCTGCGTGAGCTCGTCGAAAGAGTCGAGGTACTGGCCATCGGATTCAGGGCGATCGGCGTAGCTGCCATCTTCCCACCTGAACCACGTCTCTCCATCCGCCACCAGAACGGCCGGCTGGGGGTCCATGGCTGCGATCTCGGTGCGCTTTGCGTCCAGCGCCCTCTCTTTCGCCTGCTCGGCCTCTTTCTGCCGGCGAAGTTCATCGGCCTTCAGTTCGTCGACCTTCTGCTCGGCCTCGATCCGCTTGGCCGCAACATCGGCGTCGCTGACCCAGATGCGGACGTTGACCGCCCAGCCGCCGCCGCGCTCGGGATGCATGAACGCCTCACCCTGCGGGCCGTATTGCGGCCAGAAGACGCGGCCTTCATAGGGAGTGTCGGCAAACGAACCGAGCGCCAGCCGAAGGGCGTACTTCTCGACATCATAGGCGCGCTGGCGCGCTGCGCGCTGCTCGGGCGTCTCGGGTTGATACCCTTGATGAGCGGGCCGCGCCGGCTTGACCTTTTCGACATCGGCCTTGGGGACGAAGAAGCCGTCTTCTTTTACGGCCAGTTCCCCTTGGCCGTTCACCCCGACGATCGCGAAGATGCTGACGTCGCTCGCCTTGGCGTTTGCCCACATCTGCTCGGGTTTCACGGCATAGTCAGAACTGACCAGGACATAGCCCTTGGGAGGCTTCGGAGCTTTCCACGGATATCCGTCGATCCTGATGCCGGAGGGAACGAGGAACTCCTCGATCGACGGGTACTCTTCGCGGCGCGCGGTGATGAGGCGAACGCCCTGAAACTTCGCCATCCTTTCGGCCGCGGCGAGAAGAATAGGGCCGCTGGCCAGCTTGCGCCCGCCGCCATAGGGAGCGTCGGCGGCGCCGAAGAGATCGTCTTCATACTCACCGCCGTCCGCCTCGTAGGTGTCGGCGCCGACGAACTTGAATAGCGCGGATCCGGTGTGCAGCTGCGCCGTGCTATATGCGGCACGGATCCGCGCCGGCGCATGCTTGTCCCAGGTCGACTTTTCCTGTTCGCGGAACACCTGGGCCTGCAGGGTGACATCGCTGCAGGCGACATAGGCCAGGGCCGCATCCATGCCGATCTTGCGCTCGGCCAGGGCTTCCAGGATCTCGGGCGCAAGCTGGGCCAGCCGCAGGCGTTGCTTCACATAGCGCTCGGTGAAGCCGAAGCGCTTGGCGAGGCCGGCCGCGTCCGTCGTGCCCGGCCGCATCAGGCGCTCAAAGGCGATGAACTCGTCGACGGGGCTCATGTCGCGCCGCGCGAGGTTCTCGGACAGTGAAAGCTCGACCGCCTCTTCCATGGGCCGGACGACCACAGGCACGCGGTAATCGTCATCGATGATGCCCCGGGTGTGGAGCAGCGCCAGCGCTGCCAGGCGCCGGCCGCCGCCGACGATCCAGGTGAAGCCTTGCGGGAAAATCTTCTGGCCCGGGTCCTGGTACCCGATCAGCGATTGGAGCAAGCCGTGCGCGGCAATGTCGTCCGCGAGCTCGTCGATATCTTCCGAGGCGCGCGTCTGACGCACGTTCTCCGGCGCTCGATCGAGCAGCGGGTAGCGGATAAGCTGGACGACGGTTTCGGCGATCGGCGCCGGGCCCATGCTGGGCGGGAGCTGCTCGGGTTCGGCCTTGGGGGTGCGGGGCTTTGACGCCGCCGCCGCTTTAGTGGACATTGAACGGATCTCCGTTGCCATGGTGGTGGCGCCCGGAGCGCGAAAGACCGATCGGGCAGATGATGCTCACACCGGCGGGTGCAACCGCTGGCGCATCGGAAATCGTAAGGCAGGCTGGCGTCATGTCAGCCTGCCGATCGGCGCCGGCCGCGGGTCGCGGCGCGCATATGGGCGATAGTCGGCGAAATCGATCAGCCACCTGCGCGACACGCGCTGCAGATATCCGCGCGATCGCTGCATCGATGCTGCAGCCTGGTCGAGCGTCCGCCCGGCCTTGGCATAGGCGAGGCAGACCTGGGCGACGCGAACCTGATGTTCGGAGACCTTGGCCTCCGCCGCGATCTGGCCGAGCAGGCGAGCAGGGCTTTCCATATTTACCCCCCCCCCCCGCGAACGGCAGCTGCACCGAAACGCCGCGCATCAGTCGATCCTTGCGACACGGTGCGAGCCATCGGCCTGGATCACCGCCAGCCACGAGCCGTCGAATAGGATGATGCGCTCATCGCGGAGTTGGGCTTGCGCGATCGCCGGCAGCGCCGGATCACCGGGATAGTTGAGCGTCAGACGCTCCAGATCGATGTCGAAGCCCGGATGATCTCTCCAGCCGCCGCCGTGCCGGTACCATCCGTCGATCTGATCGACGGCACCTGCAGCGTTGTGCTCGGACAGCCATAGCGGGATATCGCCGAGCAGTTCGTATTCGGAGCAGCCGGTGCACCGCACATGGTTGGCGGCAACGGGAGTGAGATCGAAGGGGATCATCAGATCATCCCCAGCGCGGCCATGTAGGTTTCGAGGATCATCGCCTCTTCCTCATGCTCGCCCTTTTTCTTCTTCCGGATGGCGATGAGCTTGCGGACGATCTTGGTGTCGTAGCCACGGCTCTTCATCTCCGACATCACCTCCTTGATGTCGTCGGCGAGGCCCTTCTTTTCCTCTTCCAGGCGCTCGACCCGCTCGACGAACAGGCGAAGTTCCTGCGCCGCGATGCTGCCCGAGTTGTCACCGATATCTGCCATTCCGACCTCGTCAGGCGCGCGTCAGGCCCCGCGCGCTGGGCACAGTTTCTCGCCGCCGGAGACCACCCCCGACGCGCGTCGCAATTTCAGAAGGGCTGAAGGCTCTGACCCAGCCGGGTCAGCCGTCCGCAGCCATGTGTTGGTTCTTGGCGATGAAAGCCCGGGTCCGCTTCCTCAGACGGGCCTCCTCGGCATGGTCGACGACCCCGTCGCGCTTCGCCTCCATCACATCGGAAAGCAGCGCGGCGGCATCGGCGGCGACTTCGTCCCAGCAGGCGGTATCGGCCTGGGTGTCGATGACGTGCGCGCCGCCGGGCTCGGTGATCATGTTGATCGCCTCGGGCGGCAGGAAACGACGCAGCGCCATCAGCTGGGCAACGGTGATCGCCGACCCGCCGGCCAGATCGCGCAGCGTCGAGGCTGGGATGCCGGACGCGGCGGCCAGGGCGTTGCGGGTGACGTGCAGCCCGGGGCCCACGAACATGGCGAACATCTGCTGCTGCCGATGAGCGGTTTCCCGCGCGATATGGCTCTCGGAGAACGGGATCACGCGCACGCCTCCGCGCTACACACGCGATATGGACACCAACCGATCATGCCGCCTTCGCCTCCCTATTCCGCAGGGGGCATCCGACGACGTCACAGGCCAATGCCTGGGCGCTGCCTGGCCGGGCGTCGCACGTCGAGCAGACGGCAATGCGGGCATCGGCCTCGGGAAGCGGATAAAGATCGGGCCGCAACTCATGGCGCGAGCCGTACCCTGCCGCTTCGGCCCGGAGCACCAGTTCGGCAGGCAACGGCCTTCCGTTGTTTAGACAGTAGGAGATCCGCTGTTGCGAAGTCCCGATATCGGCTGCGAAACGAGACTGGTTGTTGCCAGCCTTGGCGAGGGCGGCCTTCAGGGCCTGATGAAGGGCGGAAGTGTCGATCATGAACCGTCTTATCACAAATCTCTTGTGATTCTGCAACAAGAAACTTGTTTGGGGCATTCCGGCAAAGATTTTGTAGCCCTTTCCCCCATGGATGACGTGATGACGAAACGCCGCTGGCTGGAGACTGAGCGCGGGAAGCTGAGCTGGTCACCTTCCGACCTGGCGAAGCGCGCGCAACCTCTGGCCGATGCCGATGGCTACGCCGTGAAGTTCAATCAGCAGCTGATCTGGAACTTCGAAAACACCGCCAAGAAAATCCCTGGATGGTTTCGATATGCGGTCGCCGCCTTGGAGCAGGGCGTTCGCGAAAGCGCCGACCACGAACACGCCGATCCGGACAGGATCGCCAACGAAGATGAAATCTCGGACGCCGTCCTGATCGAGTTGCTCCCCACCTTCGCCGGCATGGGAGGCGGCGGGAGCGGATCGGGGGAGCCCAAGGTGGTGGCATTTTCGCGCGCCTTGGTTGAAGACTATCTCCGCATCGCACCGGCCGAGCTGTTGGCGATCGAGGTGGAGGGCGACTCTATGGAGCCGGCGTTCCTGGGCGGCGATCAACTCCTTATCGACCGTCGCAAGCGGAGCCCCACCCAGCCGGGCGCTTTCTGTCTGTGGGATGGCGATGGTTACGTCGTGAAATATCTTGAGAAGGTTAGCGGCTCAAACCCTCCATCCGTGCGAGTGATCAGCGGAAACCCACGATATTCGACTTCGACACGCCTTGTCGACGAGGTAGAAATCATGGGACGAGTTGTTTGGTTTGGTCGACGCGTCTGAGGCGCCCGCAGCTGTGAACCGGGCAATGACGATTCCGATTGTTGGGGTCAACTTTCCCAATACGGACAAGGCAAAAACGAACCGCAGGTTCGAGCTGATGCTCTGCGCGCCCGGCGATCCGGTCGAGTTGCGCCTGGAACCGAAAAACCCGTTTGATAAGCGTGCTGTCGCCATCTTCAGCACACGCGGCATTCAGATCGGGTATGTCCAGGCTGAGCGAGCCGCATTTATTGGCGGACTGATACGGCGGTTCGGCGAGGTGCAAGCCATCTTTCAAGCAGCAACCGATCATGGGGGACTGATTCGCGTTGGCCTTGAAGGCCAGAAGCCAGAGCTACCTCCCGCAACATCCACACCGCATCACCGGAAAAATACGCACGGCGATAGCGGGTTCTATCCCGACGAAATTTGGCCGGACGACTGATCCACAAAATCCTTGTTGATATGTCACAAGATACTTGTTACCTGTCTCTCATCGCTTCCTGATCAGCCGCGCGACGGCTCGCAAGACGGAGGCTTGATGGGAGCCAACCGTGTTGCACGAAACGACCACCCAAGACGCCGAGCGGCGCAGCGCTCTTGCCCAGGCGATTGAAGACGCCGCCGCCGATGTTGGCGAATGGCGACACCACCGTTCGCGGCTGAGCCGCCTGCGCCAGGGCAACTGGGCACGAGCGGCCGAGCTCGAGCTCGGCGCCGAGCTTCGCGATCGAATCGGTCTGGTCGCCAAGCGCGTCGATCTGACTGCCGATCAGCTGATCGAACTCGTCATCGTCGGCCATCGCTCGCCGGGGCATAAATCCGGCGCTGGCTCGACCCCAATGGGTCTGCGCGAGCTTCAGACGAAAGTCGCCGCGGCGATCGCGACCGAGCAGGCCGCGCGCAAGCAATGGGACGAGGCTCGCCATGCCTTCGGCCGGGCGCGAACAGCCCGGCGCGAGGCCGAAGAGGCGTACAAGGCCTATGCCGCCCAGCCGCTGGTGATCGACTGATGCCGGTCCATCCGACAGCCGTCTTCGCCGACAGTGGCGATGGTGCCGGCGTCCGGGCGGCTGAAAGCGCCCTGCAGGCGGCTGGCTTCTCAATCGGGCCTATGCAGGCGCGGGAATCGCGTTGCCTGCTGCTCGGTGACGTGAAGATCGCCAAGTGGCGCAACCTCACCGCCGCCGAGCGCATCGCCTGCCATGGGCAGATGTGGGGCGGCCGGGGCGGCAGCGTGACCATCATGCTCCACGCCGACGCGCCGAGCGCTGCAGTCGCCGCATTCTACAAGGTTCTTGCAGCGGCCGACGGCCGCCGGGGGATTGCAGCATGAACATCAAGAAAATCCGGGCCCGCCTTGCGCCGTGGTTCGTCGGGTTCAATCACCCCGCAATGGATGCGGTGATCCTGACCTCCATTGCGATCTCGGCTTTCTCGCTGATCGCCCTGCAGGTGATGAAATGATCTCCGACCGCCCTGGATGGCCCATCCAACGCTCTTCCCTTCCCGGCGCCCCCCAGCCTCGGACGCTCCCTCCCGGCGTCACCCAAGCCTCCAGTCCCGCGGCCGTCGAGGCCGGTCGCGGGACACATGCCGGCGATCTGACCGGCCGAAGCGCCGCCGGCATCGAGGACGAGATCCGGCGCATGTTCGGGGGTGCCAAATGAAGATCGACGACGGCACCCGGCAGGTTCTGCTGGCGATGGCCGAGCAGCTGATCGCGTCGCGACCGGCCGACGAGGTCATCTGCCGCCACGACAACCCCTTCTTCGAGCGCTGGTATATGC
>NZ_JAGMXV010000305.1 GCF_018006725.1 Rhizorhabdus sp.
TCATATGGACGGTGTTGACCCGCGAGGCCGGCGGCAGGGTCAGCAGATGCTCGGCCATGCCTATCGCCGTCGGCATCAGCTCGGCGGCGTCGACCAGCCGGTTCACGAAGCCGATCTCGTGGAAGCGCTGCGCGGTGAAGCGGAAGCCCAGCGCCATTTCCATGGCCACGGGATAGGGCAGGTTGGCGATGTGGCCGTGATTGTAGCCGCCCAGCAGCCAGCGCTTGGCCTCGGAGACCTCGAAGACGGCCTCGCGCACGGCCACGCGCAGGTCGGTGCGTTCCACCAGCATGAAGCCACCGCCCATGGCGAAGCCGTTGATGGCGGCGATGACCGGCTTCTCGAGCGTGCCCGCCATGAACGGGTCCTCGATCTCGGGGCGCCGTCCGCCGGGCGCGCCGTCCTTCAGCGACTCCTTCATATCCTCGCCGGCGCAGAAGCCGCGGCCGGCGCCGGTGAAGATCGCGACTTCGAGCTTCTTGCTGTGGCGGAACTCGTTCCAGACCTTGGACAGCTCGGTGCGCATCTCGTGATTGAGGGCGTTCAGCCGATCCGGCCGGTTCATGCGGACGACGAGGATCTGTCCGTGGGTTTCGGTTTCGACGACGGCCATGCTGCTGCTCCTCACGGAAGAAAATCGGGCGGAAAGATCGAGGCGGGAGCCTATCGCCGGATGCCGGCCAGCGCGAGCGAGGCCTTTGCGCTGCAATCTCCCTGCGAATTTGAGGACTGTCGGGACCTCCCTTGAAAACGGTTTGCCGATTGGAAAACTAATATTGACCCCGACGCATCTCTCGAATTAGTTTGCCATATGGCAAACTTTGAGGAGCGCCTGAACGTTGCGTTCGCGGCTCTGGCCGATCCGACCAGGCGCGCGATCGTCGCTCGCCTGTGCAACGGAGACGCCACGGTCGGCGAGCTCGCCGAGCCTTTCGAGATCGGGCTGCCGACTCTGCTGAAGCACATTCGCGTGCTCGAACGCGGCGGCCTCGTCTCGTCGGCAAAATCGGGGCGCGTTCGAACATGCTCGCTCACCCCGGGGGCGCTTCGGAGCACCGATGGTTGGCTGCGCACCCACATCGCGACGTGGGAAGGCCGGCTCGATCGGCTGGAAGCCCACCTCGCCCGCAAAAGGAAGGATACCCGACGAGATGACTGACAAATCCCCGCGGACGGAATCGGCATGGGCCGCCTGGCCGCTCGATCGTGAAATCGTCCTGGCCCGCGTCATCGATGCGCCGCGCGAGAGAGTCTTCGATGCGTGGACCGACCCCGAGCAGCTCGCGGCGTGGTTCGGCCCCAAGGGCATGACGATCAAGACGCACGAGATCGACGTTCGCGCGGGCGGCACGTGGCGGTTCGACATGGTCGGCGCCGACGGCACCCGCTACGACAATCGAATGTCCTTCCTGCGCATCGATCGGCCACGTCTGATCGAGGTCGATCACGGCTCCGACAAGGACGACGACCCGGGCAAGTTTCGAATGCTGGTCACGTTCGACGTGCAATCGGACGGAAAGACGGTCCTCACCTTGCGCCAGATGCATCCGACACGTGCCCAGCGCGAGGGGGCCATCGGCTTCGGCGCCGTCGAATTCGGGGGCCAGACGCTCGACAAGCTTGCCGATCACCTCGCCAGCCACCCGGCCACGCGCAAATCGTAGGCCCGCGACGGCGCCGGGCGTTCTGCACAGCTTCCTCGATCCGCCCCAATGTTTCCGCTTTTATTTCTGCGAGACTGCAATTAAATAGAAGGCGGGAAGGGGCTTTGCATAGGCGCTGGCAACGAGGCAGGGGTGTCTCGGAAGCTTTGGAGATGAGCTATCTCGGCGTTTTTGCAGGGGATCTTGGGTTCCTACGAGCCCATTTGCACGTGACCACGTTCTTGCGTGGGATCGCGCGTGTCGCCACCGGACTGCCGCCAATCAGGCTGCGATCCGGTAGAACGGCACCTCAACGCCTCATCTTATTGCAGTGAGAAGGCAATCGACGACCTGTGGGATCGGCGATTTGATGAGGAGTACGCGTAATGCAGTCAGCGATCAGTATGGTGGACTCTGCCGCAAAGGTGCCGGCACTTCTGATGAGCGGCACGCCGGCGGCGGAAATCCGTGTCGTCGTGGTCGATGGCGACGATGATTTTCGCAACCTGCTGTCGAATGAACTGTCCGAACAGGGATTTGCCGTAACGACTTATTCGGATGCCGCGTCCGTCCTGGCCGCTCTGGACTCGCTGTGCTCTGCAGATCTCATCGTTCTCGACTGGGGGGTGCCCGGCAATCCGGGCCTCGAGCTGATGCAGCAGTTGAATCGCCTGGGCGTCGACCTGCCGATCGTCTTCCTGACCCACAGGTCGCTGACCGGCAACGAGAGGCTCGCCTTCGAGCATGGCGCCATCGACTACATCGACAAGTCGCGCGGCATCGCCATCCTGGTGCACCGGCTTCGTGTTGTCGCCTACGCCAAGGTGCCGGAGTCACGGCGGGACAAGGTCGTGGAGGTCGGCAGCCTCATGCTCAAGCCGCACATCAGCCGGGCCTTCTGGAACGGCGCCGATGTCCATCTCACGGTGGGGGAGTTCAAGATCGTCAACCTGCTGGCCGGCAATGTGGGGCAGCACATGACCTATCGCGAGATCTACGACGCGATGCACTATCGCGGCTTCGTCGCCGGGTGTGGCGCGAATGGCTACAGGACCAACGTTCGATCCGCCATCAAGCGTGTCCGCCGCAAGTTCGAAGAGTGCGATCCGGCGTTCGACCGGATCCAGAACTACACGGCCTTCGGCTACATCTGGGCTCGGGACTGACAGGTTCCACGGCGCACAAGCTCATGGTGCATTGACGCGCAAGACAGACGATTGCGTCGAGCCCTTTGCCACCGGTCGAAGGGCTCGACCTGCCCCACTCAGGCGACCTCGTCGCGGCCGATCGTCTGGATTTTTTCCCAGACGTCGCCGGACTTGGGAATGTCGAGCTTGAAGATCGTCTCGAACGTGTCCGCGAGATGATCCGCGCTCGTGATGCGTTGTTCGTTGACGCTGTCTGGCGTCACCTTGCGCAGGCAATCGTTCTTCAGGGCGACATAGCCGTCCGCGGTATGTCGCAGGATCGCCAGCGCGTTCGTGAACGGCGAGCCGGGATCCTGCGTCAGCCAACCGAGCGTCGCGGCAATGGCGGCCTCGTCGCAGTGATCGGGCCGGAAATCGAAGCTGTGTGCGATGCCCTTCGCATGATTGTTGAAGCGCAGCCAGCCGTCATCCGTCGACGCGATCGAAAAATCGAAGCCGCGCTGGCTGATCGGCCCGACGGCAAGCGGCACGGGGTCGACGATGGCGTCCGCCAGGCCGACCTCGGCAAGGTACGGCCGGTCGAGGTCGATACGCAGCGTGAGATGGTTGCCGATGGCGATGTCGCCCATCGTTTCACGATCGACGCCGCCGCACAGGCGGGTGACGCGGAAACCGAGCGCGGCGAGGGCTGCGCCGAACAGACCGTTCATTTCGTAGCACCAGCCGCCGCGCTGGCCTTCCACCATCTTGGCGAAGGCGACGGCCGGCGCGATCGAGGACGGCCATCCCATGAAAGCGTCCAGCGCCTCCCAGGTGAAGGCCATGAGATGGGCGCGGTGAAGCCTCGACAGGCTGACGACATCGAGAGAGACCGGCCGGTCCACCTCGATCCTTGCGAGATAGGCGTCGAGTTGGCCAGATGTCAGGGTCATTCCACTATCGCTTGAAGAGGCGTGCATCATCATTGGGCTTCCTTGGGCTTCCTTGGGTTTCCTGCGGCGAGTGTCGATCACGCGGCGGACAGAGCTCTTTCCGAAGACCCCAGTGCGAAGTCCTCGATTTCCGCCACGAGCCGAGCAGGTCCCGGACCTTCCTCGGCAATGGCTCGCCCGAGAGCCATCGCGCGGTCGGCGAAGCGCGGCTCTGAAACGACGTGCCGCACGGCCTCGACGAGCATTTGGGGAGAAGCCGAAGGGTCGAGGCGCAAGCCTGCGCCGTGATAGTCCACGCGCGCGGCGTTATCGTTCTGATCGCGGCCCATCGGAAGGACGACGAGGGGGACGCCGTGGCGCAGCGATCGCATGACCGTGCCGTGCCCGCCGTGGGTAACGACGGCGCGGGCCTTGGCCAGGATGTCGTCATGCGCTGCATGGGGAAGAATGGTGGTATTCGTCGACGACCGAAGGCGAAGCCCCTCGAGTGCCTTGCCGAGAGTGACGACCACCTCGATCGGCTCTCTCGCCAAACCGGAGATCACCCGTTGCAGCAGGTCGGCCTGCCCTTGATCGGTGGTGCTGAACGATACGAGCACGAGTGGCCGTGTCTCGCGTGGCTGTGTCTCGCGCGATGGCGGACTCGTCCAGCGGTCGTGGGCCCAGCTCGGCAGCTCCAGCAGCGGCCCGACATAGCGCACGCGGTCCGGCAGGTGCTCGGTGGGAAAGTCGAAGCTGCGGCTGGTGGCAAGAAGATGACGGCCGGCGCGCAAGGGCTGTTCGTGGACATGGGCCAGCGGCGCAGCGCCGAAGTGAGCGCGGGCGGCGTTGAGGCCGGGCAGGAAGCCGTCCCATGCCTGCTCGGCCATGGCGGAAGCCTCGGCGTCGCGCGCTCTGTCCGCTGCCGACCGGGCGGGCTGAAAGCCCGGACCGAACGGCGGATGTCCGGGAAGAGGCCAGAGCGAGATGTTGCTGGCGAGCAGGGCCGTCGGCACCTTCGCGACCTCGCCGGCAAGCATGCTGCCGAACAGTAGATCCGAGCCCAGAAGAAGATCGGACGGCTCCCGTGCCAGTGCCTCGATAATATCCTCGGCATAGGATTGCGC
>NZ_JAGMXV010000306.1 GCF_018006725.1 Rhizorhabdus sp.
GCCACCAGCGCCGCCACATATTCGCGCGAGGCGCGCGTGCCGGCATCGCTGACGATGATCCGTTCGATGACGCCGTTGAGCGTGGTGCGCGGGAAGAAGAATTTCTGATGCTCGGCAAAGCTCTCGAAATGCTGGCGGATCGCCAAGGTGACCAGCCGCTCCTTGTTGCCGAACGCCTTGTAGACGGTCTGCGGCGCCACCTGCGCGCGCAGGCAGAGCTCGCGAATGCCGAAGCCCTCGTAGCCGCATTCCGAAACGAGCTGGCGCGCCTCCTCGAGGATGCGCCGACGGCGTTCGAAGATTCGCGGACTCGAATAGACCAGATTCTGGCTAAGCAGGCTCTCGTTCAACATCATCTCACTCTTCAAGAGCCGCCAAGCATCTCGTAACCCTCAGCCGGCGCGCAAGACGAATCCTGCATTCACCGGATTATTACCGTTAGTGACCAACGCCAATCGCGCATTTGACAATTGCCGCGTGCCCGCGGTCCCGCGCAGTTGGCGTGCGGCCTCGAGCACGTGCCCGAAACCTTGCACGCGGCCTTCGCCGAGGTTGCCGCCGTGAGTGCTCATCGGGATGCGGCCCTTGAACCTCAGCTTGCCCTCGGCAGCGTTCCACGAATCCTCGAGGAAGCCGCCGACTTCGCCGCGCACGCCGAAGGCTGCCTCGATCCACTCGAGCGCCAAGCTCGAGAAGCCGTCGTAAATATTCACGAGATCCATGTCGTCGATCGAATAGCCCGACATCTTCCACAGCCGCTCGATCAGCAGGCGATATGAGTGGTAGGTGTCGAACGGCTTGAAGAAGAAGTCGGAGCCGCCGGTGATGCCGTTGGCGAAGCCATCGACGATCACCGGGCGGTGCGGCAAGTCCGCCGCCCGCTCAGCGCTGGTGACGACCACCGCCATCGCGCCGTCGATCGGCATGTCCATGTCGAGCGCTGTCAGCGGCGGCAAGATCTGCGGCGCGGCGAGATATTGCTCCATCGACAGCGGCATGTCGCGGAACACCGCCTCTTCGTTCTCGCACGCCCAGTTACGGTTGTTGACGACGATCATGCCGAGATGCTCGCGGCGTGTGCCATAGTCGTGCATGTGCCGGCGCATCGCGGCGAACATGCCGTTCGGAACTCCTACCGGCTCCACCAGCGGCATTGAAAGACCGGGATCGAAGGCCCCGCGCGGCGCCTTGCGAAGCGGATCTTTGCGCGCGGCCGACGAGACCGTGTCCCACCGGAACTTGGCGTGATAGCAGACGGCATATTCGCAGGCGCCGGATGCGACCGCCGTCACGCCTTCCATCAACGTGTTTCCCGACGGCGGCGCGGAGCAGCTTGACCAAACAATATCGCGAAGCCCGAGGCTTTCAGCAACATAGCCCGGCCAGACCGTCGGCTGGTCGGTGCTGTAGATGCCGGCCAGGCCGTTGATCACTGAACGATCGACGCCCGAGTCATGGATCGCCGCGCGGACGGCGTCGCAGGCCAGCGCGCCGACCGAGCGGCCCGCATCGCGCGACAGCACCGAAGTCCCGACGCCGACGATGGCGACTTTCCCGGCGTTGCTCACAGGCGGGCTCCCTGGCGGAAGATCGGCAGGAAGGTGTCGCCCGCTTCTGCCCAGTCGAGCGTTAGCTCGGAACCGATAGCGACGGTTTCGCTGGTTGCGCCCTCGATTCGTGCAACGATGAACAGGCGCTCCTGCTCTTCGAGCTCGGCCCAACCCACGACGGCAGGCGGTCCGCCGGGTTCGGTGGGCTGGACGAGGTAACTGTACAGCGTCGCCCTGCCCGATGGCTCTTCGAGCTTAATGTCGTCGGACCAGCAGCCCGGGCAGCACGCGCGTGGGGGATGAATCCAATGCGCACACTGCTGGCACCGCGTGATCCTCAGCGCCTTTTCAGCAAGTCCCTGCCAATAGGGTGCCGTGTCGTGATCCATACGTGAGGGGAAGGTCATTGATAGGGTCCACTCGACTGCATGCCTGGCCGGAACAGCTCCGGACAGACAGAGGGATGATTCTTGCGACACTCCCGCGGCCGCGGGCCGTGCCGTCAATTCTTGCGACTCACTATGAATACGGTGTGCAAAATCTGCAACACCGTAGGGCTTTCGATCGCATGTTTTGCGGTATTTCCCTCTGTGCCTCCGTCAAATGATCATCAACACGTCGCCAGAACCTGTATCGCGTTCTACATTTCAATTGACACATTCTAGTGATGGTGTCCTTATCCCATTAGCAACCGGGACAAACCCGGAATGACATGGGGAGGTGAGCCAACATGGCCTCGACAAGCGCGATCAAGACGCTCGCGACACTCCCCGGTTCTTTCGAACAGGGGAGACGGGCGTGAACAGCAAACATCTCAAGATCGCGTTGATCACCAGCTGCTTCGCTGGGGCGAGCGGGGCGCTCGCGCAGACGACGGCTCCGGCCGAAGCACCGGCCACGGCGGCGGCCGAGGAGGACGTATCCGAGGAGATCATCGTCACCGCGCAGCGCCGCGCGCAGCGCTACGTCGATGTCCCGACCTCGGTTTCGGTCACGACCGGGGACCAGCTGGCCGCCGCAGGCGCCAACGGCTCGCGCGATCTCGACCTATTGACCCCGGGTCTTAACATCACCCAGCAGGGCACTTACGTGCAGCCGACGATCCGCGGTGTCGGCACCACGGTTACGGGCACGGGCGCCGATCCGAACATCGCGATCTACGTCGATGGCGTCTACCTGTCGGGCCAGGGCACCGCGCTGTTCGAGTTCAACAACATCGCCCAGATCGAAGTGCTCAAGGGTCCGCAGGGCACTCTCTACGGGCGCAACGCCACTGGCGGCGCGATCGTTGTCAGCACCAAGCAGCCTTCGTTGGGTGAGGCCTCGGGAGACCTCGAGCTAAGCTACGGCCGCTTCGATGACTTCCGCGCGACCGGTCATGTCAACGTGCCGGTCAGCGAGACGGTGGCGTTCAACCTCTCCGCGTACAATCACACGAACGAGGGCTACACCAACAACGTCTTCCTCAACGAGAAGTCGTCCTACACCAAGTCGCGCGGCATCCGCGGTCGCCTGCTTTTCGAGCCGAGCGACGGCTTCCGCGCGATCCTGTCGGGCACGCGCATCTACCAGTCGGACAACACCGCCTATTCCTATCTGCCGGTGAACAACAACACGCCGTTCCGCACCACGCAGGCCGCCGCCCTCGGGCGCGCCGGCGCGAAGTCGGACATCTCGCTCAACATCGAGCCGATCAACAAGCTCTACTACACCACCGCGAACCTCAATGCGGAATGGTCTGGCGACTGGGGCACCGTGACCTCGATCTCGAGCTACACCCACACCAAATATCCGTTCACCACCGACCTCGACGGCACCGAGGCCAACGTCCAGCATTTCTCGGCCTCGCCGCAGACGCAGGAGACCGAGACGCAGGAGTTCATCTACGCCTCTCCGGAAGGCGAGCGCTTCAGCTGGATCGCCGGGCTCTTCTACCTGCACGACTATTCGCACACTAAGGTAACGGTGTTCGTGAATGGCGTCGCGCCGCCCGCGCCGCCGTTCCAGCCGGACACCTTCGTCAAGGCCGATGCCTATGCCGCTTACGGCGAAGGCACCTTCGACATCACGCCTGAGCTGCACCTCACCCTCGGCGGCCGGTATAGCCAGGAGCGCAAGCGCGCGCGTAACACCAACGGCGTCGGCGGCGCGCTGATGCTCGATGCCTCGGAGACCTTCAAGGACTTCACGCCGCGCGCCGCGCTGCGTTACGATCTGTCGGCGAGCTCGAGCGCCTATGTGAGCTACAGCGAGGGCTTCAAGAGCGGCCTGTTCGACGCCGGCAACACCGGCACCTGCGTGCTCGCGACGCCGGCGACCTGCCCGTTCGCCGGCACCGTCGTGGAGCCGGAGAAGGTCCGCTCGTACGAGGCGGGCTACAAATATAGCGAAGGCGGTCTGCTGTTCTCGACCGCGGCCTTCTACAGCCGCTACGAGAACATCCAGATCAACGCGCTCAATGCCCTCAACAACCAGATCCTGTTCAACGCCGCCGAGGCCGAGATCTACGGTGCGGATGTCGAGCTGGGCTGGCAAGCAACGGATAATTTCGACGTTCGCGCCGGAGCGGCCTACACCAATGGGGAGTATGTCCGCTTCCCAAGCGCCCAGCTCTTCACGCCGCGTCCAACTGGAGGCAACCTGCAAGTCACAGGCGATGCCAGCGGCAACGACCTGATCCGCACGCCCGAGTTCACTGCTTTCGGGTCGGCGACTTACACCCAGGATGTCGGCGCCGGTGAAATCGAAGCCAACGCCACGGTTTCATACAGCAGCTCCTTCTACTGGCATCCCGACAACCGCCTGAAGCAGCCGTCGTTCGCGATCGTCAATGCGCGGCTGTCGTACATGCCGACCGAGAATCTCAGGTTCTCGATCTTCGGCGACAACCTGACCAACCGCCGCACGCAGCTCTATGTCCGTGAGGCAGCGATCGGCGACTTCATCTCGTACAGCAAGCCGCGGTCCTGGGGTGTCTCGGGCTCGGTCAGCTTCTAACGCTTCGGCGTAAATCCCCACTGCGGGCCGGACGTCCTACGCCCGGCCCGCTTTCTTTTTGGGCACACGCCGATAAAGCTCGCTGCCGCGCGAGGGCGGCGTAGGCTCCGCCGGCCGTCTATTCGTTCTGATAATAGGGCATGCTGATCTTGCCCTTGCGGGGGTCGGCGCCGGCCATCCCGAAGGTGAACGGATGCATCCCGTCGGGATCGGTCGCGACGGTGATGCACGCCGGCAGGCCTGAGTTCAGCGCCC
>NZ_JAGMXV010000307.1 GCF_018006725.1 Rhizorhabdus sp.
GCGCCATGGAATCGCGCACCCTCGACCTGCTGCGCAAGTAAGGGCTGAACGATGATCACCGCGCTCGCCGCCGCCAAGGCCTACGCCTCGCAAGGCGCCATGTCGGTCGGCAATATCGGCTCGATCAAGCGGATGGAATATACCGTTATCGGGGACAGCGTGAACCTCGCCTCGCGGCTGGAGGGCGCGAACAAGGCCTATGGCTCGAAGATTCTCTTCTCCGAATTCACCCATGCACGCCTTGCGAACCCGGAACTGGTGCGCGAGATCGACCTGATCCGGGTCAAGGGCAAGGACTTCCCGGTCGGCGTCTATGAATCACTGGGCTATCGCGCCGGTGAACTCGATCGCGGCCTCGGCCGGATACTCGAATATTATGCGCAGGGGCTCGCAGCCTATCGCGCGATGGAATGGGCTGATGCGGAGCAGGCCTTTCTCAAGGCGTTGACGGCGATGCCCGAGGATGGCCCCTCGACCATGTATGTCGAGCGCTGCCGGGCCTTTCTCAAGACGCCTCCCCAGCCCGGCTGGGATGGGGTCTGGACGCTCACCTCGAAATAGCGGCCTGCCGTTTCACACGACACTGGCGAGCAGGCTCATCGAGCTCTCTGTCTCCGCCCGCCGGATGCAGCCACGCCCCTCAGCCTTGGCGTGATAGAGCGCACGATCGGCATCGAGCATGATGCTGCCCGAGCGATGCCCGGTCTGGCGCGCGGCTATTCCGCAGCTGATCGAAGGGCAGGCGATCATGCCCTCGCCCGCATCGACCCGGATCAACTCGACACCGCGCAGGATTCGCTGACACATCGCCTCGGCACGCTCGATCGAGGCGGCGGGAAACAGCAGGACGAATTCGTCGCCGCCCAGGCGGGCGCCGATGCACCCCTCGGCCTGCTCGGCCATGATTATGCCGCCAATCTCGCGCAGCACCTGATCACCTACGAGATGCCCATAATTGTCATTGACCAACTTGAAGTGGTCGATGTCGATCAGCGCCAGAGCAAGAGGCTGGCCTGGATCGTCGGTAACCTGGTCGTCCAGCCGCCGCATGAAACCGGTTCGGTTGAGCAGGCCGGTCAGACTGTCGGTCTCCGCCATCTTCGCCATGGCCTGGGCGCGATTACGGTGAACGCTGATATCGTGCAGCGCCACGACGGTACCGATGAAACCGCCTTCACTATCGCGCGAAGCACATATCTGGGCCTCGATCCAGGCCGAGGGCAGCAGACCGGGCAGTTCGACGACGATCGGACGGCCTTCTGCTTCAGCTTCGAGCAGGGCTGCCCGCAGCCGGCGCCCTTCGCGCGGATGGACATCCTCGACGCTACGTCCGACCAAGGCGCCGGCATGCGCCCCCAGCAAGGGCTCGGCCGCGCCGATCGCATTGCTGCACAGGCCTTGTCGGTCAAAATGGAGCAGCAGCACGGGCGACTGCGCGGCAAGCAGGCGCAGCGACCGTTCGCTCACGCTCAGTCGTGCGATCAGCTGCCGATGCGCCGCCAAAATGGCCGCAACCGGGAGGCCGGTCAGCATGATCACCGCAAGGAAGGATTGAAGAACCGCCGCACGCGTCGCGGGGTCGTCGCTCATAGCGACAATCGGCCCATATCCCGCCGCGGTGGCTGCGGTTCCGATGAGGGAGACGAGCAGCACCGTCACCTTCGCCCCCGACCTGCCGAGCCGGAATGTCGCCACGAGCACGGGCAGTTCGATCAGGAAGAAGATCGGCAAAGACACGGCCCAGAAGAGGACGATGCTGATCGCGGCTACCGCGCTCAGGACCAGCGCGCTTTCTCGCCCCCTCCGTCCCGCCAGGGTACCCAGATAACGCGCGAATTCGCCGGACAGGAGAGCATGAAAGAAGGGCATGCAGATCAACAGGCCCAGTGCGTCGGCGACATACCAGATTCGCCATGCCTCGGCGAAGGACTGCCCATAGAAAACAGCCGCCGTGCTACCGCCGAGCACGGCACTGATCGCCGGAGCTATGAAACCTGCCCAAAGGGCAAAGCGCCATACGACGCTCGGGTCACCCGCTGACGAGTCCGCATCCTTGCTCGCGAGCGCCAGCGCCACGATCAGGACCTCCGCCATGTTGAACAGGCCGAACAGGGCGGGCGCCTGGATGTCGCCGCGGGTGACCAGATTGGCAGCGACATTTGCGAGATACCCCGCACCGAGGAGAACTGGCCAGCCGCTCCGCGAACGCAAGAGCAACAGCGCGGCGAGAAAGGCATTAGCCGGCCAGATGGCTGCCACCTCGCGCCCCTCACTGGACAGGCTGATGGTCGCCGCTGCTAGGAGCGCATAGACCAGTGCCGCCATGACGGCGTCTTTCCAGGCCGACACCCCCCTTGTCGATCGCGCCAACATCCGCGCCTCCCAATTCCCCAATTCGCTTGGAAGCGTAAGGAGAGCGCAGCTGTGGCTGAATAGGTGTTATTCCTTAATCGCACCGTAACTATGCGGGCGGGCCGGGCAGTTTTCGATGCGTCGGGCCCGCTCTTTCACCAGACAGCGGCTTGCTTTAGGAGAAGCGCATGCTGATCTACCGCTTCCTCACCGGCGTCGATGACTCCGCCTTCTGCCACAAGGTCACGAAGGCGCTTTCCGAGGGCTGGATACTGCACGGGTCGCCCAGCTATGCTTACGATGCAGGGCAGCAGCGCATGATGTGCGGTCAGGCGGTCGTGCGCGAGGCGCCCGACCAGCCCTATGACCCGGACAAGAAGCTGGTCGATTACTGACTCACGCGCTCAGTCGATCTGGGCGCGCGCGATCCTCGCCAGTTCGGGGAACATACGCGCCCGATCGGCCGCCTGAGCCGATGCCGCCGTGCCCCGGATCACCCGCCCCTTGATGCCGTGAAAGATCGCGGCCAGGCGGAAGAAGTTGAACGCGGTGTAGAAGCGGTAATCGTCGATCCCTTCACGTCCTGTGCGGGCGCAATAGGCGGCGACATAGTCCTGCTCGCTCGGGATATTGAGCGCCGCCAGGTCCGCACCCGCCAGACCAGCCACGATATGCGGCGGCATGTGGTACATCATCGCATGGTAGGAAAAATCCGCCAGCGGATGCCCCAATGTCGACAATTCCCAGTCGAGCACCGCGAGGACGCGCGGCTCGGTCGGGTGGAAGATCATGTTGTCGATGCGGAAATCGCCATGGACGATCGCGGTGTCGTCGCCCGCCGGGATGTGCGCCGGCAGCCATTCGATCAGCCGGTCCATGTCGGGGTCGCGGCCCGCATCGACATCCTCGACATATTGCTTCGACCAGCGACCGATCTGCCGCTCGAAATAATTGCCGGGCTTGCCATAATCGGCGAGGCCGACAGCGGCATAATCGACATTGTGGAGCGCGGCCATGGTCGCGTTCATCGCGTCGAAATAGGCAGGCCGCTCCTCGCGCGAAACCTCCGGGATCGTGGCGTCCCAGAAGATCCGGCCCTCGACCAGGTCCATGATGTAGAACCAGGTGCCAATGACGCTATCGTCGGTGCACAGCGCGTGGACATGGGCGACGGGGAAGCCCGCCTGCGCCAGGCCAGTCAGCACCTTCGCTTCACGCTCCACGGCATGGGCACCCTTGAGCAACTGCCCTGGCGGCTTGCGACGGAGCACATAGGATTTGCCCGGCGTCGTCAGCTTGTAGGTCGGGTTGGATTGCCCGCCCTTGAACTGCTCGACCGTCAGCGGCCCGGCATAGCCGGGCACATGCTCGACCATCCAGCGCGCGAGCGCCGCTTCGTCGAAGCGGAAGCCCTCGCGAACCGGCGTGGTGCCGCTATTCTCGTCCTGCCCCGTCGCGCCCGTCATGCCTGGTTCGCCTTCGCATGATCGCGCTTGAGCTTCTTCGCCAGCGACCATTTGTGAACCTCGGTCGGGCCGTCATAGATGCGGAAGGCGCGAAGCTCGCGGAATATCTGTTCGACCACGGTGTCGCCGGAAACGCCGGTGCCGCCCATCACCTGAACGCAGCGATCGGCGACGCGGTACAGCGCCTCGGACACCGCCACCTTCGCCATCGAGCTTTCGGTCGTGCCGAGCGAACCGCTGTCGAGAATGCTGGCGCACCAGTCGATCATCAGCTCGCACTGGCGCAGCTCGATCATATTCTCGGCCAGCATGAAGCCGACGCCCTCATGGTCGATCAGCTTCTTGCCGAAGGCCTCGCGGCGGCAGGCATAATCGACCGCGATCTCCTGCGCGCGGATCGTGCCGCCCAGCCAGCGCATGCAGTGCGACAGGCGCGCTGGGCTGAGCCGGATCTGGGCATATTTGAAGCCCTCGCCGCTCGCGCCGAGCATCTGGTCAGCCGGCACGCGCAGATTGTCGATGGTCACCACGGCGTGGCCGCCCGGCATCGAATTGTCGATCGTGTCGAGGATACGGTCGAGCTTGATCGCGGGGTCGGGCAGGTCAACCAGGAACATGCAGGCGCCGTCCTCGGACTTCGCCATGACGATGCCCACCTTGGCGCCCTCGGCCCCGGTGATGAACGCCTTGCGGCCGTTGATCACCCAATGGTTTCCGTCGAGATGGCAGGTCGTCCGCATCATCGACGGGTCCGAACCGGCGCCGCCTTCCGAAGCCGGCTCGGTCATGAAGAAGGCCGAGCGCCCCTCGCCGGCGACCAGCTTGTCGAGGAAGCGCTTCTTGAGATCGGGCGACCCGATCTTGCCGATCAGGTACATATTGCCCTCGTCAGGCGCCATCGTGTTGACTGCCACCGGACCGAGCAGCGACAGACCCGACTTGATCAGGACGATAGCGGTCTCGCGCTGGGTCA
>NZ_JAGMXV010000308.1 GCF_018006725.1 Rhizorhabdus sp.
GAAGCAGCCCGTGCGCAGATCGATCACCGACAGCAGTTCCGACGTGACTGTCCACGTCGTCGCCCGCTCGCGTGCGCGCGCGACGATCTGTGCTTCAAGGTCGCTGTTGAGCGCCCGCAGCTCGGTCTCGCGCGCCGCCAGTTCGCGCTCGTGGACGATCTTCGCGGTGGTCTCGGTCGCGATATTGAGGAAGCCGGCGATTGCGCCCTGGTCATCGCGCAGCGGACTGTAGGCGAAGGTCCACCACGTTTCTTCCGGATGACCGTGCCGTGTCATGGTGAGGGGCAGGTCTTCATGCCCGACCGGGGTGCCGGCCATCGCCGATGCGGCGAGGGGTTCGATATCAGGCCAGACTTCCGCCCAAACCTCGCTCAAGGGCTTTCCCAGGGCGGAGGGGTGTCGTGAACCGAGGAACGGCACATAAGCGTCGTTGTAGAAGAGCGTCAGCTCCGGCCCCCAGCCGACGCACATGGCGAATTGCGACGACAGCATCATGTCGAGGATGGTTTCGAGCGAGCGCGGCCAACTCTCGCGAGCGCCCAGAGACGACGCCGACCAGTCACAAGCGTCCGTCAGGCTACGGAGATCGCCACCCCTGCCGTCATTGCCCTGATCGTTAACATCCATCTTCGATCCCTACCTGGTCTCAGGACCAGGACGGCCGGTTGCCAAGCAGCCGACATATAGACCACTTTCACTCGATGAAGGCAGCCCTTCTACAACGGCTGCGTGGCACGAATGTCGACGGACAGGTCGTGCGCTTTCCCGTTTGACCATCGATTCCAGGAACAGATGACGGCCTTAAGCCGCTTGTGTCAGCTCAGCATCGAAAACGCTGCCAGCAGTCCGAGGCTTGCAACCCAATGGAGCCGGCGTATCGAACGGCAAGGTACGATCACCGACCAGTTCAAACCTGTCCCCATCGACCATCACCTGTGGGCTGATCGGGCGAGAATTGTAGCTTGAGGCCATCGCCGCTCCGTACGCGCCGGTTGCGTGGAAGACGGCCAGATCCCCTCGCGCCACGTGATCGATCGTCCGATCGGTGCCGAACATGTCACCAGTTTCGCAGACGGGCCCGGCGATGTTGGCAACCATCGTAGTCCCATCCGGGCGGACGGCCGCGAAGCGGTGATATGCGTCGTAAAGCGCGGGACGTGCCAGATCGTTCATCGCGGCATCGACGATGACGAACGGGTGGCTCAGGCCGGGCTTCACCCAAATCACCCGTGTCAGCAGCACGCCGGCAAGACCGGTGATGATGCGACCGGGTTCGAACGTGAGGCTGACGTTCCAGTCGCGCGTCACACGCGCAACCATCGCCGCATAGGCGGCGAGCGACGGCATCACATCTTCAGGCCGATATGCAATGCCGAGCCCACCACCCAGATCGACCCGGGTGATCGGGTGCCCGCGTGCGCGAAGGTCAAGAACAAGCGCGCCGATCCGGCGGTACGCGGCCTCCAGCGGTTCCAGATCGCTGATCTGACTACCGATATGAAGCGCGACCCCTTGCAGATCGAGGCCGTCGAGTTGCGCCAGTCGATCGTACATGTCCGACGCGCCCGCGATATCGACACCGAATTTGCTTGTTCGCCTGCCGGTCGTGATCTTGGCATGCGTTCCGCCATCGACATCGGGGTTCACGCGCAGCACCGCTGGCGCACGCATGCCGCGTCGCCGCGCCAACTGCGCCAGAACACGACCCTCTTCCTCCAGCTCAAGGTTGAACTGGCCGATGCCGGCCTCCAGCGCGTCGATCAGTTCTTGATCGGTCTTACCGACGCCTGAGAAGACCACATCCGCAGGCGCGATCCCTGCGTCTAAGGCGCGGCGTAGCTCGCCCCCCGACACGATGTCGGCCCCATAGCCACACTCAGCGAGCAGCCGGAGGACTGCGCCGTTGGGGTTGGCCTTGACCGCAAAGGCGAAGCGGGCGGACGGCAGCCCCCGCAGGGCAGACATAAATGCGTTGGCGGCATGGCGGAGCGCCCCCGCCGAATAGACGTGAACGGGCGTGCCGACCGCATCGGCGATAACGGGCAGCGCGACGCCCTCGGCGCACAGCACGCCGTCACGATAGTCGAAGAAGCTCATGTAAGGAGACCTTGCGTGTCAGTGTCCAAAGCCGTCGTCGGCCTGCCCGCGGCGACGCACGCGGGCAGCATGGACGACGTCGGCGGTGTGGCTGTGCCCGCGCCGCTCGGCGCGGAGCAGCTGACCGACCCGCTTGCCATGGATCATCAGCGGCAAGCCGAGCAGGGCGAGCGGGAAGAAGACGATCATCGCCGGGGAGCCGTCGAGTGCCAGGCACATCGCACAGGAGGATGCCAGCAGCGCGAAGCCGCCGGCTTTCCATTGCAAGTCGCGACGGGTCATGCTGCCCGTGCCCGATCACGCGGGCGATCGCGGTCGACGATGAGCAGGTCGCCGGCATTGACGAGGCTTGCCCGCACGCCCGGCCGGTCGTCGCCTGCGCGACCACCGTGCCACAGAACGATGTCTGCCGGGAAATCAGCCTCGCCCGCCAGCGCCTCGACCATATCCGCCACCTCAAAGGTGAGCCCGATCGCCGGTTCGTGCAGACGTGCAGCTGCTGCACGCGCCCGCCCGATCATCGCCGGTGAGCCATCGATGCCGCGGCCCTCGATCGCTGTGAAGCCGAGCGCCCTGGCGTGACGCACGGCCTCGATAAGCAAGGTGCCGCAGGCGCAGTCGGCGTCGACGATGCGGACGGAATGGCGCCCTCGCTCGCGCAGAGCAGCAAGCGCGCCGCAGATGTCAGTCCAGCGCGCATCATTGTGCGCGGCACGGCTGCCTAGAATCGTGGACGGGGTAACCATCGAGGTGGACGACAGACGATCAGCCGTGACGAACGGCTTCAGTTTCGGTGTCATGGGATGATCCTCAGGCGGCGCAGCGTAGCGCGTGCTCGGCCGGGCTCACCGGCTCGAAGGAGATGAGCGGAACCAGCGGTGCCGAGACGATCTCGATGCTCGCGTGGTAGATTTGACGCTCCGCTTCGGCGAAGCTAAGCGCTGCGCCACGTGAGACGAACCGGCCCTCCATCTTTCGACCGCTATCCTGCACGAGCCAGTGGCCCGCCTTGTCCTGACCGACGTAGATGATCGTCCCGCGTTCGTCGGGCTCCGGATTGGGTTCGGACGACATATCGCCTTTCAAACCTTCGATAATCGAGCGTCCAGCGCCCGCTTGTCCGAGGTACTAGGCCCCGCATAGTGTTTCGAGATCGATTCCGGGAAAGTGCATAGTGCGCGCGTAGGCCTGATAACGGCTCGTCGCATTCGGGTCGGCGGGCAAGTGATCTACAACCAACGCGCCTTGCGGAAGCGCCAGTACAGCGCCGAACAGATCGTCAGGATCACGCCGATAGTTATGGGATAACCGTAGGGGCTCCGCAGCTCGGGCATATGTTCGAAGTTCATCCCGTAGATGCCGGCGATGGCAGTCGGCACGGCCAGGATCGCTGCCCAGGCCGCAAGCTGGCGCGTGATCGCGCCGGTGCGCTGCTGCTCAATGAGATTGCTGAACTCGAACACCGATGACAGCAGATCGCGCAAACCGCTCGCCATTGTCTCCACCCTGCGAACGTGATCCAGCACGTCGCGGAAGTACAGTCGAGCTTCGGCATCGACGCACGGAAGTTCGTTCTTGGACAGCTTGCGGGCAACCTCCTCCATCGGAACCAGAATGCGATCGAAGCGCATCAGCTCACGTCGCAGCGAAAAAATGCGGGCGATCTCGGCGCGATCAAGGAAGGTGTCGAGCATTCGCTGCTCCATGCTCGCGACTTCCTCCTCAAGGGCAGTCATCAGCGGCAGATAGCCGTCGACGATGAAGTCGAGGATGGCGTGGAGGACATAGTCGCCGCCCTTACCCAGCAGGTCCGGTGCGGCCTCCAGATGCTCGCGCAGCGGCTTGTAGGACCTTGTCGAGCCCTGCCGTACGGTGATGATATGGCTGTGCCCGAGGAAGGCGGCCGTCTGCCCGTAGACGATGTGCCCGTCGCACAGATGGGCGGTCCGGCCGATGACGAACAGCTGATCGCCGTAGACGTCGACCTTCGGCAGCTGCCCGTCCTTCAGCGCGTCCTCAACCGCCAGCGGGTGGAGGTTGTAGAGGCGCTGCAGCGTGTCGATATCGTCCGCACACGGATCGGTCAGTCCGATCCAGACGAACTCCGAGCGATCGGAGGGGCAATCCACCCGTTCGTCGATCGCGATCTCACGAACACGACGACCATGGCGGTACAGATAGGCGGCAATGACAGGCATGAGTGTCCTGATCAGCGCCGAGGAGCCGATGTCCAATCGATCAGGGTTCGTTCGGAATTTTGGGCATCGGATTCGGCGATCAATCGTGCACCCCGCGACAGACCCATGCGGTGACGCGCCTGCATCATCGAAGCGCCATGGCGCGTATCGAACGCCCGGCCCTGTGGCGTGATGGGCGCCTCCAGGCGCGAGCGAAACGCGGTTCGGACACGCTGCTCGGCACTGCGGAGGCGAGAAGGCGCCGGCTTGAACAGCTTGGCCCCGTGGACAAGAAGCAGCATGCCAGTGCTGGCGAGGATGAACGTCAACAGGGCAAGGCCGAACTCGGCGGCCTGTGCGGGACCATGACGCGCCGCCTCGTACACGCTGCGATGGACCAACGTCGATCCGCCGGAACATCCAAGCAGCACGACACCAAGCAATCGTGGTGGGAGCTTACCCACGAGACACGCTGCTTTTCAGCGTCCGATCGCTGACGAGGCTCAGCCGTCCCT
>NZ_JAGMXV010000309.1 GCF_018006725.1 Rhizorhabdus sp.
GGCTTGATCCACCCGACTTCGGCCGTTTGCGCGACGACAGACACCGCTCGGGGCGAAAAACGCTTGCCCAGCGAGCAAAATCAGGCGATCTTGAAGTCAAGCGGCAGGCCACTTGGGGAATGTCGGTTCCTACGACTACATGAGAGCGAAATGACGTCCAATCTCGAAGCCGATTTCGTCATCATCGGTTCCGGCTCGGCCGGATCGGCCATGGCCTACCGTCTGTCCGAGGACGGCAAGCACTCGGTCATCGTCATCGAGTTCGGCGGCACCGACGCCGGACCGCTGATCCAGATGCCGTCGGCACTGTCGATCCCCATGAACATGGCGCATTACGACTGGGGTTTTTCGACCGAGCCGGAACCGCATCTCGGCGGACGCCGGCTGGTGACGCCACGCGGCAAGGTGATCGGCGGCTCGTCGTCCATCAACGCCATGGTCTATGTGCGCGGCCACGCGCATGATTTCGACCACTGGGCCGAACAGGGCGCGGCCGGCTGGAGCTATGCCGACGTGCTGCCCTATTTCAAGCGCATGGAAGATTCCGACGGCGGCGAGGAAGGCTGGCGCGGCAGCAGCGGCCCGCTGCACGTGCAGCGCGGCTTCCGCCGCAACCCGCTCTATCAGGCTTTTATGGAAGCCGGGGCGCAGGCAGGCTTCGAATTGACCGACGACTACAACGGCTCGAAGCAGGAAGGCTTTGGGCCGATGGAGCAGACCATCTTTCGCGGACGGCGCTGGTCGGCCGCCAACGCCTATCTCAGGCCGGCGCTGAAACGGCAAAACGTGCGCCTCGTCAAAGGCTTCGCCCGGCGTGTGGTGATCGAGAATCAACGCGCCATCGGGGTCGAGATCGAGGCTCACAAGCAGATTCAAGTCGTCAAGGCGCGCCGCGAGGTGATCGTCGCCGCCTCCTCGATTAACTCGCCGAAGATCCTGATGCTGTCCGGCATCGGCCCCGGCGCCCACCTGAAGGCAAACGGCATCGAGGTGGTCGCCGACCGGCCCGGCGTCGGGCAGAACCTTCAGGACCATCTTGAACTCTACATCCAACAGGAATCGACGAAGCCGATTACGCTGAACTCGGTTCTCAATCCCTTCTCCAAGGCGCTGATCGGCGCACAATGGCTGTTCTTCAAGTCGGGGCTCGGCGCCACCAACCATTTCGAGGCCGCCGCCTTCGTGCGCTCCGCCGCCGGCGTCGACTATCCGGATATCCAGTATCACTTCATCCCCGCCGCCGTGCGCTACGACGGCAAGTCGGCAGCCAAGGCGCACGGCTTCCAGGCGCATGTCGGGCCGATGCGCTCGAAGTCGCGCGGGGCGGTAACGCTGCGCTCACCCGACCCGAAGACGAAGCCGAAAATCCAGTTCAACTACATGTCGCAGCCCGACGACTGGCGGGATTTCCGCCATTGCATCCGGCTCACCCGCGAGATCTTTTCGCAAGCCGCGTTCGATCCTTTCCGGGGTGAGGAAATCTCACCCGGCAAGGCGGTGCAGAGCAACGAGGAACTGGACAATTTCATCCGCAACCATGTGGAGAGCGCCTTCCATCCGTGCGGCACCTGCCGCATGGGCCGCGCCGACGATATCGGCAGCGTGGTCGATCCCGAATGCCGGGTCATCGGCGTCGAGGGCCTGCGCGTAGCCGATTCCTCGATCTTCCCGCGCGTCACCAACGGCAACCTCAACGGGCCGTCGATCATGACCGGCGAGAAGGCGTCCGACCATATCCTCGGCCGCACGCCGCTTTCCCCCTCCAATCAGGAGCCGTGGATCAATCCGCGCTGGCAAACCAGCGACCGATGAGCCATTACGTGTCCGACCGCCTTGCAGCAGGAACAGCGTCATGAAAGCCCAGCCCACCGCCTCGCACTACATCAACGGCCGCTTCGTCGAGGACGATCAGGGCGCACCGCTGCCGGTCGTCTATCCGGCGACGGGCGAGACCATCGCGACGTTGCATTCGGCGACGCCGAACATCGTCGAACTGGCGGTCGAGGCGGCGCGCGCAGCGCAAGGAGCCTGGGCGCGCATGAAGCCGGTGGAACGCGGCCGCGTCCTGCGCCGCGCCGCCGACATCCTGCGCGAGCGCAACGCCGACCTCGCCCGGCTGGAAACGCTGGACACAGGCAAGGCACTCCAGGAAACGCTGGTGGCGGACGCGCCGTCTGCCGCCGACTGCCTCGAATTCTTCGGCGGCGCGATCGCGGCCTATAACGGCGAGGCCGTCGATCTCGGCGGCCCGTTCGCCTATACGCGGCGCGAGCCGCTTGGCGTGTGCGTCGGCATCGGGGCGTGGAACTACCCGATCCAGATCGCCGGCTGGAAATCGGCGCCGGCGCTCGCCATGGGCAACGCCATGGTGTTCAAGCCCTCCGAGAACACACCGCTTTCGGCGCTGGCGCTTGCCGAAATCTACACCGAGGCGGGGCTGCCGGACGGGCTGTTCAACGTCGTTCAGGGTTACGGCGACGTGGGCGCGGCCTTGGTCGAACATGAAGCTGTCGCCAAGGTTTCCGTCACCGGCTCGGTGCCGACCGGGCGGCGGGTGCTGTCGCTCGCCGGCTCGAAGATGAAGCACGCCACCATGGAGCTCGGCGGCAAGTCGCCGCTGATCGTCTTCGACGACGCCGACCTCGAAAACGCCATCGGCGGCGCAATGCTCGGCAATTTCTATTCGACCGGGCAGGTGTGCTCGAACGGAACCCGCGTCTTCGTCCACGAGGCGATTCACGACCGCTTTGTCGAACGGCTGGTGGAACGCACGAAGAAAATCCGCATCGGCGACCCGCTCGATCCTGAAACGCAGATGGGACCGCTGGTCAACAAGGCGCAGCACGACAAGGTGCTTTCCTATATCGGCGTCGGCAGGCAAGAAGGCGCGACGCTTGCCTGCGGCGGCAACGTGCCATCGCTGCAAGGCTTCAGCGGCGGCTTCTTCGTTGAGCCGACCGTCTTCACCGATGTCACCGACACCATGCGCATAGCGCGCGAGGAGATTTTCGGGCCAGTGATGAGCGTGCTGAAGTTCAGCGACGAGGACGAGGTGGTGGAGCGCGCCAACGCGACCGAGTTCGGACTGGCGGCGGGCGTGTTCACGCGCGACCTCGCCCGCGCGCATCGCGTCATCGGCGAGTTGCAGGCCGGAACCTGCTGGATCAACGCCTATAACCTGACGCCGGTCGAAATCCCCTTCGGCGGCGTCAAGCAGTCGGGCATCGGCCGCGAGAACTCGCTGGCAGCCCTTTCGCTCTATTCGCAGATCAAGGCGGTCTATGTAGAAACCGGAGACGTCGCCAGCCCTTACTGAGGGTCGGAGCTATCGCCTGCGGAATCCCCAGTCCGCTACGAGAGCGTTTCAGCGGCCGGCGGTGCAGTCGAGATACTGCGTCAGCGCGCAGACCAGATGGTAGAAGATCGAGGCGGGCACCTCCGTTGCCCGGGAGCGGCCGCGCTCGTCGATGCGATCGACCCACAGGCCGACAGGCGCCGGGTCGATATGCCAGCGGAACAGCCGGCCGACGCGCTCCTCGATCTCGGGCTTCATGTCCGGCCCGCCGGTGCGATCGAGCGCGATGGCCGCTTTGACCGCTTCCGTTTGCGGCCAGCTTCGCGACACGCCGTCCAGCGGCAGGCCAGTCCGCGACACCGCCCCGTAGGCGAGACCGGTGGCACGGTTCAGCCCGTTGGCGATCGCCGAGGCATAGAGCTTGCGGGCAAAGGCATCAAGGTCCTGCTGCCCGCTGCGGGCGGCGAAATCAACCAGCAGCGAGGCCCATTCGAAATGATGGCCCGGCTCCGTCCACGTCCCCCTTTCGCCCGCTGCCGGCCGCCAGTTGTCGTCGAAATATTCGCCGAGCGTCCAGCTTTCGGCGTCGAAGAAATGGCTGCGGAACAGATCGACGACGCGTGCCGCCCGGCGCAGATAGGTGCGGTCGCCGGTTGCATCGTACCAGGCCATGAACGCTTCCAGCAGATGCATATGCGGGTTGGAACGCCGCTCGCTTTCCCCATCCAGGGTTTCGAGGAAGCCGGTCATGCGGCTGTCTTCCAGATGCGCGTCGAGGAAGGCGAACGTCTGCTCGCCCAGAGCCAGCGCGTCAGGGTTGCCGCCCATATGCGCATGCGCCAGCGCCAAGAGCACGCAGGAATGGTCGTAGGCGTCTTCCGCCGGATCGGCGACGCTGCCGTCGACGTTCAGGGTACGCACCCAGCCGCCACGGTCCGTACGGCCCTTGCTGGCCATGAAGGCGATGCCATGGGCGATCAGGCTTTCGGCCGGCCCATTCCAGCCCCGCGCCTTGGCGACGGCAAAGGCATAGACCTGCCGCGCCATGGTGCGCATGCGCTTGGGCTTCATAAGGGGGTTGGCGTCGAAATCCAGCGCCTCGTAGAAGCCGCCGTGGCGCTCGTCCACGCCACGCGTCGACCACAACGGCAACGTCTCCTCGAACAGCCAATGCTGCACGCGATGCCGCCATGCACCGCTTTCGACGACGCGATCCTGTGCCGGCGTGAACCGGGTCTCCAGCCGGCCGCTCTTTTCAAGCTGTTCGACGATCTTCTTGACGTTCTGGCTGTGGCTGACCGGCGCGACGAACGTCGCATCCGAGGTGGAGACGATGGCGACGTCCTTCAGGCCGATCGCCGAAAGCAGGCGCCCTTCGCTGCGAATGTAGGAGTTCTCGCAATCGATGGCGACGACATCGCCGCGGATGACGTTGCCGTTCTCGTCGGCGGCGCCGATATCCAGCAGCGACTGCCAGGAGCCGAGGTCGTTC
>NZ_JAGMXV010000310.1 GCF_018006725.1 Rhizorhabdus sp.
CATAGTTATAGTTGCCCGTAAACAGGGCCACACGCAGCTGCGAAGCATCCATCGCGCCGCCTTAGGAGGCAAATCCGATCATCGCAACCGGAACGGCCAAAGGGTCGGGCGGTTCTGCAAGGTGAAAGGAACGCGCCATGTCCAACAAATTTCGCAAAGGTCAGAAGGTTAGCTGGCAATGGGGCGCGCACAGCGCCCACGGCCATGTCGAGGAACGGTTCGAGCGACGCGTCCAGCGGACGATCGAAGGCGGCCGGATCGTTCGCCGGGGAACGGCGGACAACCCGGCCTATCTGGTCGAGACCGATGAGGGCAAGAAAGCGCTCAAGCGCGGTTCTGAACTGACCGCCGCCTGAGCCGGCCTTCGCGCGGCCGTCAGGCGGCCTCGCTCTCAGCCATCCACTGGCGCAGCGCCTCGTCGGCGCGCTCGGACATCATCACCTTGCGGTCGCCCTTGCGCTTGCGCCCGCCGCGCGCGCCCTCCAGCGGCGGAAACAGGCCGAAATTGACGTTCATCGGCTGGTAGCTGTCGGCATCCGCATCGCCGGTGATGTGGTTGAGGAGCGCTCCCAGCGCGGTGGTCTCGGGCGGGCGGGCGAAGCTGCGGCCGAGCAGTTCGGCGGCGGCGAAGCGGCCCGCCAGCAGGCCGATCGCGGCCGATTCGACATAGCCCTCGCAGCCGGTGATCTGGCCGGCGAAACGGATGTGCGGGCGCGACTTGAGCCGCAGGGTACGGTCGAGCAGCTTGGGGCTCTGGATGAAGGTGTTGCGGTGGAGGCCACCCAGCCGCGCGAACTCCGCATTTTCGAGGCCGGGGATCGTCCGGAACAGGCGGACCTGCTCGGCATGCTTGAGCTTCGTCTGAAAGCCGACGATGTTCCACAAGGTACCCAGCGCATTGTCCTGCCGCAGCTGTACCACCGCATAGGGCCAGCGCCCGGTGCGCGGATTGTCGAGGCCGACCGGCTTCATCGGGCCGTGGCGCAGCGTGTCGACCCCGCGTTCCGCCATGACCTCGACGGGCATGCAGCCGTCGAAATAGGGCGTGTTCTTCTCCCACTCCTTGAACTCGGTCTTTTCGCCGTCGAGCAGTCCCTGGTGGAAAGCGAGATACTGCTCCTTGTCCATCGGACAGTTGATATAATCCTTGGTCTCGCCCTTGTCCCAGCGCGAGGCCATCCAGGCGATGTCCATGTTTATCGAATGATGGTGGACGATCGGCGCGATGGCGTCGAAGAAAGCGAGCGCATCGGCGCCGGTCGCCTCGCCGATCGAGGATGCGAGCGATGCGGCGGTCAGCGGACCGGTGGCGACGATCACCGCGCCGCTGTCCGGAAGCACGTCGACCCGTTCCCGCACTAGCTCGATCATCGGGTGATTGGCGATCGCGCGGGTCACGGCCTCGGCATAACCCTCGCGGTCGACGGCGAGTGCCGAGCCCGCCGGCACGCGGTGCGCGTCCGCCTGTGCCATGATCAGCGAGCCGAGCGCGCGCATCTCCTGATGAAGCAGGCCGACCGCATTGTGAGGATCATCTGAGCGGAAGCTGTTCGAGCAGACGAGTTCGGCCAGGCTGTCGGTCTGGTGCGCCGGGGTCGCCTCGACCCCACGCATTTCCGACAGGCGCACCTTGATGCCGGCCTGCGCCAGCTGCCACGCCGCTTCGGAGCCGGCTAGGCCTCCGCCGATAATGTGTATCTGATGATCCATGCAGCGGCTTTAGTCGCACCCGGCGGTGGATTGAAGCATCTTCCGACCGGCGTCCGCGTCAACTGGATCGGCCGCGCTCCAAAACCGCGTCGAGGCCCAGCCAGTCGGCCATATCGCAAAGGGCGGAAGACAAGGCCTCGAAGCTGTTGACCGGGGCGTCGGCTTCGAGGTGTACCGACTGGACGAGCAGACGGGAGGCCTGCCGGTCGGCCTTCAGGTCGACGCGGCCGACAAGCCTGTCGCCCAGCAGGAAGGGCAGGACATAATAGCCGAAGCGCCGCTTGTGGGCGGGGGTGTAGATCTCGATCCGGTAGTGGAAGTCGAACAGTCGCTCGGTACGGGATCGCTCCCAGATCAACGGGTCGAAGGGTGCGAGCAGTGCTGCGGCCGATACGCGCCGTGGCGAGCGCGCTTCGCGGTGCAGCCAGGCGGCTTTGGCCCAGGCCTCGACCTGCACGGGCTCGAGCACGCCTTCCTCGGCCAGCGCGGCGATGGCGTCGCGGGTCGGCTCGACCTCGGTCCGGAAATAATCGCGCAGATCACTTTCGGACGCGACACCCAGCGCCGAAGCAGCCCGCGCGATCAGGGCGCGATGGGCCGCTGCCTTGTCGGGCGTGGGGAGGGCAAGGATGTCGGGCGGGATTACGCGCTCGGTCAGGTCATAGACCCGCTCGAAGCTGTTCCTGCGCGTCGCGGTGGTGATGTGGCCCGCCCAGAACAGCCACTCCAGCTGGCGCTTTGCCTCGCCCCAGCCCCACCAGCCGCCTTGCCCCTTCCCGTCCTCGAAGTCGGATGCGGACAGCGGTCCTTCGGCGGCGAGGCGGGCGAGCGTGCGCATGGCCTCGGCGCGGCGTTCGCCGGCATAGCTGCGCAGCGATCTCCAGCCGCGCTCGCCCCGGTCGGCTTCGGCCATGCGCCAGCGGAGCAGCGGGTGCAGGTCTAACGGCAGCAGCGAGGCCTCATGCGCCCAATATTCGAAGATGCGCCGCTTGCCGCACGGGCCCCAGGCGGCCTGGTCCAGCCACCCGCGATCATAAGCGCCGAGGCGCGAGAAAGCCGGCAGATAATGCGCCCGCGACAGCACGTTGACGCTGTCGATCTGGTGCAGCGAGAGGCGGTCAAGCGTCGCGGCGAGCTTGCGCGGGTTCGCAGTCGCCGTTCGCCCGCCGAAACCCTGCGCCGCCAGCGCGATGCGGCGGGCCTCGGCAAGCGATATATGGTGCAGCTTCAACGCCGCTCCATGCGCCGCGATGCCCAGAGATAATCCTCGGCCGCCTTGCGGTCGCGCTCATCCTCGAAAGCAGCGTCGGGTTCGGGAGCCGATCCCAGCGCGTCCAGCAGGATCCACAAGGCAAAGCGCCGACCGCGCTCCTGCTCGGTCCCGAACGCGATGGCGACCCGCTCGCGTCCGGTCTCGATCGCGTCCTCGTCGAGATCGTCGATCGACGTGGTGCCGAAATAGTGAAAGAGCAGATCGTCGAGGTCCATCGTTGCGCGATGCCCCGGCGGACCGATGCTGGCAAGAGGGCGGCGCAGAAAGCGGGCTCGTTACGCCTAAGGAGAAATCGCACCTGTTCCGTAACGGTAGGGCATGGCACAAGGTCTTTGGCCGGGGGGCTGATCCGTCAGGGAGGGGACCATGCATCGCTCATTCGTCAGATTCATCGCCGCCATGGCTTTGGTAGCGCTTGTCAACTGCTCTACCATGAATGTCGCCCCACCCCCTCCGCCTCCGCCAGTCGACGGCGGAAGCGGGCAGGTCGCCGCGACGGCCGTGGTGGTCCGTGAAATGCTGCCGCGCGGTACCGCCTTCTCGCAGACCGCTTCCTCCTATCCGTTCCGGGCCGTCATCCTGCTGACCAATCGGAACGGCAGCCGGAACAAGAAATTGTGCAAGGCCTATATGGGGCTGCTGACGACGCCGGATATTGCGCGACAGGTCGTACCGGGCGCGCAGCGGATCCCGACCTATTGGCCGGTGAAGGCGCCCATTTCGGCGAGCGACTGCGCTTCGATGCTCGCCGCCTATGATTATGAGGCGGCTAAGGCGCTGCTGCAGGTCTATGGGGTAGCCGACGCGAAGGGGCCCGTGTTCATCGTTGCGGACAAGAATAATCGCTATGCCTTCATTGACCTGAGCAAGGCGAGTGAAGCGCAGATGCGGGCCGTCGTAACCGGCTGGTATGCGGGCGTGGTGCAGAATGGACTCAAGAACACCACGTTCACCTCGCCCAATTTCTTCGAGGTGTTCGGCAAAGGTATCTGCGGGCTGACCGGAAACCTCGTTGCGCAGCAGATACCCCCTGAAGGAAGCGACCTCGATGATCCAAAGACCTGGGGGTGGGATGGCCAGAAATGGACCAAGCCGTCGGTCCTCAGTATCGGCGCGATGCTGTTCGGCGGTACGATCACCAATACAGTCTGCGGACTGGTGGCCAGGATCGCCTAATGCAGGAAAGATGATCTGCCTCAAGGCGCGCCGGCTCCGCTGCGGCTAAATGACGGGCGCCGCGGGATCATTCCGCCCCGGTCCCGCATTTAGTCGTTGAATCACAGGAGGAAGGATCGATGTTCGAACATCTGCCGCGCTGGCTGGGCGGTCTGCTCCACAATGTGCGGGCAGGCCATTCCAAGCTGGTGATCGTCAATCCGGACCTGGCGGTCGGGGAGACTGTCATCGATCTGGAAAGTCCCGCTTTTGGCTATGGGGCGAGGCTGCCGGTGCGTTTCACGGCGGACGGAGACGGCGTTTCGCCGCCGCTCGTCTGGGGTCCGCTGCCGGAGGGCGCCGCCAGCCTCGCGCTTATCGTCGAAGATCCGGATGCGCCGGCGCTGCAGCCGCTGGTCCATGCGCTGGTGTGGAACATCCCGGCAGACGAGCATCGGCTGGCGGAAGGGGCTATCGCCCCCGACGGCGACGGACAGGCGGATGGCCGCGATGTCGGCCGCAACAGCCTGATCGGGGAGGGGTGGCTGCCGCCCGATCCCCCGTCCGGGCACGGCTCGCACGATTATGTGTTCCAGCTGTTCGCGCTCAGCGAGGCGGTCGATGTCGGGCCCAGCCCCGGCCGATC
>NZ_JAGMXV010000311.1 GCF_018006725.1 Rhizorhabdus sp.
AGGAGCCTTCACCGATTTTTTCAAGGAGGATTTGGGCTTCATCTTCGTTCCTTCGTCACTACGACGAAGCCCAAATCCTCCTTAATTCACAACCTCAAATCTGTGCCATTGGCGCTGACGCCGGACAAATGCGATCGTCGGTGATCGTTGCACTAATGCCCAGCTTGAGCGCGACCGCGCCCCTACGTCCGGGAACCGGTTCACCAACCTGATACTCAATGATGTCGTGGTCGCGCTGCCAGTTCCAAGTCGAGGGTTCGCGATGTCGCTGGTGAACCACCATTGGAACGATATCGCACAGCAGGCGGCCCAGCTCGATCAGCAGAGGCTGCGGGGCCAGTGCAAAAATGCTCAGATGTCGGACTTCCTGACGCTCGATCCGGCCACCGACCCGAGTTGCGAAATTGCGCTGGAGATTGGCCTGTTGGATTGTCCAAAATGCCGGATCGCCATCGGTGAAGGCGAGGCCGGTCATCTCGAGGTCAATCGTCTGCGCGCTTGCCGGGTGATGATCGGGCGGCATCGCTGCAAAAATCGCGCGCGTGGAAACCAGGGCCTCGTTCTTACCTATGCTGCTGCCGAATCGGACTACATGCGAGGCGCGGTCTTCGTCGATGCCCGCGAGTAACGATATGCGAGCTTCATGCTCGGCCTTCATGCCTAGGAGCAGAGGTTCGGGGTGGTCATTCAGGCCGTCGACATCGATCAACTTGTGATGAACGGCGCAAAGCAGCATCAGATTGTCGAGGCTCTTGGCAAGGAGGGGGGAGCGTATGACATCGCCGCGCGGCCCATCGGCACTGTCGCCGACGATATGTGCGAGAAAGCCGAATAGCGCGTCCTCATTCCCGGAGATCAGATCGCCAACGAGGTCCTTGTTGCAGCTGCGATACTGACAATGGCCCGCGGCACGCGCCCAGAGCGCCGACTGCACTTTCTGAGGAATCTTGGTCTTAGCCACGCGCGGCCTCCACATGGCGGCCGCTCGCGGTCCACTGACCCGTGGCGCGCCACCCTTCGTAAGCCGCAAGCCATTCGATGGTCCACGGCACGGTCGTTTCGGCGATGAGGTCAGCAGGCGACCAGTCGCCTGCCTCCGGGTCGAGCAGGCACAGCGTCACCTCGCCCTTCGGTCCATAATAGACATGCGGCAATCGTCCCTCGGAATCGCCCCGGCGAGGTCGCAAGGCCGGTGAGAGTATCGAAACGCGCGGTTGCAGCAGGCGCGGGTCGAGATTTTCGATTAGCCTCGGCGCGCGGTAGAGAATGCCGACGCGATAGGTCTGCAGCAACGGACGAACAGGCCCTTCCCACGCGCCAATCTCGGCATCCTGCGTGATAAGGACGAAATCGGGCCAGAGCGCCCGCATAGCCTCAGCCTGCGCTTCGATGCCATGGACCATCTCTAGCGACGCTCACCCATATTCGTGTGCGCCCGCGCGGCCACTGGCACGAGAGCGCTGGCGCCGGTGATGATTGCGGGCGCGGCGGGCACGAACAGGCCGCCGGTGCGGGTATAGCCGTGCTGGCGCGCCTGGACTTGCTGGCCAAGGCGCTTATTGAACACGTCGATAGAGCGCGTCACGACCCGCTGACCAAATTGATCGCGAAGCCAGTCCTGAAGATCCTCCAACTGCATCCCGCGTTCGCGAGCGACTTGGAGGCCATCGGCCAGTTCGCTCAGGGCCTTCGCATAGTGTTGCTGCTGCGCCTGGTTTTCCGGCCAGCGGTCGGTGAATCTCTCTTCGTGAAATTCCGGATTGGGAACGTCGAGCAGCCTGCTCTGCCGGGCCGCCTCGTTGATGGCGCGCGCCGTCCATCGCGCCTGGCGCATCACCATGTCGGCAAGGCCCATGCCCGGCACGGCGGCATGCCCGGCATGACAGGACAGGACGACCGACGGCGGCATCCGGCCAGCGGCATCAGCATAGAGGATGTTGCGATGGCGCTTGATGAGCTGCAGTGCGACGGTGGTCACGCTCTTTATGAGAAGGGGGGTCTGGTCAGGGACCTGCTCCACCTCGGCCGCGTCAAAGGCAAAACCGTGCTTGGAGTAGAGCTCGCGGTTGAGCGCCAGCGCAAAGCGTTCTTCGACCGGCGCCTTGCTATTATACCAGGCGCAGAAGCCGTAGGCGTTCATCGGCACATAGCGATGCTCGTGCTGACGCCCCTGCTTGGCGTGCGCAATGACGCTTTCCTTTTCCTTGGCCGCGCGACGCCGCGCGGGCGTCACGTCGAGGTGCATGCCGTCGGCATAATAGAGCGTGATGCAGCGCGTCTTCCGCTCGATCCGCGAGATCGGATAGCCCTTCAACGCCGCTTCCAGCAGGTCGAGCAGTTCTTCCGGGCCTTCGGTGCCGCCGATGATCTCCGCGACAGCGTCGATATCATATTCGTCGTCGGTGCCGCGGGTTGAGATCGTCGCATCGATCGCCATGGATCCCTGCGGATAGAAGCTGGACACCCGCCCTTCCAGGGGGCTGCCGGCTCGTTCGATATAGCGGCAGACCGCTTCATAGCGTTCGACCGCCTTGGCGTGAAGGCCAGGTGGCAACTGGAGGTTAATGGCGATTTCGGCGAGAATCGCATCGAGCGGATCACCAAAAGGATCCTGAGGCCGACCGTCATTGCGGAAAATATTCGAAGCCATGCGAAACTCCGGTTTACAAATTCGCGTTATACTGCCACCACGGGCCTATATTTTGGGGCGCCAAATACGGGTTTCAAGGGATAGCGGTTTACAAATTTGCCACCATATTGATTTTTTGTAAACCGGGAGTTGAAAGGTCACTACGCCATGATCGGCATGAGATTGAAACTTGCACGCGCGTCCGCCGGATTGTCGCTGCGAGAACTCGCCGAGCGCATGGGCAATGTCGTCAGCGCGCAGGCGATCGGGAAATATGAGCGGAACGAGGATATGCCGGGGTCGCGGGCGCTGATGGCGCTTTCGACGGCGCTCGGGGTCGGCGAGTCCTATCTACTCAGCGACGAGGAAATGACGCTGGAAAGCGTCGATTTCCGAAAAAAGCGCAGTACCAAGGAAGAAGCGACGATTGAAGCGCAAACGCTGCAGCTTCTCGAGCGTTATCTGACGATCGAGGACTTGTTGGGTCTCAAGAGCGTCGAATGGGAGCAACCGCGCAGCGCGCCCTATCCCTTACATGATATCCGGGATGCGGAAGACGCGGCGCGTTCGGTTCGCGAGGAGTGGGGACTAGGGCATGACCCAGTGCCCAAATTAGCTGAGCTGCTCGAAGAGCGCGGTATCAAGGTGTTGTCGATCGACCTGGACGATATCGACGGTCTTGCCGCGCGCGTGATCCGTAAAGGACGCGACGCAGCGCGCGTGATCGTCGTGCGCAAGAATATCTGGGCGGAGCGCAAGCGCTTCACGCTGGCGCATGAGCTGGGTCATATGGTGATGGCGGCCGCAGCGTACGTTGATGATGAGAGTGCCGCCAACAGATTTGCCGGCGCTTTTCTGATGCCGGCGGATGTGGTGCGGGCCGAAGTCGGAGCGCAGCGTTCTGCGATCAGCATCGGGGAGCTGGTTGCGATCAAGGAGCGCTTTGGCGTCAGCGTTCAGGCCATCGCCTATCGCTGCTTGGACCTCGGCATAATCGACAAGAAAGCCTTTTCGCAACTTTTCAAGGAGTTCGTCAAACGAGGCTGGCGCAAGGAGCCATTTGCAGAGCCAGCGCGCATCGAGCCGTCTTATGAGGAGCCCAAGCGTTTCGAGCGGCTCTGCTATCGTGCGCTCGCGGAGGGGGTGATCGGCGAGAGTCGAGCGGCTGAGATGCTCGGTATCACGTTGAAGGCGCTTGATCAGCGTTTGGTCGAGGCGATGTAATTAATGCCATTTCTCGTGTCGGACACATCAGTGATCATCGATCTTGACCGTGGCGATCTGCTCGACGCGGCGTTCGGGCTCGATGACAAGCTGGTGGTTCCCGATCTATTGTTTGCCCGCGAACTCGATGCTGAATTGGGCGACAGGCTGAGATCTTTGGGTATCGGCATCGAGTCTCTAGATGCCGATGAGGTGAGCTGTGCGACCCGGCTTGGGCGAATAGAACGGAGGCTTTCAGTCGCCGATACGTTCGCCTTCGCATTGGCGCACGGTAGGCAGTGGACGCTCCTGACGGGTGATGGCGTGCTTCGTACGATCGCCGAGGCCGAGGGCGTCGCCGTTCACGGTGTTCTCTGGATTATCGACCATATCGAGAAAGCTGGCCTATGTGACGCGCCTACCCTTCATGCGGGCCTAACCAAAACGGCTTCGCATCCGCGATGCCGGCTTCCAAAGCGCGAAATTGACCTCCGGCTCAAACGTTATTCTGGGACCTGACCGGTACTGGATGAGCGTACTGAAATCTAAGCTGGGCCCCCTTCGGATTCTGAGTGGCGGCTTTACCAAGTTTCTAACTCGAAGTGGTCTTTCCGTTAACGGCCCACTTGTGACGTGTCCTGACCCTGTCCCGGATTTGCCGCCGGCCAGAACGAGAGGTCCGGCACTTCATCGGCCGGGGTTAACCCCGGCCGATGAAGCAAATTCGGCAGGCGTCATGAACCCCAGGGATGTGTGAGGTCGGATCTCGTTGAAGTCCGTGCGCCACGCCTCGATCTTGGTCCTGGCATCATCCAAAGACTGTCCGGCGTCAGCGCCAATGGCACAGATTTGAGGTTGTGAATTAAGGAGGATTTGGGCTTCGTCGTAGTGACGAAGGAACGAAGATGAAGCCCAAATCCTCCTTGAAAAAATCGGTGAAGGCT
>NZ_JAGMXV010000312.1 GCF_018006725.1 Rhizorhabdus sp.
CCCTGCACCTGGGCCTCGACCGGATCCGCGCGCTGCACGACTTCGGCAGCGGCGGTTTCCTTCCCGAGCGCACGCTGTACCTGACCTTGCCGCCGGAGGAAGCCGCCCAGCGCGCCGCCGAGCGCGACCGGGACGGTTCGGACCGGATCGGCGGACGCGATGCGGCTTATCATGCCGCCGTCGCAGCGGCCTTCGAGTCAATTGCCGCCGCGGAGCCCGATCGGGTCCGGCGCATCGATGCGCGCGGCGCGCCCGATGAGGTCACCGCGCGGCTGATCGACGCGCTGTCGGACCTGCTGCCGTGACGTCGGCCACGCATCTGGTCGGACATGAGGAGCAGGTGGCGGCGCTACGGTCGGCGGCGGACAGCGGGCGTCTGCACCATGCCTGGCTGCTGACCGGGCCCGAGGGCATCGGCAAGGCCAGCTTCGCGCTGGCGGCTGCGACCCGCCTGCTCGCCGAAGCGGCCGGGCCGCCGGTATCGCTGCCCGGCCTCGAAACGCCCGATACGCACCCGGTCGCCAACTATATCCGCGCCGGCAGCCACCCGGATCTGCGCATATTGACCCGGCTGACCAAGGACCGGTCGGAGGATCTCGCGCGCTCGATCAGCATCGATCAGGTGCGCTCGCTCCAGAGCCTTTTCGCGACCACGCCCAGCCTGTCGTCGCGGCGGATCGTCATCATCGACGCGATCGACGATCTCGAGCGCCCGGCGGCCAATGCGCTGCTCAAGAGCCTCGAGGAGCCGCCGGCGGGAACGCTGTTCTTCCTCGTCAGCCATGCACCCGGCCGCCTGCTGCCGACGATCCGCTCACGCTGTCGCCAGCTGCGCTTCGCGCCGCTCGACGACCGGCAGATGCTGACCGCCCTGCTGTCCGCGCTTCCCGAGGAACCGCGCGACGAGATCGACGCGCTGATCCGCAGCGGGCAGGGATCGCCGGGCAGGGCGCTCAGCTTCGCCGGCCTGCAGATCGCGGCGCTCGATGCGGCGATGGATCGGCTCGTCGTCGAAGGCGACGCCACCAACGCGATCCGCGCGCAACTGTCCAGGCAACTGTCGGGCAAGGCCGCGCAGGCGCGCTACGAAGCCTTTATCGAGCGCGCCCCCGCACGGATCGCCGCCGAGGCGCGGCAGCGGACCGGTCAGCCGCTGGCCGATGCGCTGCGGCTGTGGGAGGAGGCGCGTCGTATCGGCGAGAGCGCGGTCCATCTCTCGCTCGATCCGGCTACAACCGTGTTCGAACTGGCCGTTTTGCTGGCGCGACTGGCTCCGGCGGGTCGCTGACCCTTTCGGAGCCGAAGGCGCCGCAAAGCGCTTTCCCAGCGGGCCATCACGCACTAAGTGCAGGCCCATGTCCGAGCCCTATTATATCACCACCGCGATCAGCTATCCCAATGGTCGTCCACATATCGGCCACGCCTATGAGGCGATCGCCGCCGACGTCATCGCCCGCTTCCAGCGCGGCATGGGGCGCGACGTGCGCTTCCAGACCGGGACCGACGAACATGGCCTGAAGATGGTCCAGGCGGCCCGCGCCCGCGACATGGAGCCGCGCGCGTTGGCCGACGAAATGTCGTCCTATTTCAAGGAAATGGATGACGCTCTGAATATCAGCTATGATCGCTTCATCCGCACCAGCGAAGCCGACCATTATGCCGCGAGCCAGGCGATCTGGCAGGCGATGGAGGCCAATGGCGATCTCTATCTTGACCGTTACGAGGGCTGGTATTCGGTCCGCGACGAAGCTTTCTACGACGAGAAGGAACTGGTCGAGGGCGAGGGCGGGCAGAAGCTGTCGCCGCAGGGCACCCCGGTCGAATGGACCGTCGAGGAAAGCTGGTTCTTCCGCCTGTCCAAATATCAGGAGCCGTTGCTGGCGCTCTACCGCGACCAGCCCGATTTCATCCGTCCCGAAAGCCGGCGCAACGAGGTGATGAGCTTCGTCAGCGGGGGCCTCAGCGATCTGTCGATGTCGCGCACCAGCTTCGACTGGGGCGTGCCGGTGCCGGGCAGCCCCGGCCATGTCATGTATGTCTGGGTCGACGCGCTGACCAATTATCTGACCGGCGTCGGCTATCCCCATGGCGGCGAGACCTATGACCGCTACTGGCCGGCGAGCCTGCACCTGATCGGCAAGGACATCGTCCGCTTCCACTCGGTCTACTGGCCCGCCTTTCTCATGTCGGCGAAGGTGCCGCTGCCGAAGCAGGTCTTCGGCCATGGCTTCCTGCTCAACCGGGGCGAGAAGATGTCGAAGTCGGTCGGCAATGTGGTCGATCCGATGGGCATGGCGGAGCGCTATGGCGTCGACCAGCTGCGCTATTTCCTGATGCGCGAGGTCAGCTTCGGCTCCGACGGCAGCTACAGCCATGAGGCGATCGTCAACCGCGCCAATGCCGAGCTGGCCAACAGCTTCGGCAATCTGGCGCAGCGCACGCTGTCGATGATCTTCAAGAATCTCGACGGCGAACTGCCCGCGCTCGACCGCAACGAGGATGACGCCGCGCTGGTTCGTGCAGTGGCCTCGGCCTGCCTCGACGAACTGCCGCGCGCCTTCGAGCAACTGGCCTTCTCGGTCGGGATCGAGGCGTGGATGAAGGCGGTTTTCGCCTGCAACCAATATGTCGACGCGCAGGCGCCTTGGGCGCTCCGCAAGACCGATCCCGAACGGATGAAGACCGTGCTGGGCAATTTGTTTGCGGTGATCCGCGACCTCGCCATCGCGATCCTGCCGGTGATCCCGGCGAGCGCGGGCAAGCTGCTCGACCAGATGGGCGTCGCCGCCGATGCCCGCGACTTTGCGGCACTGGAACGGCAGGGCTGGTATGACGAGCTGCGCGCCTCGGGCTATCGTGTCGCGCAGCCGGTACCACTCTTCCCGCGGCTCGAGCTCGAGGTCGCCGAGGGCTGATGTTCGTCGACAGCCATTGCCACCTCAACTATGCGGGCCTCGCCGAGCGCCAGCAGGAGGTGCTCGCGGGCGCCCGGGCGGCGGGCGTCACCACGATGCTCAACATCTCGACCCGCGCCGCCGAGTGGAACGACGTTCTGGCGGTGGCCGAGCGCGAGCCTGACGTCTGGGCGAGCGTCGGCATCCACCCGCACGATGCCGACACGCATGAGGATATCGAAACCGCCCTGCTGGTCGAAAAGGCCCGGCACCCGCGGGTTATCGGTATCGGCGAGACCGGGCTCGATTTCTTCTATGACAAGTCCGACCGCGACCGCCAGCGCGCGAGCTTCCGCCGTCATATCGCCGCGGCCCGGGAAACCGGCCTGCCGCTGATCGTCCATACCCGCGAGGCGGAGGAGGACACCAAGGCGATCATGGCCGAGGAGATGGGGAAGGGGGCCTTCACCGCCGTCATCCACTGTTTCACCGGCAGCGCCGACCTCGCCCGCGCGATGCTCGATCTCGGCTGCTACATATCGCTGTCGGGGATCGTGACCTTCAAGAACGCGGCGGATCTGCGCGCCACCGCGCATCTCGTCCCGCGCGACCGGTTGCTGATCGAAACCGACAGTCCGTTTCTGGCGCCGGTGCCGCATAGGGGCAAGCCGTGCGAGCCGGCCTATGTCATCGAGACCGCACGGATGCTGTCAGGCGAACTCGACTGGCCGATCGAGGATCTGGCGCGAGAGACGTCAGATAACTTCTTCAGATTGTTTGCAAAAGCATCGGCATGAAAGTCCGCATCCTCGGCTGCGGGACATCCTCCGGCGTGCCCCGGATCGGCAATGACTGGGGCGCCTGCGACCCGTCCGAGCCGCGCAACCGCCGCAGCCGGGCGTCGATCCTGGTCGAGAGCGCGACCACGCGTATCCTGGTCGATACGACACCCGACATGCGCCAGCAACTGCTCGATGCGGATATGATCGCGATCGATGCGATCCTGTGGACGCACGACCATGCCGATCATTGCCACGGCATCGACGATTGCCGCCAGATCTTCCACGCGCGCGGCACGCCGGTGCCGGGCTATGGCTTTCCGGCGACGATCCGCCAGCTGCGGCAGCGCTTCGACTATGTGTTCGCCGGCCGGGACGGCTATCCGCCGACGGTCGAGGGCGGCGAACTTCTCGCCGACATGATGATCGGCGACATTCGCGTCCGTGCAGTGGCGCAGCCCCACGGCGATATCTACAGCGCCGGATTGCGCTTCGATCATGGCGATCGATCGATAGGATATTCGACGGATTTTCATGATGTTACCGACGATATGCGAGACTTGTTCTCCGGCGTCGACCTGTGGATCGTCGATGCGTTGCGGGTGCGTCCGCATCCGACCCACGCGCATCTCGACCTGACGCTGGCTGCGATCCGCGACTGTGCGCCGAAGCGCGCGGTGCTGACCCATATGGACCAGTCGATGGACTATGCGAGCCTGGCCGCGAACCTGCCGAACGGCGTCGAGCCGGCGCACGACGGAATGGAGGTGCTGTTGTGAACGGAGACATGATCGTCGGCATCGTCGCGATCGCCGCCATGCTGATCCTGGTCGTCCCGCGCGTTCTGAAGAGCGGCGTCGCCAAGGGGCGGATGCTGCAACTGGCGCTGCTATGGGTGGCGATCTTCGCGATTGCGACTGTCGTGGCGATCGTCGCGAGCCGGTTTTGAGCGATAATCGCGCATACGGATTTAACATATATCAACACCACGTCATGTCTTGTGGTGTAGTTTCAATGGCTTGATGGCATTATGCCTGTCCATTGTGTTTCGCTAATTATTTGGACGATCAAGGGAGTTGGAAGTGCAAGACGCC
>NZ_JAGMXV010000079.1 GCF_018006725.1 Rhizorhabdus sp.
GTGGCGCACCGAGAGTACCTGCATGAGCTGCGCCAACTTCGCAGTCACCGACCGGCACCGCCCGGTCTGGCAAGCGCGCCTTGATCGCAACCTCGCTTTGGTCGCCGACGATCGACTCGATGCATCAAGCGTCGCTCTCGCCAGAACGCGCATCGCCGAGTGCGAGCGCGTCCTTTCCGATCTTTCTGCCACAGGAGAAGCCCGTGCCGAAGACGACGGCCGCAAATCCACTTGATCGACGCGTGCAGGCGACAGCCGAGAAGCTGCGCGCCGCCCTTGATCGTCTAGTCTGCGGCTCCGATGAGTCTCCGATGATCGAACGGCAATTGACCGTTGCAGCCCTCGCGCGGGAAGCGCGTGTTGGGCGTAACGCCATCTACGCCAATCACCGCGATATCCTCGATGAGCTGACTCGCGTCCGTCAGCAGCGGCGCGCTCCTAGTCGGATCGCCGCCATCACGGAGAAGGTCGCCGAACAACGCATCGCCGTCGACACCATGCAGGGTCAGCTTCGTCAGCTCGCGACCGAGAATGCCGGACTCATGCGGCGCGCGATCGAAGCGGAGCGCCGTGCCGACAGGGCCGAGCACCGCATCGCGCAGTTGACGAAGGAGCTTGATCGCCACCGTCGCCCCAGCTTGCTACGATCTTTGGCAGGTGAGCACGGAGAGGGTCGATGATGATGTCGTTGTATCGTCCAGCCTTCTTGCCGCTCCATGCACCAATCGCTCCTTGCCGGACGATGCAGGATAATGTCGGGTCCATCGCGGCCTCTCGGATGACGACGTCTATGCCCGATGCGCGGGACGTGTCTCGATAAGCCGTCGCGTCGTCGTCGCTGGTGTTTCTATGCCATATGCCAAGGTTTCTCCTTCGCAGAGCTGTCCAGAAGTGCGTCCATTGCAGCCTTTCTTGCTGGCGTATCTCACACCGCGTTCGGCTGCTGCGCAGCCCGCCCTTGATCCCGCAACAGCGCGATGCCGACCTTCTTCCCCGCCGTGCTCGGCTGACGCCTCCGCGCGGCTTCCTCGCGAGGCAAGAAGCTCGTCCCTGCGCCGCCTTCCACTGCGTTCCAGCCCTTCGGGTGCGGGCCGGTCGCCCGGTGTTTTCCGATCGCCATCAAGGCCGCGATGGTCGCGACCTGATACAGCAAAGGAGAAGACCTATGGCTCAGATCGGCACGTTCACCCGCAACGAAGACGGTTCGTTCGCCGGAGTCATCAAGACCCTCAACCTCAGCGTCAAGGCTCGCCTCGTCGTCGCCGAGAAGGACAGCGAGAAGTCACCCGACCTCCGCGCGCTCGTCGGCAACATCGAGATCGGGGCTGCCTGGAAGAAGGTCGCCAAGGAGACGGGCCGGGAGTACCACTCCCTCAAGCTCGACGATCCGAGCTTTCCCGCTCCGATCTACGCGAGCCTCGTGGAGAACGAAGACGGCTACGCTCTCATCTGGTCGCGCTGAAGCGGCCAACCAGCGGCGCGGCGCTCCAATCGGGGCGCCGCGATCGCGCTAAAGGACACCTCGGAAGTGTCCTCCAGCAAATAGCGAAGCAAACGCTGATGCTTCGTTTCAAAAGGACAGTTGACGACTGACCTAAAACGGCTACAGCGGCTCGGTCAAGACACTCACCCTCAACGTCAAGTCGGTGAAGTTCGTCGCCGCCGAAGGCGACAACGAGAAGGGTCCGGACTACCGCGTCATCGCCGCTGGAACGGAGTTCGGGGCGGCGTGGAAGAAGACGTCCGACAAGGGCAACGACTACCTCTCCGTCAAGCTCGACGACCCGTCGTTCCCGGCTCCAATCTATGCGAGCCTGGTGGAGAGCGAAAGCGAGGATCTGGCGCTCATCTGGTCGCGCCGTCGCGCCGCCGACTGAGACCGGCCACCAGCGAGGCCCCGCGCAAGCGGGGCTTCGTCATGCTCATATCCGCCACCGCAAGATAAGGAATACGGCGAGCTGCGCTCGCATTGTTCCGATCGGCTGCGGCTGAAGCCCTTGCCGATCGAGTGGGGAACCAAGGGGTCTTACCCCTTGCTCCCCGCAAATGCCGCCTGTTGCGGAGCAGGGCCGCGGCCTCGCAGAACGGCCGATCACCACGTCGGCATCACATCGTCATCCGCTCCGCTCGCCTCGCAGCCTGGCCCCCGCGCGCCGGCATGTGCCCCCTCCATCCCCGCGCGCTCACGCGCCCCCGGAAGGCATGTCGGGGGACATGCCTTCGGCATTAACGGGAAAGGACAGGACAATGAACTTCATCAGCAGCAGCCAGACCCCGCAGGCAGTGAATAGCGGTTTCCGCGTGGACATCTCGCGCGGGCAGCGGATCGGCCGTGTGTCGTCGGAATGGTTCTCTCGCCCGAACGATCAGCGTTATTTGTCGCTCACAGAGCTTTACGATGCCGTGAAGATGCGCGCGGATCGTGCGAAGACCCGCACCGTCGAAAGCCGCGCCGTTCGCGTTGAGGCGAGCAGGGACAACGCCGAGCGGCTTTCGCTGATCGTCCCCGGACAGGACCAGCCGATTTCCCCGACGCATTGGAGCTTTGGGCAGTTGTGCAGCCTTGTCGGCGCACCCGCAACCTATATGCGCCAGCTTGCCGCGCCGCTCGCAGGCATCAACTTACAGCATGGCTTGCTGTCGCATCGCGCCGAGCTTGTGAAGACGCTGGAAGCGGAAGACGGACGCATTGAACTGCGCGCCGTGACCGGACCGGACTACGGCCGCATCTGGGACCATGAGCTTGTCGCCGCCGTGATGAAGATCGCGGGCAACGGCACGGGCGATACCATGTGGAAAGTGCCGGGCGTTTTGGATTGGGCGACCATGACGCACAATCCGTTCGTGGATATCACCAAGGACACCACCACGCTTTACGCCAGCGACCGCGATGTTTTCCTTTTCCTTGTGGACGACACGCACCCCATCGAGGCCGGACGCCTGCCGAACGGCGAGCCGGATCTGTATTTCCGGGGCTTCTATTGCTGGAATAGCGAAGTCGGCAGCAAGACACTTGGTATTGCGTCTTTCTATCTCCGCGCCGTTTGCATGAACCGCAATTTGTGGGGCGTGGAAGGGTTCGAGGAAATCAGCATCCGGCACAGCAAGTTTGCCGCGCAACGCTTCGCCCAAGAGGCGGCACCGGCATTGACCAGCTTCGCCCATTCCTCGCCCGCGCCATTCGTCGACGGGATCAAGGCGGCGCGCGAACATATTGTTGCCCGCACCGATGAGGACCGCGAAACCTTCCTGCGCAAGCGCGGGTTCAGCAAGGCCGAAACCGGCAGGATCATAGAGACCGTGCTTTCGGAAGAAGGCCGCCCGCCCGAAAGCATCTTTGACTTTGTGCAGGGCATGACGGCGCATGCCCGCACCAAGGCGCATCAGGACACGCGCCTGGAACTGGAGGGGAAGGCAAAGACCCTGCTGGAGAAGGCGATATAATCAGCGAAGGCCGCGCCGGTTGCGCGGCTCTCCGCCTTTCAGGCTTTGCACCTTCGGAAAATTTCGCGCCGATCCAGCGTTGCAGATCGGCGGCGCGGCCGTGCGCAGAACACGGCCGCCGCTCGCCGGACTGCGCCCGGCTCGCGATTCACGCACCGACCGGCTAAGGGACGATGACGGCTCGTCGAATACCTAGTATATTGGGTGGAAGTATATTAGGTAGCCGGTGACTCCTCCCGCATGAACTTACGGGAGAGAGTCGCAAGGAACCTGCGTCGGCTGAGACAGGAGAAATCTGTCTCGCAGGAGGAGCTTGCCCATCTTGCCCAGGTCAACCGCAATTACGTCGGCATGTTGGAACGCGAAGAATATGCCGCCTCCATCGATATGCTGGAGAAACTCGCCCTCGCGCTCGACATCGACCCGATCGAGTTTCTGCGCGCCGATACCTGATAACGCGCAGACATCACCGCCCGCCTGCAAAAAAAGAAGATCGTCCTGGATACGGCAATGCCCGCCGCTGGCACGAAAGCGTCAAGTTGTCAGACTATTTATCGCATCTGCGGCATAACATTATTCCGCGTCTGGAGAAGGAATGTCGCCGAAAGTTCGATTGCGGGGGTAACCGGATAATCCAGTTTGAATCTAAAGCGCATAAGTCAGAGGCACGTCGATGACAAAGCCTAACTTCAAGGACAGTCCGCCGCTGACCGATCGGGTGAACGCATATGATGAGGCGCACCTTGCTACCTATCTGCGTCTGTTGGACGCCGCCGAGGAAGGTGCCGATTGGCGCGAGGTTGTCAAAATCGTATTCGGCTTTGACGTGACATCCGATCCCGAACGCGCCAAGCGGATTCATGACAGCCATTTGGCTCGAGCGCGCTGGATGACCGAGAACGGCTACCGTCACCTGCTTGAACCCCGCATGCAGTAAGTTCCGCGACGTCTCTCATCACGACAGCCAAAGTGAATTTGTTGTCCGGTCGAAGAACCCTCTGCATTCCGATTATCTGTCTTGCCGTTTTCCCGGTCTTCGCCATAGACGGAATCATCCCGAAGCCAACGACTGAGGGGGAGGTCGCGTCATGGAGCCGCTGCAAGACTGGCGCTCACCGCAATTCGAGGAACAGTTGAGCCGGCTCGACCGTGGCGGCATCACGTTCGAGTTCCTGCGCCGCAACAAGCAATATCGCAAAGACTATCATGCCGTGGCGGAAGCCGTCGTCTCGGGAAGGCTTGAGAAGCGTGAGGCGATAGCGCGCCTTTCACGCCGCTGGGGGCTGGCCTTTCGCGGCGGACCCCGCTGCATCGGCTTTGGTCGTGCAGCCGATATGGCTGCCGCAGCTCAACCCTGCCACGCTCATTGTCACGGCCGCGCCGGAAGGCTTTGCCGCGCGTTCCTTACCTGACCCCGCAACGCTATCCATTCGCGGAGAACCGAGCAGCGACGGATTGCATGGTGTCGTCGAAGACGTACAAGGCGATCTCGGCGTCTGGCTTCCGAGCGGTGATACGGTCGTACAGGCAGGCGTTTTTCTGCCGTTCGACGAGCATTTCCATTGGCGCAGGAAAAATGCGCTTCGACTCTACCGGCACATCAGTGGCGAGCGATCCGGACCTCCGCCGCGCGAGGAACGCCTGACCCGTTTCCAGCTTCACCGGGCCGCGCTGATGCTGCGCGTATGGGACGGCGTGGAATCCGGCGAGCCGCGTCGTTTGATTGCGAGTATCCTGATCAACGAGAAGGTCAGGACGTTGCGCGCGCTCGACTGGAAGAACGCGCCGGAGCGACGGCGGCTGGCCCGCATTCTTGCCGCCGCCCGTGAACGCATCGAAGGCGGATATCTGCGCTGGCTCGCTCCCCGGGCGAGACACCAGCGGCACAATGTTGATCGCAAGACCTGACACGTCATCCCGATCCTGATGCGCAGCGGCCCGGCCATCGGCACCCACGCATGTCGCGCCAGGCGGGAAGGGGGGACACTTCTGTTAACGGCTACGAATTTCGTCACTCCTCCGAGCCGCGAATTTTTCGCCATCGTCGCACCCGACTCGCCGCCGTGATGGCGGCTGCGACGGAGGTCCGCAATGCTGGAGAAGACCGATAAGAATTGGCCGCGTTTCGTGCGAACGCCCGAGGCTGCGCGCTTGCTCGATCTGTCTCCTCGCACGTTGGAGAAACACCGCTGCGACGGCACCGGGCCGGTCTATCACAAGCTCGGCGGCCGCGTGGTCTACGCCGTCGCCGATCTTGAGGCATGGGTTGACGGTTGCGCGCGGCAGTCTACTTCGGAATCCGCGGCTGGTCATGCGGCCGGCACTGCGCGCTGAGCATCGCTATGTCGGCGAGCCGCTCATACGACAGTCAGCAACTCGAACTCTTCCGGGCGCGCGCCGGTGACATCGCTGCCCGCGACGCGCAGGACTTGATGTCCTGGCCGTTCTTTTCCCTCGCCAAAGTGCGTCGTGTGACGCCGATCGACTTCCGCATGGGCGAGGTATCGATCCGCGTCGAAGCGACCGCGGAGCACGGCATGGCCACGATCTGGGACGCCGACGTGCTGATCTGGGCCGCCAGCCAGATCGTCGACGCGCGCGACCGCGGGCTGCGCACGTCGCGCCTGATGGCCGCCACACCGTATGAGATCCTCACCTTCGTCGGCCGCAGCGATTCCGGCCTGAGCTACGACCGCCTGAAGGCGGCGCTCGACCGGCTGCAATCCACCACCGTCGTCACCTCGATCCGCCAGCCGTCCGAGCGGCGGCGGCACCGCTTCTCGTGGATCAACGAATGGAAAGAACGTCTCGACGCGACCGGCCGACCGCTCGGGATCGAATTGATCCTGCCGGACTGGTTCTATGCCGGCGTTCTCGACGACGCGCTGATCCTCACCATTGACCGTGCCTATTTCCACCTGACCGGCGGGCTCGAGCGCTGGCTGTATCGCCTCGTGCGCAAGCATGGCGGCCGGCAGACGCACGGCTGGAGCTTCGATCTCCCGCACCTGCATCTGAAGTCCGGCAGCCTGTCGCCGCTGCGCCGTTTCCGGTTCGAGCTGCGCGCCATCGTCCAGCGCCAGCCGTTGCCCGGCTACCACCTGACACTGATCGACGATCCCGACGGCCGGCAGCGCCTGATCTTCCGGCCCGCGGGTTCCGACTGCACCGTTGCGCCGCTCCAGCGGCAGGGAGGCGTGCGATGAACATGGCACGCGCCGGTGCAAAAGGTGTGGATGGACCCGTACTATTGGGAACGCCGACACCCGTACTATCAGGAACGCGAGTCCCGTACTATTGGGAACGCGCGCGCCTCTTAACTGTCTGGCGCGACAAGGCGGATTTGTCCCCCTCTAACTTTCCTAACTCAAAGTCCTTCGGACTTTTGCTAACGCGGCACGCCACCTCGCGGAATTGTGGACGCGGGACTATCGCACGTCCGATCGGTTGCGACTGCCTTAACATCATCGTGTCGCGCTTCGTCCGAGGGTTGCGGCCATGACGGCAGACCTGCGCGCGAGCGGACCAACCGACCACACGCTGGTCGAACTGACGTGGCGCGAAAAGCGCATCGAGCACCGTATCCGCTTCGGGCACATCGTCGACGAACAGCGTCTCGACCGCCATCGACGCATCGTCAGTTTCGTGCCCGGAAGTATCTTCGCCTTCGTCCGTTGGGCGGCCAATGAATACGGCACGATCATCTCGCGGATCGACATCCTGCGCACCGTGACGACCGGCGAGCCGTATCAGACGCTGCCGTTCGTGCGCCCCGGCGGCGACATCCTGTTGCGGATCAGCGGATGGCCGAAGGTGCAGCGCGTGCTGGCCGCGATCGACGCGATCGAAGCGCTCGATATCGATCCCGCTGACGTTGCGCCAGAACACTGGCGGCATCTCAACCATCGCATCAGCGTCAACGAACCGTTCCGCATCTACAGCCCCGAGCAGCACCGCGCCTGGCTGTTGCGGCGCGAGGTTTCGCCATGATCTGGCGCCACATGACGTTGCTGTCGATGCTTGCTGGCGCAGCTTTGATCGTCGTGCCGGCCTGGAGCCGGCCGGACATCCGGTTCATCTGGAACGCATCCACGAGCGTGCCGATCGGGCTCTACCGCATCGTTCCCGGCGACCAGGTCGACGTCACCGATCTCGCCGTCGTCATGCCGCCCGCGGAGCTGGCGGCATTTCTCGACGAACGTCGCTATCTGCCGCGCGGCCTGCCTCTCATCAAGCGGGTCCTGGCGCTCGGCGGCACGACGATCTGCCGGCGCGGCAGCGCCATCATCGCCTATGACGGAATCTACGGACAGGCGCTCGCGCGCGACACGCGCGGCCGACCGCTGCCCGACTGGCAAGGCTGCCGCACGCTTCATGACGGCGAAGCCTTTTTCATGAATTGGGACAGCTCCGACAGCTTCGACAGCCGCTACTTCGGGCCGCTTCCCATCACCACCATCATCGGTCGCGCCATTCCCGTCTGGACCACCGGTGCCGCCGATCCGGCCGCGGAATTCCTCCGTGCGCCGGTCTCCGACGAGCCGTAATGGCTCGCTTCTCCAACCAGATGAGGATCATTGCAATGACTCAGATTGGAGCGTTCACCCGCAAGGAAGATGGCTTCTTCGGCCGCGTACGCACACTCGTTTTCGACGCCGAGGTGTCCATTCTTCCGATCGATGAATCCGACACCGAGAATGCGCCAAACCATCGCGTCTTCTGTAACGGCATGGAAGTTGGCGCGGCCTGGGATCGCACCGGCGACCGTGCCGGTGCGTACCTCTCCGTAACCATCGACGATCCGATCTTGAACCAACCCATCCGCGCTCGCCTGTTCGAGTCCGACACCAAGAAAGATGTGTGGAACCTGCTCTGGACGCGGCGGAAGAAACAGGAAGGCGAGGGGTGACGGCTATGCGGTGCCGGCGCTCGCGCGACCGTTCTCCTGCAATCCCCTTGATCGATCGAGCGCCCATCAATCCCCTCGACCCGATCGCTCACAGCGCGGCCGTCGCGCGCAGCGCAGGTCAGGGGCGTCGGTCAGTTTTCCGGGTGCGCGGCATGTCGTCGGACGATGCCCGTCCGGAAAACGCCAGCCGGCGGCGCAGCCTTGCCCTTGAGCGAAGCGAGCACGATGGCAAGCTGATGGCGGTTCGGGACGGCGGCTTTCGCGCCACGCTGTCGTCGATCATCGTCATGCTGTCCGCATGTTCCGTGATCGCGTGCTCGACAGCGGACGCGACTGCGGAGCCGCCGTTTGCGTCTCCTGCGACGCGCGTAAAGTCCGCTGCTCCATCGCGCGATCCGTGGGCCGCGCACATCGCCGAGGCGGCCAAACGCTTCGCCATTCCCGAGCGCTGGATACGCGCGGTCATGGCCGTCGAAAGCACGGGGAATAGGACCGCACGATCGCCCAAGGGCGCGATGGGCCTGATGCAGATCATGCCGAAGACATGGAACGAGCTGCGCAGGCGTTACGGTCTCGGCCACGACCCTTGGCAGCCGCGCGCCAACATTCTGGCCGGCGCGGCCTATCTCCGCGAAATGCACGATCGCTATGGCTCGATGGCCGCGATGCTCGCCGCTTATAACGCAGGTCCGAGGCGCTATGATGCGCACCTTGCGAGCGGCCGCGCACTGCCGGCCGAGACTGTCGCTTACGTCGCGAAGATCGCGGCGATGATCGACGGCAAGGTCCCTGTGATGCGCTTGGCCGGCGCCGCCTCGCGCAAATCCTGGTCGCTTGGGCCGATCTTCGTCGTGCGATCTAGTGTCCACCATGATGGCGAGTTCGGGGCGGTCGATCGTCCTTCCGGTCGACCATCGAGCGCGCCTTCGATCGTCGATCTGTCGGCGCTCATGCCACCGTCCGATGGCCTCTTCGTGCGAAGACTGCGCGCAGATGGAGAACAGCGATGAGCATCGAGTTTCCACGCTTCACGGCGTGCGCAATCGTAGAGATGGCGGAGGGCAGCGGGTCAGGCCAGGCAACAACTGTGGGAAGGCAAGATAAAAAGCCGCACATCGCGGCTTGGACGGTCGGTTGTTTTGCTTCTGCTTTTTCCGATTTTTTGCACATCGTGGATCGTCGTCACGATGTGCGCGTCTTTATTTTCGCGAATGATTTCAGTGAATATCGCACATCGCGAGTTCAGCTATGACACGCGATGACGATTTCCATGTTCGCCCAGGGCGCATCCGCTCATCGCGAGCGCAGCGCGCCTTGCCTTTTGTCGCTCAGGCGCTCGCCGCCGCGCAGAGGGCCGGCGGCCGCATCTCGCGCTCCGGCAAGATCACCGCGGGCCGCGGCCCGCATTTCGCGCGCGGCCGCGTCGCAAGCATCCGCGCCAATCGCTTCATCACCAGCCGCACGCGATTCTGCACCGTCAAGGCGCTCGTGGTCCGCAACAAGAGTCCGCGCGGTCCGCTCGCCCGTCATCTCAACTATCTCCGCCGTGATGGCGTCACCCGTGACGGCGAGCGCGCGAAGATGTTCGGCCCGGAGACCGACGACGCCAACGTCAAGGAGTTCACCGAGCGCTGCAAGGACGACCGGCACCACTTCCGCTTCATCGTCTCGCCCGAAGACGCGAGCGATATGGAGGATCTGAAGCGGTTCACCCGCGAACTGATGGCGCAGGCCGAAAAGGATCTCGGCACGAAACTCGAATGGGTTGCGGTCGATCACTGGAACACCGACAACCCCCACGTCCATGTCATCGTGCGCGGCCGCGCCGATGATGGTCGCGACCTCGTGATCGACCGCGACTACATCAAGAGCGGGATGCGCGATCGTGCGCAGGATCTCATCACCCAGGAACTTGGACCGCGCACCGATCTCGACATCAGCCGCGCGCTGAGCCGTCAGGTCGAGGCCGAGCGCTGGACCCAGCTTGACCGCCAGCTTGTCCGCGACGCCAACGAGCAGGGCGTCATCGACGTGGCGCCGTCACCGGACCGGCAGCCCGACGCATACCTGACGCAAAAGGTCGGACGCCTGCGCCACCTCGAACACCTCGGCCTTGCCGAGACCATCGGCTCCGGTCAGTGGATCATCGCCAAGGAGGCGGAATCGACGTTGCGCGACCTCGGCCAGCGCAACGACATCATCAAGCGGATGCACCGCGCCCTCGACGAGCAGGGCATCGCACGTGGCGCGGCCGACTATGTCCTGGCCGGCGAGGCGCATGGCGCCCCGATCATCGGCCGGCTGGTCGAACGCGGCCTCGACAACGAATTGGTTGGGACGGCCTATGCCGTGGTGGACGGCGTCGACGGCCGCACCCACCACATCAAGCTCCAGGACATCGAGTCGGCCGGCGACAGCGCGCCGGGCTCGATCGTGGAATTGCGATCCTTCGAGGACGCGAAAGGCGAGCGCCGTGTCGCACTGGCGGTCCGATCCGACCTCTCCATCGAGGCGCAGGCGACGGCGAACGGCGCGACCTGGCTCGACCGCCAGCTAGTCGCTCGCGACCCCGTTGATCTTGGCGGCGGCTTCGGTCTGGAGGTGAAGCAGACGATGGAGGCCCGCGCCGCACATCTGATTCAGGATGGCATGGCGCGGCGCGATGGCGAGCGCATCCTATTCAACCGGAACCTGATCGGTACGCTCCGGCAACGCGAGCTGGACGCGCTCGGCGACACGCTCGCGGCCGAGACCGGTATGCCATTCCAGAAATCTGCTGAAGGTGAATTTGTCGCCGGCACGTACAGCCGGCGCTTTGCACTCGCGTCTGGCCGCTTCGCCATGATCGACGACGGCCTCGGCTTCAAGCTGGTGCCATGGACCCCGTCGATCGAGAAACATATCGGGCGGCATATTTCCGGGGTGGCCCGCGCCGATGGCGGCGTCGATTGGTCGTTTGGTCGCAAACGGGGGCTCGGGCTGTGAAGGCTAGGGTGCGCGGACCCGTGGCGGATGGGCATGGTCGCTGCCCAGCGGTTTGATCTTGAAATCCAGACTGGCCTGGCCTATGTAGGTACTTGCCTACATGGAGGTGCGTCGTGACCATCACCACTCTTTCCAGCCGCGAGCTGAATCATGACGTCAGCAGCGCCAAGAAGGCCGCACAAGACGGCCCGGTCGTCATCACCGACCGGGGCAAGCCCTCCCATGTGCTGATGACTTATGACGAGTTCTGCCGCCTCAGCGGCAAGCGCTGCCGTTTGACCCAAGCCCTCGCCATGCCGGGCCTGTCGGACATCGACTTTGATCCGCCGCGTGTCGAGATCGCGCCGCGCGGGGTCGATCTGTCTTGAATTATCTGCTCGACACCAACGTGGTTTCTGAACTGCGCAAGATCGGCGACGGAAAGGCCGATGCCAGGGTCGCAGCATGGGTCGATACCGAGGACGCCGAGAGCTTCTTCATCTCGGCAATCACCATCCTTGAGTTGGAACGCGGCGTGCTCGGCATCCAGCGTCGCGACGCCGCGCAGGGCGCGCGCCTGCGCGCCTGGCTGGACAATCATGTCCGGCCGGAGTTCGCCGGACGCATCCTGCCCATTGATGACCAGATTGCGATGCGCTGCGCGCATCTGCATATTCCCGACCGGCGCAACGAGGTCGACGCGCTGATCGCCGCGACGGCGCTTGTCCACGGCTTGACCGTGGCGACGCGCAACGTCCGGGATTTCGAGGGCACGGGCGTTGTCGTAGTCAACCCTTGGCAGGATTGATCCGGTCTCACATGTCGATGATCCGGCCGGCATGTTAGCGGCCGCTGCTCAAGGGCTTCCTGCGAAAGTGAGAGTTGAGCGATGGACGTCTTCGACCGGCTGAAAGCAGCCACAGCAGACGACTGGCAGAGCTACGTCGACCACGACTTCGTCCGCCAGATGGGCGCTGGCACGCTGCCGCAGGCGGCGTTCCGAACCTATCTCGTGCAGGACTATCTGTTCCTGATCCAGTTCGCCCGCGCTTATGCGCTCGCGACCTACAAGAGCCGCACGCTGGCGGACATGAAAGCGGCGCAGGCGGGGGTGGCGGCCATCCTCGACGAAATGGATCTTCATGTACGGCTGTGCGGCCGCTGGGGGCTGTCACCGCAGGACATCGAAGCCGCGCCCGAGCATCAGGCGACGATCGCCTATACCCGTTTCGTGCTGGATTGCGGCGCGGCCGGCGACCTGCTCGACTTGCATGTCGCGCTCGCCCCGTGCGTCATTGGTTATGCGGAGATCGGCCGCCACCTGGTGCCAGAGGGAGTCGACGCGCTCGGCGACCATCCCTATCGCGAATGGATCGCCGAATATGCAGGCGATGCCTATCAGGCTGTTGCGGCCAAGGCGCGACGCCATCTCGATGACCTGGCCGCGCGGGCGATGACCGAACGGCGCTTCAATGAACTCGCAGCGCTGTTCGGCAAGGCGTCGCGACTCGAAGCCGACTTCTGGCAGATGGGATTTGATGGGGGTCGCTGATCGCTATGTCCAATGTTGACGATTTTCCGCACGCCGCAAGTCTTTTTTCGATCACCTACGCTGTTCTACGATAACTGACACAGGCGCAGTTGAAATCTCCGCACTCCTTGCTCTTCTACGGAATATTGCAACGTGCAGGGAGATTTGCTCGCTGTGTCAGCCAGTCGAGTCGTGTGGGGCCAGATCTGCGTCGTGTTCGCGATCGTGCTGCTCGCGGTCTGGGCCGCGACGCAGTGGGTTGCGTGGCGGCTCGGCTTTCAGCCACAGCTCGGCTCACCCTGGTTCGCGCTGGTCGGCTTGCCGATCTATCCGGCGCCGGCTTTCTTCTGGTGGTGGTTCTTTTTCGATGCTTACGCGCCACACGTCTTTCTGGAGGGCGCCGGTATTGCGGCTTCGGGTGGACTCGTCGCGATCGCTGTCGCCATCCTCATGTCGATTTACCGGGCGCGCGAAGCCAAGGACGTGCGTACCTTCGGCTCGGCTCGCTGGGCCGAGCCGGATGAGGTCCAGTCCGCGGGTCTTCTCGGCGACGATGGTGTCGTTCTCGGCCGGCTTGACCGAGCCTATCTGCGACACGACGGCGCCGAGCATGTCCTGTGCTTTGCGCCGACACGATCCGGCAAAGGCGTCGGTCTTGTCGTGCCGACGTTGCTGACCTGGCCGGGCTCGTCGATCGTGCATGACATCAAGGGAGAGAACTGGGAATTGACGGCGGGCCTGCGCGCCCGCTTCGGTCGTGTGTTGTTGTTCGATCCCACCAACGCCGACTCGGCCGCCTACAATCCGCTGCTCGAGGTGCGGAAAGGCGAGTGGGAGGTGCGGGACGTTCAGAACGTCGCCGATGTACTGGTCGATCCGGAAGGTTCGTTGGAGAAGCGCAATCATTGGGAGAAGACATCCCATTCGCTCCTGGTCGGCGCGATCCTCCATGTGCTCTACGCCGAGAATGACAAGACACTCGCCGGTGTCGCGGCCTTCCTGTCCGATCCGCGCCGGCCGATCGAGGCGACATTGTCCGCCATGATGACGACGCCGCATCTCGGCGAGAAGGGGCCGCATCCCGTCATCGCCAGCGCGGCGCGCGAGTTGCTCAACAAGTCCGATAACGAAAGGTCGGGCGTGCTCTCAACTGCCATGTCATTCCTCGGCCTGTATCGCGATCCCGTCGTCGCGGCCGTCACTGCCCGCTGCGATTGGCGGATCGCGGATCTCGTGTCTGGTGAGAAACCCACGACGCTCTATCTCGTGGTGCCACCTTCCGACATCAGCAGGACGAAGCCGCTTGTGCGTCTCGTGCTCAATCAGATCGGTCGCCGGCTGACCGAGGACTTGCACGCGAAGGGCCGGAGACATCGGCTGTTGCTGATGCTCGACGAGTTTCCGGCGCTCGGCCGACTCGACTTCTTCGAGAGCGCGCTTGCTTTCATGGCCGGCTATCAGATCAAGGCATTTCTCATTGCTCAGTCCTTGAACCAGATCGAGAAAGCCTACGGCCAGAACAATTCCATCCTGGACAATTGCCACGTCAGGGTCAGCTTTGCGACCAATGACGAGAGGACGGCGAAAAGAGTCAGCGATGCGCTCGGCACCGCGACCGAGATGCGCGCCATGCAGAACTATGCCGGCCACCGTCTCGCGCCCTGGCTTGGCCATCTGATGATCTCCCGCTCCGAGACGGCGCGGCCGCTGCTCACGGCCGGGGAAGTGATGCAACTTCCGCCCGACGACGAGATCGTCATGGTCGCGGGCGTTCCGCCGGTCCGCGCCAAGAAGGCACGGTATTATGATGATCGGAGGTTCAAGGATCGGCTGCTGCCTGTTCCAAAAGACCCAAAAGCGGGCTTCGCCCCGAAACGCAACGACTGGTCTGCGTTGAAGCCCGTCGCCGTGCCAACGAGCAAGAGCATCGTCACACCGGAAGCTGCGACCGTACCAAATGGCGCGGCCAAGCCGGACGACGATCCTGCAAATGCCGGTCTCCGCCGCGAACCTGGGCTCGAGCGGCATAAGGATATCGCACCGGAACCGATGGCGACCGCCACCAACGAGTTCGATCCCGATGCCGACGAGTCGGAGCGCGAGGTTGTCGCCAATCGTGCGCTGGCACGCGACATGCGGTTGATAGCGCGGCGGATTGCTCTGGACCCCGGCGACGGCATGGAGTTGTAAGTCATGACGCAGCAGTCCGACATCGCGCCACCGTCCGGGAGGAAGAAGCGGCTATCGATCTATCTCGATCCGAACCTCTCGCATCGCTTGGCCGACCACGCGGGTCGCCGCGAGCAGTCGCGCTCGATGATCGCCGAAGCTGCCATCGCCTCATTCCTGTCACCCGACGCTGATGAGCGCCGGGAGGCCGCCTTGGCCAAGCGTCTCGATCGGATTGATCGCAACATTCAGCGTCTGGAGCGCGACATTGGCATCGCCAACGAAGCCTTCGCCATTTTCATTCGCGCCTGGCTGACATCGACCGCGTCTTTGCCGGAAGTCGCGCAGGCGTCGGCGCGTGCCAAGGGCGGCGAGCGTTATGATAGATTCCTAGAGGCACTCGGCCGGCGGCTCGCAAACGGGCCACGGCTCAGGCAAGAAGTGCCAGAAGACTGCCGGTGAGTAACTTGTTTCTATGCCAACTGCGTAGGTTAGCCAGCGCATATGCGGTTAATGTGAGCTTCCTTCCTAACGCCGTGCTTTTCGAACGTGCGGTAGAAACTCGTCTGAACTAAGGGACGTGCTCCCCTGTGCGCCAGGAATGCAGTAAAGCATCTATGGCATGTTCCGCTATGACGAGCGTATCAATCCAATCCATCGTGCGCGTATGCTTTGGAAAGGTGACGATGCCGTGAATTGCAGCAATGATAGTGCCGACCGCTTGTTTCGCAGATACGCGCGGGTTATCGCGGGTCTCAAGCAGTTCGCGGACAATTCTGTTGTAAAGCGAATAAGAACGATAGGCGAGCGGCCGAAAGGCACGCCGTCGTCGCCTTGGGCGTCAACTCTGACAGCTTTCGTGGATCGCCTGAGCATCACGAGAACTTCGCGCTTGCAGCCATCGATCCAGGAGTTATAGCACTTTAGCTTTTCGATGAAGAGAGACGCTTATCGAGGAAGGCATCAATGCCTTCCCCTGCATCTTCCTCCATCATGTTCTGCGCCATGACCTCGCTCGCCAACGCATAGGCTGCGGCGCGAGTGCGCTCGTGCTGAGCATAGAACATCGCTTTTCCGTGACGAATCGCAGCGGGGCTTTTGGCGATGATCACCTTCGCCAGATCCTCTATCGCGGTGTCAAGTTCGGCAGCGGGAACCGCGCGATTGATCAAGCCCCATTCCTCGGCGGTCGCCGGATCAATGAATCGTGCAGTCACAAGCATCTCGAATGCCCGCTTGGTTGGCACGTTGCGCGAAAGGGCTACCGCCGGTGTGGAACAGAACAACCCGACATTGATTCCAGAGACAGCGAAGCGCGCCTCATCCGAGCTACGGCCAAATCGCAACTAGCTACAAGTTGGCAGCCGGCAGCGGTGGCTAAGCCATGGACACGGGCAATGACCGGAATTGGCAGTGCGATAATCGTCTGCATTGCGTCGGTGCAGCGCGCAAAAAGCTGCCTGTAGTAATCAAGACGCGGGTTGGCTCGCATTTGTCGCAGATCGTGCCCGGCGCAGAACGCCTTGCCGGCGGCTGACAGAACCACGCAGCGGACCGACGGATCGGCTGCGATCAGCGCAAGCTCCTCCTTCAGAGTAGCCAGCAATTCCTCCGATAAACCGTTGAACTGAGCGGGACGATTGAGGCAGAGATTTACTAGGCTTAGGTGGCGTCCGCACCTGATCTCTGGCACGGCTGTCCCAGTTAGACCTTCCTTATCAAACAATCAGAGCAGCACGGACGTCGTTGACAATTGCGGCTGACGTCCAAAAGGGTAATCAAATCCATAAAAGGAGCCCGGGACCCGTCATCGGACCTCGGGCAGTCTAGGGAGGGCGCACTTCGGCGCTTGCTGCCATTTACTGACGCCTTCGCGTCAGACCGCCGACGACGAGCGGGATCACGGGAAATCAAGTGATAGCCTGTGTGATGAAAGGCAAGGTTTCAGACTGTTCCTGCCATTGAGGAGAGAACATTGGGTCACTTCCCCGCAATCAACTCTGCAGCTTTCTCCGCCATAGCCATAATCGGCAGATTGGTGTTTCCGCTAATCACGGTCGGCATAAGTGAGCCATCGATAACGCGTAGATTGTCGACGCCTCGAACCCGCAGCTTGCCATCGACGACGGCGTCGCGATCTTCGCCCATACGGCAGGTTCCGACGGGGTGGTAGATCGTTTCTGCGCGTGCTCGTATCCACTTCTTGCGCGACTCCGGGCTCTTAAAGGCATCGGGATCGAGCTTCCGCTTAATGAGCTTTTGGAGCGCAGGCTGATCGATAATATCGCACATCTGTCTAACGCTCTCTTGCATGCTGACGAAATCGCTCTCGTCCGACAGAAAGCGTGGATCGATAGCGGGCATGTCCAACGGATTTGCCGAACGCAGTCGCAATGTTCCGCGGCTTTTCGGACGAAGCTGGCAAACGCGAATGCCAAAGCCGTGCGGTACACGCTCGCCCGGCGGCGGATTTCGAAGCGCGACGATGAGATGAGCCTGCCACTCGGGCCACTGCGAATGTTTATCGGGACCCCAGAACGCTCCAGCTTCAACGCCTTGGGAGGTGGCGGGACCCGTGCCGCGGAACATATATCGCGCGCCCGCTAAGCCACCTCGGATTAATCCGAGATACGGAGTCAGTGTGATGGGTTGGGATGCCTCCAGCCGGATTGCGCAATCGAGGTGATCCTGCAAGTTGCTGCCGACGCCTGCGGAATCGATCACGGGCTTGATGCCGAGCGATCGCAGATGTTCGGCGGGTCCAATTCCCGACAGCATCAACAATTGTGGTGAGCAGATCGCGCCGGACGTCAGCAATACCTCGCGCTCCGCGGGGATGATTACCTCACGTCCGCCTTTCTCAATCACGACGCCCCGAACGCGCGTACCCTCCAACGCCAGCCTCCGAACCTGGCAGTTGGCCATGATGGTCAGATTGCTCCGCCCCTTTCCTTGATCGAGAAACTTGAATGCTCCGGAGCGTTTGCCATCCGCGATGGTGAGTTCGTAGAAGCCCGCGCCGATCTGAGATGGGCCATTGAATCCGTTGTTCTCGGGCAGGCCGGCTGACTTGGCGCTTTCAATGAAGGCTTTCGAGATTGGATGTTGCAAGGTGCCGTAAGACAAGCGGATAGGACCAGAATAGCCTCTGTCTTGATTGTGCTGGGACGTAACTCCGCTGGCGTCCTCGATCTTCCTCAAATAGGGGCGAAGGCTTTCGTATCCCCATTCCGGCAGGCCCTGCGCCGCCCACGCATCGTAATCTGCGGGGTTTCCCCGGATCGCTATCATAGAGTTGATGGCAGATGATCCTCCCACAACCTTGCCGCGGGGAATGTAGATTTTGCGGTTATTTAGTCCGGATTGAGGTTCAGTCCAAAACTGCCAGTTGTGTTTTGGACTCGTATAGAGCACGCGAATGCCTGCGGGCATATGAACAAAGATTGAAGAAGCAGGAGATCCAGCCTCAAGCAGCAACACCTTCACGTTGGGATCTTCGCTCAATCGTGCGGCAAGCACGCACCCTGCCGATCCTGCGCCGACGATGACATAATCATATCCCGAGAGCTTCATTTCCATCCCCTATTTTTGTCAAAGCCGGCGAACGGCTTGTTCGTGCAACGACCAAAACCGCCAAGTCCAGATTGCGGTTTGAGACTTGCAAAAGGCACTTCCGAACCCTAGTCTATCCTACCAATCTGGTAGGACCATTTATAGTGACCAGAGATTGGCCGTCAATGGAGAGGTCATCTCATGTTTCCATCCTGGAGAATTGCAATCCTGCTTTTCAGCGCAGGATGCCTCGTTCTGCTGCTAGCTCCCGAATCCGCTGTCCAGCCAGAAAAGGCGATGGTCCAACGCGCGATATGGGCTCTGGGCCCCTAACCGCGCTCAGGAGGTTCCAATATCGATAATCTGCCGCTCATTTAGATTTTGAATTGCTGCCGAGTCGTACTTCAGTACGGATTTGAGAATGTACGCCGTATCTTCGCCTCGTCGTGGCGGGCTTTTTGTATATTCTATCTTCGTCCCGGAAAACTTGATCGGGTTTGCAACGAGAGGGGCTGTTGTGCCGGCAGAGTGGGGAAGCTTGATCTGCATCTCCCGATGGATCACTTGTGGGTGAGCAAACACCTCATCCAGTCGATTGATAGGCGCACAAGGGACCCCCACGGGCTCCAGAATAGAAATCCAATACTGGGTCGTCTCCCGTACCAGATGGTCATCCAGTAGGGGTATAAGTTGGTCACGATTTTTGAGCCGATCCGTGTTCGTGAC
>NZ_JAGMXV010000080.1 GCF_018006725.1 Rhizorhabdus sp.
GATAATGTGCTGATCGACGACATCACTCGTAAGTGGCTGGCCGAACATGTCGCTCAGCTTGCCAATGGACGACGCTATGCTGACTCCGTGCTAGTCCTTCAGCAATTTTTTGATGATCGTCGTGCTCGCGGGCTCCTGAACGGACCTCTGGTCGTTTCAGCGATCAATAGAGCTGTTGTGAACGATTTCGTTCAGTGGCGTAAGGCTCAGGGCGTCAGCACCCCGACCATCAGTCGCGACTTAGCTGCCCTGCGAGGGCCGATTAATTGGGCTATTCGGGAGGAGTTGTTATCGCACGGTCCCCGAATCGCCGAGGTCAAGGGAAGCAAGCGACATCGTGAACTCGAGTATAGCCCGGAACAGGTAGCGGCGATCCTCGATGCCGCATTTGCTCTGCCGGAACGGCGGCACGTCCATCTTTACGCCATGATCCACCTGAGCACGCACGGTCGTTCTGAAGCAATTCTGGAACTCGAAGCGGACCAGATTCGTGACGGTCTGATCTTCTTCAACGCTCCCGGCCGAGAACAGACCCGCAAGCGCCGATCGATCGTGCCAATCGCGCCAACCCTAGCGCCTTGGCTGGAGGGGCTTAGCGGCAAAGTCATTCGATACCGCGTGCCGATCGCGCCGGCAAAAAGAGCGGAAGGCGGTCCGGCGTTCCTGGAGCGCGACACGTTCGACATCAGCAGGGCATTCGAAGCTTGTCTTATCGCGGCGCAGATGGCGACCCCGCGTCTTAAGATTGCGAGGCAGGCCAACGACAAAGATGGCCAGCCCATATGGCTGCCTCCGCGGAAGAAACTTGGTGAAACCGAGATGCGTCCGAAAATGGTCGGCATTGGCACGCCGAACACGTTGCGCCACACGATCCACACGTGGCACCAGCGAAGAGGAGTTCCTCAAGCTCAGATTGACGCCGCAGCAGGCCATAGCAGCGAGAGGGGCTCTGGCGCCAACTACACGCACTTGCGGCCAGAGTATCTGAGGGAGTTCATAGATTCGACGGAGGCATTTTGGGCTGAGGTCGGGAAGTACACCGACGCGCATTTGCGATACCAGTGCGATACCAAACGCGCTGCGTAATGCGCAGAATGCCGCTGCGGCGTGAAAACAATGATGAGAAATCAACGGCGTGGGGTGGTGGAGCTGAGGGGAATCGAACCCCTGACCTCTGCAGTGCGATTGCAGCGCTCTCCCATCTGAGCTACAGCCCCGCACGCCGGGCGCTTCCTCTAGCGGGCGGCGCGGTTCGATGCAACAGGCCAAATCGATGGCCGCGGATTTCCGCCGCTCCAAGCGTTACGCTTGCGACCAACCGCCGGTCGTTTTCCGCTGCCATCCCGCCGCTCGTGTCGGAACGGTCGCTGCCAGGCAGGCGTTTTCGCGACATCCTTTCCAACGGGCAAGCCCCGGGAAAATCACAGCAGAGCAGGAGGATGTCATGGGTTACGAACGTAGCAGCCGCTATTATCGGGACGATCAGGACCGGCGCTATGGAAATGGCTATCGCGACGAGGAGCGCGGCTATCGCGGACGGTCCGATTATGATCGCGGCTATGGCGATCGGGGCTATGCGCGGCCGCGCGACTATGACGAGGATCGAGGCTTTTTCGAGCGGGCGGGCGACGAGGTTCGCTCCTGGTTCGGTGACGAGGAGGCCGAGCGTCGGCGGCGCTGGGACGAGCGGCTCCGCGAGCGCGAGGACGAACGGCGCTATGGACCGTCGGGCGGTGGCTTCGCCAGCTCGAGTTCCGGCTATGGCGCACGCGGCGGTTATCTCGGCGGCTCGAGCGGCTATGGATCGGACTATGGCGCAGGCCGCGGTGCGGGAGCGACCAGCAGCTGGGGTCTCGGTGCTGGCCGCGACCATGACGGTTGGGGACAGGATCCCAATTACAGCCAGTGGCGCCGCCGCCAGATGGAAGAGCTCGATCGCGACTATGACGACTATCGCCGCGAAAATCAGAGCCGCTTCGAAAGCGATTTCGGCAGCTGGCGCTCGACGCGTCAGGGGCAGCGTTCGGCGGTTCGTCAGGTCCGCGAGCATCAGGAAGTCGTCGGCTCCGACGGCACGCATGTGGGAACCGTCGACCATGTTCGTGGCGACAGGATCCTGCTGACCAAGACCGATAAGGATGCCGGCGGTCGTCATCATTCGGTGCCCTGCAGCTGGATCGCCGAGGTCGGGACCGAGGTAAAGCTCAACCGCACCGCCGAACAGGCCCAGGCGGCGTGGAAGGACGAGGAGCGGAACGAAGGTCCGCACAACCTCAACCGGGCTTTTTCCGGCACCTATTGATGCCTTTCCGGTCGCATGGCGACTGAAGCAGGGGCCGGTCTTCGGATCGGCCCCTTTTCCTTGCGGTTCGATGACGGTCCCTCTTGATGCGGTGCAACATAGCGCCCACTATGACGATATGGCCGAACCCGACCCCACCAGGCAGGCCGCGACTGGCCTGCCCCTTCCCGACAGCGTGGCGCTGGTGTTGCAAGGCGGTGGTGCGCTGGGCGCCTATCAGGTCGGCGTGTTCGAGGCGCTCGATGCCGCCCGGATCGAGATCGATTGGGTCGCCGGCATTTCCATCGGCGCGGTCAACGCCGCCCTGATTGCGGGCAATCCGTGCGAGCGGAGGCAAGAAAGGTTGCACGCCTTCTGGGACAGGATCACCGAGGCGCTTCCGGCCATTGCGCCGTTCAGCAGTGATTTCGGGGGCGATTTCGGCCGGGAGGCGCTGCATGAAGGCGCAGCCGCGCTGGTCGCGACCTTCGGCGTGCCGGGCTTCTTCCGCCCCCGGCTCATTCCACCGGCCTTCGCGCCGGCCGGCTCGATGGCGGCGCTCAGCGTCTATGACAGCGCGCCATTGCGCGAGACGCTCGATGCGCTGGTCGACTGGGACCTGCTCAACGACGGGCCGATGCGCTTTTCGGTGGGGGCGGTCGAGGTCGAGAGCGGCAATTTCCGCTATTTCGACAACCGCACCGATCGGATCGACGCCCGCCACGTCATGGCGTCGGGCGCTCTTCCGCCGGGCCTGCCGCCGGTCGAGATAGACGGCAAGCTGTGGTGGGACGGGGGGCTCGTCTCGAACACGCCGCTGAGCCATATCGTCGAGAACCAGTCCGGCGACATGCTGGTGTTCCAGGTCGACCTTTTTGCGGCCTCCTCCGAACCTCCACGTACGATCTTCGACGTCATGGCGCGCGAGAAGGAGATCCGCTTCTCCAGCCGCACCCGCCAGATATCCGACCAGTTGATCCGAAGCCGACGGGACCAGCAGATGATCGGCCGGCTGCTCGACAAGCTGCCGCCCGATATGGCCGACGATCCCGACGTCGTCGCTCTGCGCGAACGTGCACGCAGTTCCAGCCTGAGCCTCGTCCAGCTGATCTACCGTGCCAATCGCTGGGAAGGCGGCTCGCGCGACTATGAGTTTTCTCAGCGGACGATGCGCGACCATATCGCGGCCGGCCGCGCCGCCATTGCGGAGACGATGAGCCGGTCCGAACTGCTCGCGCGCAATATCTATGACGGCCGCGCCGCCGCCTTCGATCTTACCCGCTGAATATCCCCTCCAACTGCCCCCCTAAGCTGTCAAAGGAGTCCGCTAGCATGTTCCTCAAGGGCAAGACCGCTCTGATCACCGGTTCCACTTCGGGCATCGGCCTGGCTTATGCCAAGAGCCTCGCTGCCGAGGGCGCGAATGTGGTCATCAACGGTTTCGGCGATGCTGACGCGATCGAGCAGGAGCGCAAGGCGCTCGAGGCAGCGAGCGGCGCAGGCGCCCTCTACAGCGGTCATGATCTCACCAAGGCCGAACAGATCGAGGCGATGATGGCCGAGGCTGCCAAGGCTTTCGGCGGTATCGATATCCTGATCAACAACGCCGGCATGCAGCATGTCGCTCCGGTCGAGGAGTTCCCGGTCGATAAGTGGAACCTCATCATCGCGCTGAACCTGACGAGTGCGTTTCATACGACCCGGCTGGCACTGCCCTGGATGAAGTCGCGCAAATGGGGCCGGATCATTCAGACGGCTTCGGCGCACTCGCTGACAGCGTCGCCGTTCAAGTCGGCCTATGTCACCGCCAAGCATGGTCTGGCCGGCTTCACCAAGACGGTGGCGCTGGAGACGGCGACCTTCGGCATCACCGCCAATTGCATCAGCCCAGGCTATGTGTGGACGCCGCTGGTCGAAAACCAGATTCCGGACACGATGAGGGCGCGCAACATGACGCGCGAACAGGTGATGAACGACGTTCTGCTCGCGGGGCAGCCGACCAAGCAGTTCGTGACGGTCGAGCAGGTCGCTGCCATGGCGCTCTATCTCTGCCGTGACGAAGCGTCTTCGATCACGGGCACCAACATCTCGATCGACGGGGGCTGGACCGCGCAATGATCGTGGAGGCCGTGCTTCCCACCTTTGCGTAAATCGCTGAAATGCTGGGCTTGCCAAGCATGGCGCGGGCAGGCAGGCTGATGCTTTGCAAGGGGCGTGAGGAGACGATTGCTTGCAGTCATCGCGACTCGGTCTGGCTGTTTGCGTGCTGTTCGCGCTGCCGGGCTGCGGCAAGGATGGCGGTGTCGACCGCGCCTCGGCCCCCGACCGCGCACCCGGCTGGCAACGCGTCGCCAGCGCGGCCGACCGTGACCGCATCGCCCGCTGGCGCAGCGCCTGGATAGCCGGTCTCGACAAGGCCCGCAGCAGCAACCCGCAACAGGTCGCGGCGCAGGGCGCGTTGCTGCAACCGGACATGGCGATCGACGACCCGGCTTTGCCTGTCGGTGACTATCGCTGCCGCGTGATCAAGCTGGGCGCGCAGACCAAGGGCCTGCTCGACTATATTGCTTATCCTTATTTCACCTGCCGGGTGACCGCTGATGCGGCCGGCTTGCGCTTCGCCAAGCTCGATGGATCGCAGCGGCCGGTGGGTATGATCTATCCCGACGAAGGCCGCCGCATGATATTCCTCGGCGCGATGTCGCTGGGCGACGAGGCACGACCGCTGCCTTACGGCCGCGACACCGAGCGCGACATGGCCGGCATCGTCGAGCGCATCGGGCCGCAGCGCTGGCGCATCGCCTTTCCCTATCCGCGATGGGAATCCACCATCGACGTCTTCGAACTGATTCCCAAGGGGGTATGATGATCAAATTGATTTCGCTGCTCGCTGCCGGCGCAGCAATGGTCGCCACGCCGCTGCGCGCCGATCCTCTGGCCGACGCGGTCAAGGCCGACATGCCGGGCCTGACCGCCATCTATCGCGATCTGCACATGCATCCGGAGCTGAGCTTCAAGGAGGGACGCAGCGCCGCCATCATGGCGGCGGAGGCAAAGAAGGCGGGCTTCGAGGTCACGAGCGGCGTCGGCGGGACGGGCGTCGTCGCGATCCTGCGCAATGGTCCGGGGCCGGTGCTGCTGCTGCGCGCCGACATGGACGGCCTGCCGGTTACCGAACAGACCGGGCTTGCCTATGCCAGCCAGAATCCGGGTGTAATGCATGCGTGCGGCCACGATACGCATATGGCGAGCTGGATCGGGGTTGCCCGTCGTATGGCCGCGATGAAGGATCGCTGGTCGGGGACGCTCGTCATGGTCGGGCAGCCGGCCGAGGAGATCGGTTCGGGCGCGCGGGCCATGCTCAAGGACGGGCTTTACAGCCGCTTTCCCAAGCCATCGACCGTGATCGCCTTTCACGATTCCGCATCGCTTCCCGCCGGGACGATCGGAACCGTCGACGGCTACATCATGGCGAATGTGGACTCGGTCGACATCCTCGTGAAGGGCGTTGGTGGCCACGGCGCCTATCCGCATCTGGCCAAGGACCCGATCGTGCTCGGCTCGCGGATCGTAACCACCCTGCAGACGCTGATCTCCCGTGAAACAGATCCGCTCGAGTCCGGTGTCGTGACGGTGGGCAGTTTCCAGGCCGGCACCAAGCACAACATCATCCCGCCCGAGGCGAAGCTGCAGATCACGGTGCGCTCCTACACGCCCGAGGTGCGCGAGCATCTGCTCGACGGCATTGCGCGGATCGCCAAGGGGGAGGGGATTGCGGCGGGCCTGCCGGAGGACAAGCTGCCTGTGGTAACGCTGCAGGACCAGCGCACCCCCGCCACCTTCAACACCCATGACGTCACGACCCACATGGTCGATCTGTTCCGCGGTCGTTTCGGTGCGGAGCGGGTCAAGATGATCAAGCCGCAAATGGGTGGCGAGGATTTCAGCGAATTCTATCTTGCCGACAAATCGATCCAGTCGATGCTCTTCTGGGTCGGGGGCGTGCCGCAGGAAAAGTGGAAGGCCGCCGGGGGCGATGTCACGAAGCTGCCGTCGATCCACAGCCCCTTCTGGGCACCCGATGCCGACGCCGTCATTTCGACGGCTGTCGAGGCGATGACGGCGGCGGCGCTGGACGTGCTCAAGAAAGGATAGGCCGTGCCTGCCGCAGGCCTCGTCTCAGGCGAGGGCTGCGGCGATGGCGGATGCGAGCTGGTCGAGCCGATAGGGCTTGGCGATGACCGGTGCATTGTCGAAGCCGCTGCCCGGTGGCAGGCCTTCATAGCCGGTCGCGAAGAGGAAGCGGCGGCCGCTTTCCCTCAGGACATGGGCAACGGCCAGGCTGTTCTCGCTGCCGAGATTGAGGTCGAGCAGGGCGATGTCGAATTCGGTATCCTCGGCCCGGGCCAGCGCTTCGTCGACGTTCGCGGCGACGGCAACCGTCGTGCAGCCGACTTCCTCGAGCATGTCTTCCGCCGTCATCGCGATGATCGTCTCATCCTCGACGATCAGCACACGGGTTCCCGCAGGGGGTTCGGTAGCCATTTCAGTCCTTCTACGAAATTCCCCCTTGAGCGCGTGATGAACGATATATGTTACCGACGCAATCGCCATCGATAGTTCACTAACAGGATTACGCCCGCCAGGCCGGGCCTGACGGGCGTATCTCTTCCTCCCCAGGAAAAGCTCGGTGTCGCAACGGCGGCGTGGCATGGCCGTCAGCGTCTCGACGTGATGGTCTTCTGGCGGCGTTTGCGCCCGCCCGCCATCCCCGGCGGCACGATTTTCATGTGCGTTTGTCCGGCGGTGCGTTAAGGGCTGTGTAATCTTGTAAATATTTTACGGACGATAACATGGCCAAGCAGGGGATCTTCGCCGGACCACGGGTGCGGCGTCTGCGGCGGGATCAGCACCTGACTCAACAGGCGATGGCCGAAATGCTGGGCATTTCCGACAGCTATCTCGCGTTGATCGAAGGCAATCGTCGTCCGCTGACAGCGAGCCTTATCCTGCGTCTGGCCGAGCTCTTCGACTTCGATGTTCGTAGCCTTAGCCAGGAAGAACCCGGCGGCGGTGCTGCAGCGATGCGTCGGCGGCTGGGCGATCCGCTGTTCGCCGACCTTTCGGTCGATCGCGCCGAGCTGGAGGCTTGGATGGACAATGCGCCGGGGGCGGCCGAGGCCTTTGCCCGGCTGTTCGACCGCTGGCGCGAGGGGGGCGGCGTGATGGAGGCCGATGGTCCCTCGCCGGTCGCCAAGGTTCGGCGGGAGATCGAGCGCTGGCGCAACCATTTTGCCGATCTCGACGCCGAGGCGGAAGCGCTGGCCGATGAGTTGCGTATCGGTGCGGGTGATCTCTATGGCGCGATCGCCGAGCGATTGCGGGTGCGTCACCAGCTGGCGATCCGGATCCTGCCGTTCGACGTGATGCCGGACCGGCTGCGTCGGCTCGACCTGCACGCGCGGCAATTGCAGCTGTCAGAACTGCTCGATCCGGCGGCGCGAACTTTCCAGGCGGCCTTCCAGCTCGCCCAGATCGAGGCCAAGGCGGGGATCGAAGCGCTGGTCTCAGGCGCGGCCTTCGGCGACCGTCCGGCTGAGCGGCTCTACCGCCAGCATGTGACATCCTATGTCGCGGCGGCCCTGATGATGCCCTATGGTCGCTTCCTGCGCGCCTGCGAAGCGAGCGGCTATGATATTCAGTTGCTCCAGCGGCGCTTCGGCGCCGGATATGAACAGGTCGCGCACCGGCTGACGACCCTACAAAGGGTCGGCGCGCGCGGGCTTCCCTTCTTCATGCTGCGGATCGACCGGGCCGGGCAGATGTCCAAGGGCTATCCTGGTGCCAGTGGCGCCGCGCTCGTCTATGCGGTCCATCGCTGCCCGCTCTGGGTCATCCATCACGGCTTCAGCCAGCCGGGGAGGCTGCTCCATCAACTGGCCGAACTCGAAGATGGTTCGCGCTGGTTCACCATTGCGCGCAGCGTCCGCCACCATGGCGGCGCGGCGGGCGTGCCCGCAGCCGAACATGTTGTGGCGGTGGGCGTCGCGGCGGAGCATGCGACATCGCTCGCCATTGCCCGCGGCGTGGATTTGTCCGGGCCCGCGGAACGGATCGGACTGGGTTGCACTCACTGCCAGCGGCCCGATTGCGTCCAGCGCGCCGCTCCCCCGGCGGGCAGGGCTGTGACGATCAACGAGCGCGAGCGCGGCTTGGCGCCCTTCTCCTTCGTCGGCGACTGATCAGAAAGGAATGTCGAGCGTGGCGTGGCCGGTGGCTTTCAGCCCCTCGACGATCTTCTTCACCTCCTGGCTTGATCCGCGCGGCAGGATCATCACGGCATCGCGGGTCGCCACCACGATCAGGTCGCGCACGCCGGCGGTCGTGATCACCGGGCCTTCGCTGCGCAGCAGGCAGCCTTCGGTATCGATCGCCAGCACGTCGCCCTTGATCACATTGCCCGATCCGTCGCTGGTACCGAGCGCGTGGAGCGCGTCCCAGCTGCCGACGTCGGACCAGCCCATCTCGACCGGCACGACCGCCACGCGATCGGCCTTCTCCATAACCGCATAATCGATCGATTCCGATTTGGCCGACAGGAAGGCGTCGGCAGCAGGGATCACCATCCGGCCTTCGCGTGCGGCATCGCTCAGCGAGGCGCGGACGGCGGCGACCATCTCGGGTTCGAACTGCTCCAGCGCCACCAGATAGGCATCGGCCCGGAACAGGAAGATGCCACCATTCCAGCTATAATTGCCGTCGGCCAGATAGTCGCTCGCCCGCTCGATCGACGGCTTTTCGACGAAGGCGTCGACCTTCTGCACGCCAGGCGCGACCGCCTCGCCCCGGCGGATATAGCCATAGCCGGTCTCGGGTTTGTCCGGCGTGATGCCGAAGGTGATGAGCCAGCCCTGCTCGACCAGGGGCAGGGCAGCAGCGATAGCTGCATGGAAGGCGGGCACATCCTCGATCACATGGTCGCTGGGCATCACCAGAAGCGGCGTTTCAGGCGCGACCTCGAGCGCTGCCAGTGCGATGGCGGGCGCCGTGTTGCGGCCGGCCGGTTCCAATATGATCGCGCGCGGTGCTTCCTCGGCCAGTTGCTGCGCGATCTCGGTCGCGTGCAGGGCGTTGGTGACGATGATCGGTGCGGCGAAGTGGGCTGCGTCGCGGCAGCGGTCGGATGTCATCTGCAGCATGGTCCGCTCGCAGGTCAGCGGGAGCAGTTGCTTGGGCCGGTGCGACCGTGAAAGGGGCCAGAGCCGCGTGCCCGATCCACCCGAGAGGATGACCGGGGTGATTATGGTGGTGGAAATGACGGGCTCCATGGTCCAGAAGAAGATGTCGTTATCCGACAGGTAACGGACTGGCGGCAAGGGGGTTTCATGAAGGTGGGGGCTGAACCGATGGTGCGGCATCGGCGATGGTGAGGCTGTTCAAACATTATGTCGCCTACCCGGTCATCCTGCTGTGCGTGATCGACCTTGCGGTGCTGTTGCTGGTGGCCGAAGCCGGCTGGGTGCTGCGCCTGCGCCAGATCGGCAGCATTCCGGGGCCGGTGTGGGACAGGGCCCCCCAACTGATCACCTTCGCGCTGGCCATCCAGGCATCGATGATCGGGGTCGGCTGCTATTCGCCCGAATCCGTCAAGAACATGCGCTTTGCCGCCGCGCGCCTGCTCGTCGCGATCTCGCTCGGCGTCATCCTGATGTCGGTGCTTTTTTTCATTCTCCCCGAACTCACCCTGTGGCGCTCCAATTCGCTCTACTCGATGGTGCTGGCGGTCGTCCTGCTGATGATGGTCCGGGTGCTCCTCGGCGGTTTCTTCAGCGGCGATGTGTTCAAGCGCCGGGTGCTGCTGCTCGGCGCGGGGCGCCGGGGGAAGCGCGTCGTCGACCTGGAACACCGGGTCGGGTCGGGCTTTCGGATCGTCGGCTGCGTCGACATGCAGGACGCTCCGGCGCAGGTGTCGGGCGCCGTGATCCGCACCGACGTCGCCAGCCTGCATGATCTTGTCGATCGCGTGGAGGCGCAGGAGGTGGTGCTGGCGCTCGACGAGCGGCGCAACACCGTGCCGGTCGACGCTTTGCTGCGTCTGAAGACGACCGGCGTCCACATCATCGATATTTCCGATTTTCTCGAACGCGAGATGGGCCGGATCGATCTCGACACCGTCCGCCCGTCGACGCTGATCTTCTCCGACGGATTCTCGTCCGGGCGGCAATTGTCGGCGGTGCTGAAGCGCGGCTTCGATCTGCTGGTCAGTGCGCTGATCCTGTTGATCACGGCGCCGGTGATCCTGCTTACGGCTCTGATCGTCAAGATCGACAGCCCCGGGCCGGCCTTTTACCGGCAGATCCGCGTCGGACGCTATGGCGAGACCTTCGAAATCCTGAAACTGCGCTCGATGCGGCAGGACGCCGAAGCCGGCGGCAATGCGATCTGGGCGCAGAAGGGCGATCCGCGCGTCACCCGCATCGGCCGGATCATCCGCCTGATCCGGGTCGACGAACTGCCCCAGCTGTGGACCGTGCTGAAGGGGGATATGAGCTTCGTCGGGCCGCGCCCGGAACGGCCCGAGTTCGTCCAGGAGCTTGAGCAGCAAATCCCCCTCTACGCCGAGCGGCATATGGTGAAGCCCGGCATCACCGGCTGGGCGCAGATCAACTATCCCTATGGCGCCAGCCTCGACGATGCCCGCCACAAGCTCGAATATGATCTCTACTATACCAAGAATTACAGCCCGTTCCTCGACGTGCTGATCATTCTCCAGACGATCCGCGTCCTGCTCTGGGCGGAGGGAGCGCGCTAGGCGATGGCGCGGGGGCTCGAAGCCGCGATGCTGGCCCAGCAGGCGGCCCAGCCCAGCGTCTATTCCGACGCCCTGCCCGCGCCGCTCGTCTTCGGTACGATCCAGTGGAGTCATGCGCTGGCGGCGATCATGTTCGCGGCGCTGGTCTGCTGGCAGGCGACCGTCCGCACCGGGGGCGCGCGGCGCGTCATGCTCACGGTCGCAGGCGCGCTGACGGCGCTCTGGTGTGTGCTGGTTGCGAAGGACGGTGCGGCGAGCATCACGGCCAACGTCGCCAAGAGCCTCGTCGATGCGGCGTGGCTCGGCTTTCTCTTCGCCCTCCAGCCGCCCGTGGCGCGCGAGCATCGCCAGCCGCTGATCCTGGCCATCTATGTGCTGCTCGGCGGGCTGATCGCGACGACCGTGGTCATGAAGCTGCTGCCGCTGGCCTTCGACGGCAGCCCGCGCATCCAGACCGGCCTGTTCCTGACCGATCAGTCGATCCGCGCCTTCATCGCGATCGGTGGGCTGTGTCTGCTGCACAATCTTTATGCGGCGGCCTCGCCCGAGGTGCGCATCCGCATCGCCTCGCCGATGCTCGCACTGGCGCTGCTCTGGACGTTCGACCTCAATCTGGCGACCGTCGCCTATCTGATGAGCGCCTGGCCGATGTGGCTGTTCGGGCTGCGCGGCATAGTGCTGATGATGATAGCGCCGCTGCTGGTCACGGCGGGACGCTTCGCCACGCTCGACCGCGTGCGCGTCTCGCGGGGCGCGCGTTTCCAGACGATCACGCTCGTCCTGAGCGGCGCCTATCTTGCGTTGATGCTGCTCGTGGCCCGGCTGCTCGCGGTCGTGGCGGCGGTGCGCTGGCTGCCGCAGGTGACGATCGCGGCGGCGGTACTGGCCGTCGCTCTCTCGCTCTTTCCGTCCAGCCGTTATCGCCGCCGCCTCAAGAAGGCGATGGCGCGTCGCCTGTTTCAGCATCGCTACGATTATCGCGTCGAATGGCGGCGCTTCACCGAGACGCTTGGCCGGCCCGGTGAAGCCGCGCCCGCGCTGGCCGAGCGCACGGTGAAGGCGGTGGCCGACATATTGGATGCGCCCGGCGGGCTGTTGCTGCTTGCGTCCGAGCAGGGCGGGCTGATGGCCTCGGCGCGGTGGAACTGGCCGGGGCTCGATGCGCCGCTCCATGCCGCGCCCGCCGATCTGACGAGCCACCTGGAGCGCGGGGAGATCGTCGATCTTGCAGGCGAACCCGGCGGCGATCTGCCGGCCGTGCCGCTTCCCGAATGGATGCGCGGTGAGGCGAGCGCCTGGGTGCTCGTGCCACTGATCCACTTCGACCGGCTGGTGGGCGCGGTCCTGCTCGAACGCCCTGCCGCCCCGCGCCTGCTCGACGAGGAGGATCATGATCTGCTGCGCGTCGCCGGGCGACAGGTCGCCAGCTATCTCGCCGAGGCGCGGGGGCAGGAGGCGCTGTCGGACGCACGCCGCTTCGACGAGTTCAACCGGCGCTTCGCCTTCATCATGCATGACATCAAGAATCTGGTGAGCCAGCTCAGCCTGCTCGCCCGCAACGCCGAGCGCCACGCCGACAAACCCGAATTCCGCGCGGACATGATCGACACGCTGCGCAATTCGGTCGACAAGATGAACGATATGCTGGCCCGCCTCTCGCAACATCACCGCGCCCGCCCCGACGAGCCGGCGCCGCACGCGCTGCGCATGCTGGTGGAGGAGGCGGTCAGGGACCGGGTCGACGCGGCCAGGGTCCATATCGTCAGCCAGGACGACGTCTCTGCCTCGGTCGATCCCGACCGCTTCGGCCAGGCGCTGGGCCATCTCGTCCAGAATGCGATCGATGCGAGCCCGTCGGGAAGACCGGTGGAGGTGCGTCTGCTGCGCCGTGACGCACAGGCGGTCGTCGAGGTCGTCGACCAGGGATGCGGCATGGCGCCCGAGTTCATCCGCACCCGCCTTTTTCACCCCTTTTCGTCGACCAAGCAGGGCGGGTTCGGTATCGGCACCTATGAGGCGCGCGAGATTGTCGCGTCGATGGGCGGAAGGATCGACGTGCACAGCCGCGAGGGAGAGGGGAGCCGCTTCGCCATCCTGCTGCCCGAGGTGCCGCTGACCGGCCCGTCTGCCGACAAAGAGGAGGCTCGCGCATGAGCAGCCCCCGCCAGCGTCTGTTGATCGTCGAGGATGACGAGGGGCTGCAGAAGCAGCTGCGCTGGGCGTTCGAAGATTATGAAGTGGTGTCTGCGACGACGCGGGCGGCCGCGATCGATGCCCTGCGCCATTATGAGCCGGCGGTCGTCACCCTCGATCTGGGCCTGCCGCCCGATCCCGACGGGACCAGCGAGGGGTTCGCGACGCTCGACGCCATCCTCTCGCTCAAGCCCGACACCAAGGTCATCGTCGCATCGGGCCATGGCGCGCGCGAAGGCGCGCTGCGGGCGATCGCGGCGGGTGCCTATGATTATTATCATAAGCCGGTCGAGATCGACGAACTGGGCCTGATCGTCGCCCGTGCCTTCCAGTTGCACGATCTGGAGCGCGAAAATGCCCGGCTCCAGGCGCAGCAGGGCGTCGACGAGGATAGCGGGCTGCTGACCAACGACCCTGCCATGCTCAAGGTCGTCCGCACGATCGAGCGGGTCGCCAATACCGACGTGTCGGTGATGCTGCTCGGCGCCAGCGGCACCGGCAAGGAAGTGCTGGCACGGATGGTCCACCGGGCGAGCAAGCGCGCCGCCGGGGCCTTCGTCGCGATCAACTGCGCGGCGATCCCGGAGAATCTGCTCGAGGCCGAGCTGTTCGGCTATGAGAAGGGGGCCTTCACCGGGGCGATCAAGACCACCGAGGGCAAGATCGAACTGGCGCAGGGCGGCACGCTGTTCCTCGACGAGGTCGGCGACATCCCGCTGCCGTTGCAGGTCAAGCTGCTGCGCTTCCTGCAGGAGCGGGTGATCGAACGGATCGGGAGCCGCAAGGCGATTGCGGTCGACACGCGCATCGTCTGCGCCACCCACCAGAATCTCGAAGCGATGATCGGCGAGGGGCGCTTCCGCGAAGATCTCTATTACCGTCTCGCCGAGATCGTCGTGCGCATCCCGACATTGGCCGAACGCCCCGGCGACGCGCTGCTGATCGCCCGCGCGCTGCTTCGCCGGCTGGCGCGCGAGATGGGCTCGCCGGTCAAGGGCTTCGCGCCCGACGCGCTGGCGGCAATCGACGGCTGGCGCTGGCCGGGCAATGTCCGCGAGCTGGAGAGCAAGCTCAAGCGCGCCGTCATCATGGCTGACGGCAAGCTGGTCACCGCCGACGACCTCGATCTCGCACCCGAACGCGAGGATGGCGGCTATCTCAACCTGAAAGCCGTCCGCGAAGTCGCCGACCGCACCGCGATCAGCCGCGCGCTGGCCCGCAGCGAGGGCAATATCTCGAGCGCCGCGAAGATGCTCGGGATCAGCCGGCCGACGTTGTACGATCTGCTCAAGCAATATGGGATGGAAGCGTGAAGGCGCGCCAGCCCTCCTCATTCGTCATTCCCGCGAAGGCGGGAATCCACGGACGGCGGTACGTTCGACAACACTACGTCCCGTGACCGTGGATTCCCGCCTGCGCAGGAATGACGCCGGGCTGGGTTGTCCCTTTCGTTGTGCCTTCAGCAAGTGAGCGCCTGCGCTCCGATTCCAGTACTCCGCCGCGCGTACCGCGCCAGCTTTCGCTGGAATGCGATCGGGCCGACCGCTATCTCGCTCCCATGACTGATCCCGACACGCTCCGCCGCATCGCCGACGCCCTCGAACGCCTCGCGCCGCCGCCGGCGCCGCATGCCGATCCGGTGGCGCACCCGGCTTATGTCTGGCGGGACCATGGGCTGGCGGCGGCACGGGCCTTTGCGCCGTTGCCGCTCGACCTGCTGACGGGGATCGACGCGCAGAAGGCCGCTCTCCTCGAAAATGCGCGGCGGCTGGCGCAGGGGGCGGCGGCGCATGACGTGCTGCTCTGGGGCGCACGCGGGGCGGGAAAGTCGGCGCTGGTCAAGGCGGCGGTCGGGCATCTGGGCGGCGAAGGGCATGACATCGCCCTGATCGAAATTGCGGGCGAGAAGATCGAGGACCTGCCGCGCCTGTTCGCGCTGATCGCGGAGGTGCCGCGCGCCTTCCTGCTGTTCATCGACGATCTCGGCTTCGACGAGGAAGCGGGCGGGCATGGCCCACGCGTCCTGCGCTCGATGCTGGAGGGTGGGGCCGAAGCGCGTCCGGCCAATGCGCGGCTGCACGTCACCGCCAATCGCCGCCACATCGTGCCGCGCGACCTGAAGGTACAGGACAGCGCGATCAATCCGCGCGACGTGGTCGACGACAAGCTGGCGCTGGCCGACCGTTTCGGCCTCTCCCTCGGCTTCCACGTCTGCGACCAGGACGCCTATGTCGCGATGGTGAAGGGCTATGCCGACCGCTATGGGCTCGGTTTCGAGCCGCTCGACGCGATCGCATGGGCCACCCAGCGGGGCAGCCGCTCGGGGCGTGTCGCCTGGCAATATGTGGTCGAACTGGCGGGGCGGGCCGGCAAGGCGCTCTGACGCGCGTTCAGCTTCCGCCGCCGGGCAGCCGCACGCGAATCTGAAGGCCGCCTAGATCCTCGCTTTCCTCGAGGCTGATCGATCCGCCATAGATGCCGATCACGTCGCGCACGATGGCGAGGCCTAGGCCCGTGCCCGGCTTGCCCGTATCGAGCCGTGCGCCGCGCTCGAACAACTTGCCCCGTTCGGCCTCCGGGATGCCGGGGCCGTCGTCCTCGATCAATATCTCGACCTGCTCGGCCTTGCGGTTGCCCGGCAGGTCGCGGACGACGCGGCCGACCGTCACGAAGACGCGGCCTTGGCCATATTTGGCGGCATTCTCGATCAGATTGCCGAGGATTTCGTCGAGGTCCTGCCGCTCGACATGGACGATCGCCTCCTTGTCGCCGGCCAGATCGACCGTGACGTGCCGGTGCATCCGGTTGACCGCGCGCTCGACCGCCTTGAGCGAAGGCCAGACCTCGGCACGGGCCTGGGCGTTGGCGCGGCGTCCGACCGCGCGGGCGCGGGCGAGATGGTGGTCGACCTGCCGCCGCATCATCGTCGTCGACCGCACGACCGTCTCCGCCAGCTCGGGCGTGTTGGCGGTCGCCTCGTTCATCAGCACGGTCAGCGGGGTCTTCAGGGCATGGGCGAGGTTGCCGGCGTGGCGCCGCGCCTCCTCGGCCTGCCGTTCATTGTGTGCGAGCAGTTCGTTGAGCTCGTCGACGAGCGGCTGGACCTCGTTCGGAAAGCGCGCCTCGATCCGTGAACTGATGCCCGAACTTACCGAGGCGACCGCCCGGCGCAGGCTGCGCAGCGGCCACAGGCCATAGGTCGCCTGCAGCGCGGCGAGGATGATCAGGCCGAGCCCCAATATCGCGAAGGAGCGGACCAGCGTTCGCCGCAGCACCGCTATCTGATCGTCGAGCGCGGCGCGACTGGCGGCGACCTCGAAGCGCCATTCGGTGTCCGAGCCGGGCAGGCGTATCTCGCGGTCGAGCACGCGCAGCGGCTCGCCATCGAACTCGTCGCTATTGTCGACGTGCAGCGCGCGGCCATGATGCTTGGCGTCCTGGCGGAGCGCCCGGTCCCACAGCGAGCGTGATCGGAAGGGCTCGTGACCCGGCCCGGAGACTTGCCAGTAAAGCCCCGAATAGGGCTCCAGAAAGCGCTGGTCGCCGAGTGGCCGGTTGAAGCGGACCTCGCCATCGGGGCCGATCTCGGCCGATCCGATCATCGCGTTCAGCACATATTCGAGCTGGCCGTCGAAATTGCGGGTGATCGCCTCGCTCAGCACCCGGTCGAGGGCAAAGCCCCCGCCGACGAGCAGGACGATGATCCACAGCGCCGCAATCGAGATCATGCGGCGGGTAAGGGAGCCGGTCGAATGGCGCCGGGGGCCGGCCTCTCGCGAGAGCCAGCCCTTGAAAGCGGCCGGCATCGCCTTAAGCGGGATCATCCAGCGAATAGCCGAGCCCACGGATGGTCGTGATCACATCCTGGCCCAGCTTCTTGCGGATACGGGTGACGAAGACTTCGATCGTGTTGGAGTCGCGATCGAAATCCTGATCGTAGATATGCTCGATCAGCTCGGTGCGGCTGACGACCTTGCCCTTGTGGTGGAGCAGATAGCTGAGCAGCTTATATTCCTGCGCGGTCAGCTTCACCGGCTCGCCAGCCAGCGTCACCTTGCCGCTGCGCGTATCGAGGCGCACATCGCCGGCGGTCAGTTCGGACGAGGCGTTGCCCGAAGCGCGGCGGATCAGCGCGCGCAGGCGGGCGATCAGCTCTTCGGTCTGGAAGGGCTTGGTCAGATAGTCGTCGGCGCCCGCATCGAGCCCCGCGACCTTGTCGGACCAGCTGTCGCGCGCCGTCAACACCAGCACGGGAACATCGCGACCCTCGCGGCGCCAGCGATCGAGCACGGTCAGGCCGTCGACTTCGGGCAGGCCGAGATCGAGGATGATCGCGTCATAGCTTTCGGTCGACCCCAGGAAATGCCCATCCTCGCCGTCGGTGGCGAGGTCGATGGCATAGCCGGCGCCTTCGAGCGTGGCGCGCAGCTGGCGCCCCAGATTCGGTTCATCCTCGACGATAAGGACGCGCATTGCTTCCCCTTTTCAGAACCCCATCCGGGGTCGAGTTCATTGGCCGACGCGACCCAGTTCGCGACCGGTGCGGCCGTCCATGTCCATCCATATCACCGAACCGCCCCGCTGAAACTTGAAACGGTAGCGTCCGGTTCCCGGATCGAATTCGGAACCGATCATGCGGCCCTCGACGCGACCCTGCGCGCGGGCGCGCATTTCGGAATAGGGAAGATATTCGCCCGACTGCACGCCTGCGCGCAGGGCATCCTGTTCGGGCACGCGATTCCGGTCCGCCGAAGCGGGCGACGCGGCAACGAAAAGCAACGCCAGCGAGAGGGCGGCAACGGGGTTACGCATTGACATGGGGTATAGGCATAGGGTCATGGGCTTGAATAGGGCATGAATGTTCGTGCTTCGGCAGAAAGCCCACACCTGTTGCATCAGTAAGACACATGTCCGCTCCCATACTTTCCTATCAGAATCTTGGCGTCGTGCAGGGCAGCGGTTGGCTGTTCCGGGGTCTCGACATCAATATCGCGCCGCGCGACCGGCTGGCCCTGATCGGGCGCAACGGCGCGGGCAAGACGACATTGCTCAAGCTGCTCGCCGGAAAGATCGATTCCGACGAGGGGCTGCGCACGATCGTGCCCGGCACCCGTGTCATCATGCTCGAGCAGGAGCCGTCGATGGCGGGGCATGCGACGCTGCGCGACTTCGCGCTGGCGGGCGCCGATGCGCCGCCGGCCCATGTCGTCGAGGCGATAGCCAGCCAGATCGGGATCGATCTCGACCGCGAGGCGGCCACGGCCAGCGGCGGCGAGCGTCGCCGTGCTGCCATCGCCCGCGCGCTGGCACAGGAGCCCGAGGTGCTGCTGCTCGACGAGCCGACGAACCATCTCGACCTCGCCGCGATCGAATGGCTCGAAGCCTGGCTCGGCCGCTTCGGCGGCGCGTTCGTCGTGATCAGCCATGATCGCACCTTCCTGACCCGCCTCACCAAGCAGACGCTGTGGCTCGATCGCGGTTCCATCCGGCGCAACGAAGTCGGCTTCGGCGGCTTCGAGGCGTGGACCGAAAAGGTCTATGAAGACGAGGCCCGCAACGCCGAGCGGCTCGACGCGCGGCTGAAGCTGGAGGAGCATTGGCTGCACCGTGGCGTCACCGCGCGGCGCAAGCGCAACCAGGGCCGGCTCACCAAGCTGATCGAGATGCGCGCGGCCCGCAAGGCGATGATGGGCCCGCAGGGAACGGCGAAGCTCTCGATCGGGGCCGACGACGTCAAGACCAAGGTCGTGATCGACGCCGAGCACGTCACCAAGGCCTTTGGCGACCGCACGATCATCCGCGACCTGACGTTCCGGATCACGCGGGGCGACCGGATCGGTGTCGTCGGCGCGAA
>NZ_JAGMXV010000081.1 GCF_018006725.1 Rhizorhabdus sp.
GAGCCGCTGCTCGACAAGGCCCGCGAGCAGGCCGTCGCGATCGCAAAGCAGCGCGCCGACCTCTATGCCCGCGCCGCCGGCATGCGCGTGAAGCGCATCCTCGCGATCAGCGAGGGTTCGACCGAGTCCATGCCGATCTATCGCCCGATGGCGCCGATGGCGATGGTCCGCAAGGAGGCTGCCGCCGACACGATGATCGAGGCTGGCGAGCAGAAGATGTCGGTCAGCATCTCGGTGACGTTCGAACTGGAATGATGATCCGGCGGTGGCGCGCACGCAGCGTGGCGTCACCGCCGCCCGCCGGCCTTCCACCCGTTTTGCCGCTGCGGATGCCGCGTCGCGTGCCTAAAGCCCGTTCCGGACCGGCTGCTGGGTGAGGATCGGCGTATGCGGCCGATGATATCGGCAATCACGACGCTGGCGAGGAAGGTCAGGAATACCCCCGCAATGAACCATCGGATGAACGCGCTTTCCATGGTGATTGCTCCGGCGATTGGCGGACAAGGCACGCAAAGCTGAACCGGATACGCCTCGCTGCTCCCGATCGCCCCTGGCGACCGGGTCATCCCCGACCGAGACGATATACCCCCATTCTGCAGCCTTATCAATCGAGACGGGCAGGTTTGCCGCAGGTGTAGCCGCCCCCGCACGCAACGAACTTTCCTCCCGCTGATAAGACTCGCGCGCGATTGAGATCAGCCCGATCTTCGATTTCAGCGCCGAACCTCCGCTGGTGATCCTCTCGCTTGATCAGATCCAGACGATGCCCCCGGAATTGCCCTGCGACTGCCAAAGCTGAAGGGGCGAGCGAGGGGTGATTGCCCCCCTCAAGTCAGGGGCATGAGAAGATTTCTCATAAGAAATCCATATTAATTCGTCCATATTGCGTATTGGACAGCCCCCGCATCTTCCCGGACATTTTCCGCCAGAAAAGCAGAGATGTCGGGAAGCGGGATGCAGCGCAGCCATAGCTGTCGGGACGAGCGATGACTCGTCGAAGGAACCATGACTCGGCCTCGGCGCCCTTGGCAGGGCATCTGGTCGTCGACCTGCTGGGTGGCGAATTGGGCAAGATCGGGCGCATCTTTGCGGATCTCGGCGCGAAGGTGGTCATCCCTGGTGCCGGGGATGTCGATGAGCCTGTGATCACGGACAAGGCGGTTCTGACCGCTGCCGTCGCGGCTGCAGGAAAGGAAAGACCCGTCCTATCCGGGGCGGTCGAAGCTCGCGCTCGCCAATTGCTCGATCTGGTCGGTCGCGCGGACCTGCTGTTGCTGCCCTATCGCTTGTCGGAGGACTATGGCGTCACGGCCGCCGCCCTCGAAGCGGCCCTGACGGCCGGTGCGGTGCGGATGACTGTCAGTGGATTCGGACTGGGCAATGCGCATAGCGACTGGCAGGCGACCGATCCGGTGCTGCACGCCCTATCGAGCGAACTCTCGCGATCCGGTATCGCCGGGCGCGCGCCCTTGCTGCCCCCGGGGCAACTGGCGCTCGAATGCGCGATGTCGCAGGGCGCCTTCGTCGCGATGGCTGCCCTACACGCCGCGCGACGGACGGGGCAGGGCGACCGGATCGACTTTTCGCTGCTGGATGGGGCCGTGCAAGCGCTCGACCCAGGCTTCGGCATTGCGGGCAGTGCGACGCTCGGGCGCTCGGCAGCAGCGCTGCCGCCGGGACGGCCTGCGGCCGGGACGCTCTATCCGATCCACGCCTGTGCCGATGGCAAGGTGCGGATCTGCGTACTGTCCCCGCGCCAGTGGCAGAATATGCACCGCTGGATGGGGGCGCCGCCTGCCTTTGCGGCGCCCGAGTTCAACCGCCTCGACGTGCGGCAGGCGTCGGTGCCGTTGCAGAAGGCGATGGCGGCCTTCTTCGCCGAGCGGACGAAAGCCGATCTTGTCGCCGAAGGTGCGGTGCAGGGCGTTCCAATCTCTGCGGTGCTGACACTGGAGGAATGTCTCGCGACCGATCATGTCGAAGCGCGCGGCGTGCTGGCCGAAACCCGACTGGCCGACGGCAGCCGGGTGCGCATTCCCGGCAGCCCGATCAGGTTTGGCGACAGCGCTGAAATTTCGGTCGAGCACACCGCCGACCATCCTGTCGAAACGCCTTCAGCTGCGCGGCCGCTGGCCGGGCTCAAGGTCCTCGACCTGGGCGTGATAGTGGTGGGTGGTGAGCAGGGGCGGCTGCTGGCCGATCTCGGGGCGGACGTCGTCAAGGTAGAGAGCGCGGCGTTCCCGGACGGTACCCGGCACAGCTATCTGCCAACCGGCTTGTCGGTCGGCTTCGCGGCCGGGCATCGCAACAAGCGCAGCCTCGGCCTCGACCTGCGGCATCCGGAGGGCAAGGCGCTGTTTCTGGAGCTCGCGGCGGAAGCGGACGTGATCCTGTCCAACTTCAAGCGTGGAACGATGGAATCGCTCGGTTTCGACTATGCCACCCTGTCCGCGATCAACCCGGGCATCGTGATGGTGGACAGCAGTGCGTTCGGTGCAGATGGCCCGTGGGCGGGCCGGATGGGCTATGGCCCCCTCGTCCGTGCGGCGTCGGGGCTTACCAGTAAATGGCGTTATCCCGATGATCCGTCGGCGTACAGCGATGCCGTCACCATTTATCCCGACCACTCGGCGGCGCGCTACGGCGCCATCGCCACCCTGGCGCTGCTCCATCGGCGCGCGGCGACCGGGCGCGGGGGCACGGCGTCGATCTCCCAGCTCGACGTGATGCTCGATCATTTCTCGGTGGAGATTGTCGGAAAAGCAGCAGGGATCGATGGTTGGGACGAACCACCGGATGCGCCGTGGGGCGTGTTTCAGGCTTCGGGCGACGATCAGTGGTGCGTCGTAACCATTCGCGGCGACGGGGACTGGCGGGCGCTGTGTGACGTTATGGGACGGACGGACTGGCTGTCAGAAGGGGCACTGGCGCAAAAGCCAGACCGGGTCGCGCGGCGGAACGAGATCGAGGCCGCTGTTTCTGCCTGGATGATCGAGCAGGATGCGGACGAGGCGATGCACAGGCTGCAGGCGGCCGGAGTTCCTGCAGCGCGAATGCTTCGCATCGCTGATCTCCCCGATTTTTCCTATTATCGTGAGCGCGGCCTGTTCCGCGTCGAGCGCCATCCGCATCTTGACGAAGACGTGATTGCCGAGAGCTTCCATGCGCGCTCGAATTTGGTTGGCGCGCTCCCCGCGATGCCCGCGCCGCTGATGGGGCAGCATAGTGCGGATGTGGTGCGCGACTGGCTGGGAATGCCCGAAGACAAGATCGACGATCTCTTTGCCGCGCGTGCCTTGCAGGGTGTGGATCCGACGATCGAACAGATGCTCGCAGCCGGCCTTGGCCGGGGCGAGAGATTGCACGGCTAGCGTTTTCGCGCGGTGGGCGGCGTAACAAAATCAAGACGAGAGAATGAGGAGACAGGCATGAATTCGGGCGTCGACGAGAGCCGCATCCCCGTGATCATCGGCATCGGCGAGGTGCTCGATCGGCCGGCCAACGACCTGGAGGGTATGGACGCCTTCGAACTGATGCTGGCAGCGCTGGAGGAGGCTGAAGCCGACAGCGGCGCCGACATCCTCGATGCGCTCGACTGGCTGGGTGTCGAGGATGAAATTTCCTTTCCCGATCCAGCGCCGCAGGAGCGGGTGGCTGCACTGATGGGGCGCCGGCCGACGCATTTGCTGAAAACGCATGAGGCGAGCGGCGACGGGCCGATCAAGCTGATCAACGATGCCGCCAACCTGATCGGGCGCGGCGAGATTTCTCTGGCCGCTGCGGTTGGGGCCGAAGCGCTGCGGACCGCCGCCAAGCGCGCCCAGGCCGATATCGCAGCCGGTCGCGAACCGCCGAAGAGCTCGATCGCCGAGGTGGCCCTCGCCAATGCCAAGCCGCTGGCGCGCAAGCACGGCCTGTTCACCCCGATCGACGTCTACCCGCTTTACGAAAACGCCGCCCGCGCGGCCTGGGGCCAGTCGCTGGCCGAGGGGCAGGCGGAGAGCGGCAGGATCGGTGAGGGCTTCGCCTCCGTTGCCGCCGCCAACCCCTATGCCTGGATCCGCAAGCCGGTCGACGCCGAGACGATCGCGACGGCGACGCCCGACAATCGCATGGTCAGCTTCCCTTACACGAAGCTGATGGTCGCCAATTCGAGCGTCAACATGGGGGCGGCGGTGATCGTCGCCAGCCTCGCCAAGGCGCGAGAACTCGGCGTCGATGAACGCCGTATCGTCTATGTCGGTGCCGGCGCGGCCGCGCATGAGGACGAGGATTTTCTCCGCCGCGACAGCTATGCGCGTGCCGCAAGTCTCGAGACGACGGTTCACGCCGCGCTGGAGCGCAACGGCGTCGCTGCGGCCGACATCGACCATGTCGAGCTCTATTCCTGCTTCCCGATCGTTCCCAAGCTGGCGCGACGCGCGCTCGGCTGGCCGCTCGATCGCCCCTGTTCGGTCTATGGCGGGCTGACCTTCGGCGGTGGCCCGATCGGCAACTGCATGATGCACGCGGCCGCGCGGATGGTCGCTAAGCTGCGGGAGAGCGGGCGCCACGGCCTGATCGTCGCCAATGGCGGCTATGCCACCCACAGCCATTCGATGCTGTTTAGCCGCGTGCCCGTTCCCGCCGGGACCTTTCCGCAGGACTATGACGTTCAGGCCCTGGCCGAAGCCAGACGGGGCGAGGTGCCTGAATTGCTCGAGAGCTATGCGGGACCGGGCGAGATCGAAACCTACACCATCCCGTTCGACCGGCACGGCCGGCCGCGCCACGCCACCATCATCGGTCGCACGCCCGAAGGCGCGCGTTTCGTCGCGCGTGTCCCGGAGACCGATACGGCGACGATTGCGTCCCTGATGGCCGAGGATGCGCAGCCGATAGGGGCGAAAGGGATAGTTTCGGAAGGGCCCGAAGGTCTGGCAATCTGGACGACGTCCGGCTGATCTGACCATATCCGGACGGGAGGGCGCCGGCCAACGGCGCCCCCGCGGACGGGGAGGACAGAGGTGACGCCCATAGATATCCGGCAGATCCGCATGTTCGTAGCGGTGGCCGACACCCTATCTTTCACGCGGGCGGCCGAGACGCTGCATGTCGCGCAGCCCTGGCTGTCGGTTCAGATCCGCAAGCTCGAGGAACAGATCGGCTTCCAGCTGTTCTTGCGCAACCGCAACCGGGGCGTGCAGCTGACCGAACAGGGGCACGCCTTTCTCAAGCCCGCGCGCAGCTATGTCGAAGCTGCCAATATGGTCGCCGAGGTCGCGCGCGACATGCGCGCGAACCAGGCCCAGTCGCTGCGGCTCGGCGCGCCCGACTTCTCCGCCGAGATACCGGCGCGCGAAGCGCTGCTCGACCTGTTCCTGCGTCGCCATCCCCGCATCGAGATCGAGATCGTCAACGCCTGGTCGTCGCAGCTGCTCGACTCGCTGATGCGGCACGAAATCGACCTGGCTTTCACCGTCGGACCGTTCGAGCGCGAAGGGTGCGAGGTGCTGGACCTCGCCCATTTCCGCTGGGCGCTGCTCGTGGACCGGGAGAGAGCTGATGCTCTGGGGCCGGATATCTCGCTGGAATCGCTGCGGGGGCAGCAGATCGCCAGCTTCCGGCGCAACATCAATCCGATCTTCTACGACAGCATCGCGGTCCGTCTGTCTGCACACGGCATCGAGGTTCTTCCGCTGCCCGAATCTTCCCTCGCCGGCATTCGACAGCATGCGATGCGATCGCATGTTCCCGTCCTGATGAGCGAATGGCACGCTGCGTCGAATCTCGGGCCCGATCTGACGATACTGCCCTTCTCTGAAACCGACTTCACCGTGGCGCTGCATCTGGTCCGACGGGAGAATGACGACCGCTCCGCAGTGCGGGCGCTTTGGAGACTGGCGAGCGAAGTCGCGCAAGCCTAGGTTGATAGCAATTTCGTCTCAACGACGGTCTGATACATATTAGACGCGATGGACCTCGCTACATAGCCTCCCAACCTAAGCCGGACGCCCGAAAAGACGCCGGCATGTGATGGAAGAGGATGTCCTTTGCGCGAATCGGGCAAAATGCGGCTCCGCCTGGAGGCGCAGGGCTATGGCCGCTCTTCCGACATCGATGGATCGCCCACCAAGGGGCTGTTGCGCTTGTTCTGGTCTGGAGAGAAAAATGGCTGATACCGAAGACGATGTGGTGCTTTACGAAGTCGTCGAGCAACATATCGGCCTCGTGACGCTGAACCGTCCCGCCAAGCGCAATGCGGTCAATGGGGCCGTCGCCCGCACGCTCGATGCGATCGTCAAGCAGACCGAAGCCGATCCGGCGATCTGGGCTGTGGTGATCACCTCGGCCGAGGGACCAACCTTCTGCGCTGGCGCCGATCTCGCCGAGGTCGCGGCTGGCCGTGCCGACGAACTCAGCACCCCCGACGGCGGGTTCGCCGGCTTCGTCGAGGCCAGGCGGGTGAAACCCTGGATCGCCGCAGTCAAGGGCAGTGCGCTCGGCGGCGGCCTCGAAATCTCGCTCGCCTGCGACCTCCGGGTGGTGTCGACCGAGACGATCGTCGGGCTGCCCGAGGTCAAGCGCGGCCTGATCGCCGGGGCCGGCGGCATCTATCGCCTGCCGCGCCAAATCCCGCGCGCGATCGCGCTGGAGATGATCGCGACCGGCGAACCGATTGGTGCTGCGCGTGCCGAGGCGCTGGGCCTCGTCAACCGGGTGGTGCCGGCGGATCAGGTCGTTGAGACGGCGCTGGGCCTGGCCAAGGCGATATGCGCCAACGCCCCCATCGCGGTACGGGAAAGCCTGCAAGTGGCCAGGCTCGCGGCCGAGGTGCCCGAAGATGTTTCGATCGCCGCTACGCGTCAGGCCTTCGACCGGCTGGTGGTGAGCGAGGATTTTGCGGAAGGTCCGCGCGCATTCGTCGAGAAGCGCGCGCCTCGCTGGACGGGCCGCTGATCGCGCGTTCGGCGCGATCCGATCGAGCCCTTGGCAGAACAGACGAGATGGGGCGTCGGCCGTGCCGACGCTTACCGGAGGAGTGTGCGTGTTGCCGGTCGAAGCCGGCTTTCCATAATCAAGACAGGGTAGGGGATGGTCTGACATGAGAAACAGGGTTTTGCTCGCCACCACCGCATTGGCGCTCGCTGCCGGGCCGGCCTGGGCTCAGGCGGCACCGCAATCGACCGATGTGGGGGGGATCGAAGACATCATCGTCACCGCCCGCCAGCGTTCGGAATCGCTGCAGTCGGTCCCGGTTGCCGTGGCCGCGATGGACGGCGCGATGATCGAACGCACTTTCATTCCCGATGTCGATTCGATCGAGCGTTTCATGCCGAACGTCGAACTCGGCCGGCACCCGTTTACCGGCGGCGGCATGTCCGCGTCGATCCGCGGTATCAGCTTCGGCGATCTCGACCGCTCGTTCGAGCCTGCGGTCGCCGTCTCGGTCGACGGCGTTTTCCTCGCGTCCAACACGGGCGCGATGATGGATACGTTCGACATCGACGCGATCGAGGTTTTGCGCGGTCCCCAGGGCACGCTGTTCGGCCGCAACACCATCGGCGGCGTGATCAGCATCAAGCGTACCAAGCCGACGATGGATTGGGGGCTGAAGGGCCAGGTGACGGTCGGTAGCTACGGCGTGCGCGAATATAAGGTCGTCGCCAATGCGCCGATCGTCGAGGATGTGCTGGGCCTGAAGCTGGGCGGCTATCGCGAGCGCAGCGACAGCTTCACGCGGCGGGCCAGCGACGGCAAGCGCGAAGACGGCCTCGACCGCTATTCGCTGTTCGGCGCGTTGCGCTTCAACCCGAGCTCGTCCTTCGACGCGACCCTCTCGGTGGATCACATCAACGACAAGTCCAAATATCCGAGCCTGGTGCCGCTGTCGGCGTCCGGTCAGACCTTCTGCGTCGCCTTCGGTGCCTGCATCGGTACCCAGGGCGAGCAGATCAGGGACAGCGGCTATAAGCTGGCGCTCGACGATTATCCGTTCCAGGCAAAGTTGAAGCACACGGCGGTGACTTTGAACGCCAAGCTGGACGTTATCGAAGGTGTGTCGCTGGAGTCGATCACCAACTACACCAAGCAGAAGGACGCGCTGAACATCGAGAACACCGGCGGTGCACCGCTGGCCAATGGCGCGCACATCTTCGTATCGCTGCGTGACCAAACGGCCAGCCAGTTCAGCCAGGAAGTCCGGGCGGTCAGCGACCTCGGCGGGGCTGTCGATTTCGTCGCGGGTCTCTATTATATGAAATCCGAATTCGACCTCGTGCAGCAGGCGATCGTCACCGGCAACCGGTCGCAGTTCTTCGACGCGGGGCAGGATCTCGACGCCTATGCCGCCTATGCCGAGGCTTATGTCGAGCCGATCGACAAGCTGCGGCTGACGCTCGGCGGACGCTATACGCACGAGAAGAAGAAATTCTACATTCGCTTCCGTAATCCCACGAGCGGGGCAATCACCGGTCAGTGCCCCGACGCATCGTCAGCCTATGCGCCCTGCGCCGATCCTTCGGTGACGTTCAGCAAGTTCACCCCGCGCGTGACGGTCGACTATCGCTTCACGCCTGACGTCATGGTCTATGCGGGCTGGTCGCGCGGCTATCGCTCGGGCGGCTGGAATAGCCGGGCCACCGTTACCACGGCGATCGGCCCCTATGAGCCCGAGACGGTCGACAGCTATGAAGCGGGCCTGCGTACCACCTTCTGGAACAACCGCGCCCGCGCCAATGTCACGGTTTTCCGGGCGAAGTACAAGAACAAGCAGGAGGAGGTGATCACCGCGTCGCCGATAAACCCGCTGATCACCCAGACCCAGGTGCAGAATGCCGCCTCGGCAACCCTCCAGGGCGTCGAGGGCGAGTTCCAGCTGGCGCCGACCCGCTGGCTGAACCTGCGCGCGGCCGTCGGCTATATCGATGGGAAATATGATGCCTTCCTGTCGGCCGGAGCAGACATCCGCAACCAGCGCAACCTGCGCTACGCGCCGAAATGGTCGGTCAGCTTCGGCGGCGACGCCACCATTCCGGTCGAGGCGACGGGCGGTGAGATCCTGCTCAACGCCAACTACAAGTGGACCGACAAATTCGCGACGTCGGTGATCCGCGATACGACGGGGCTGAACCGCGATTTCATCGACGCCTATGCGACGGTCGATGCGTCGATCGGCTATCGCCACGAACTGGACGACCGCAAGAATGTCACGCTGTCGGCCTTCGTGCAGAACGCCTTCCACAGCGACGGCCGGCTGTATCGCAAGGTCATCACCGGCCCGTTCGCCTTCGCCAGCCGCGAGGTCGCACGGACCTGGGGCCTGACGCTCGGCTTCAGCTACTGAGGGATTGGAAAAGGGGGTGTCGCAGGCGGAGGCTGTCGTCTCCGCCTGCGGTGCACGGAAGGAAGGATCACACCTGGCTGAACCCGCCATCGATGAGGAATTCGGAGCAGGTTACGAAGCTGGCCGCTTCCGAGCAGAGATAGACCACGCCGCCGCCCATTTCGTCGGGGCGGGCGAGCCGCCCGATCGGATGACGCGCCTTGATCGCGGCTTCAGACACTTCGCGGGAGGGTACGGCGCCCAGCTCGATATAGCGGTCGATGATCGATCCAAGCATGCCGGTATCGACCCCGCCCGGATGGACGCTGTTGACCCGGATGTTGTAGCCGAGCGCCGCGAACTCGGCGCCCAGGCACTTGGAGAGCATCTTCACGGCAGCCTTGCTGGTGCAATAGGCCGCGTTGAATGCAGCACCGCGCAGGCCGCCGACGCTGGAGAAGTTGACGATCGAGGCGCCGCCCTTGCGAGCCTTGCCGCCTTCCTTGAGCAAGGTCAGCAGCGCCTGCGTGCCGATGATGACCGAGTCCACGTTGATCGCGTTGACGCGGTGCCATTCGGCGAGCGGGGTGTCCTCCATCTTGCCGACGATCGACAGACCTGCATTGTTCACCAGCGCGTCGAGGCGACCATAGTCGCGCTCGATCAGCGCGGCGAGCGCGGCCCAGTCCTCGGCTTTCGTCACGTCGTGCCGCATAACTGCGTCGGCGCCGATGTCCGCCGGAGGCTCGTTGAGGTCGGTGGCGATGACGATGGCGTTGGCCGCCTTCATCGCCTTGACGATCTCCCGGCCGATCCCGCCAGCCGCACCGGTGACCACGGCCACCACATTGTCGAGAGCGATCGTCATTGTGCCGTCCATCCGCCGTCGACGACCAGCTCGGCGCCGGTCACATAGCTGCTGTCTTCGCTCGCCAGGAAATAGCAGGCGCCCGCGATTTCCGACGGATCGGCGAGGCGCCCGCTCGGCGTCGTCGCGGCCATCGTGTCGATCAGGTCCTGCGGCTTCTCCGCGACGCCCTGGTCCACCCAGCGCTGGAAACCGGCGTTGAGCAGGGGCGTGAGTACGAAGCCCGGATGCACCGAGTTCGCTCGGATCGGGGTGCGCTTCTGCGCGAACTCGATAGCGATGCCCTTGGTGAAGAGGCGAACCGCGCCCTTGGTCGCATTATAGGCAGAAACTTCGCTATAGCCGACGAGGCCCATGATCGAGCTGATGTTGATGATGCTCGACCCGCCCTTGATGCCGGCGCCGCTCTCGGCGAGCATCGGGATGAAGGTGCGCGTGCCGAGGAACACGCCATCGACGTTCACTGCCATGATCCGCCGCCAGGCCTCCATGGTCAGCGTCTCGACCGGCCCGGTCAGGTCGGTGCCGGCGTTGTTCACCAGGATGTGCAGACGGCCATGCTGTTTCTTCACATGGTCGAGCGCGCGCTCCCAATCCTCTTCCTTGGTAACGTTGGCCGAGACGTAACTGGCCGCTTGGCCGAGCTTCGCCATCGTCTCCTTGACGACGTCGCTGTCGGAGACGTCGAGGTCGGACAGGACGACTTCGGCGCCCTCCGACAGATAGCGCTCGACGACCGCGAGGCCAATGCCGCGCAGACCACCCGAAATGAAGGCGACGCGCCCTTCGAGGCGCCGTGCTCCACTGTTGCTCATACGCCCATCATCCCCGCCGTGCTGGCGCCGTCGATCACATATTCGGCACCCGAAACAAAAGCCGCCTCGTCCGACCCGAGCCAGGACACGAGGCCGCAGACCTCCTCCACCGTCGCCATGCGGCGGAGCGGGGACATGCCTTCATAGGCGGCACGCGCTCCGGCTTCGTCCCCGGACTTGGCAATGATCTGCTTGATCAGCGCAGTCTCGACGACGCCCGGCAGAACCGCATTGACGCGGATCTTGTAGCCCTTGGCGCCGCAATGGAGCGCGGCCGACTTGGCCAGCGCGATCACGGCCGACTTCGACACCGAATAGCTGACATAATTGCCGAGCGCGCGGTGCGCGTTCATCGACGAGTTGATGATGATCGATCCGGTCGGACCGCCGGGATTGTCGCGCATCGTACGGATCGCATGCTGCACGGTCAGCATCACACCGGTCTGGTTGACGCCGATGACCTTGTCCCACGCCTCGATCGAGACGTCTTCGATATTGGTGTCGCCCTGTTCGGTGCCGGCATTGGCGAAGGCGATGTCGAGCCGACCATGAGCCGACAGGATGCGCTCCATCAGGGTTGGCCATGCGGCCGCGTCCTCGACCCGGTGCGTCTCGAATGTCGCGCCCGTCTCGGCGCAAAGCTCTTCGGCGGCGGCAGCGTTGGAGCCGGTGAAGACGACCTTGGCACCATCCTCGACGAAGCGGCGAACGGCACCGGCGCCGATGCCAGAGGTACCTCCGGTGACCAGCGCCACCTTTCCTTCAAGCCGTTTGCTCACGGCACTCTCCCAATCATATATGTCTGCAGAACCGGACCATCTGTTTCGCGGATTTGGCTGACCGCGCAACCTATGCTTTCGATAAGGTGACGGCGCCGACGCCTGCGGGGCACAACCGGGAAAACGCATAATCTTTAGGATGAAGGATTCGACCATGGCCGAACGTGATCCGAAGCAGGGTGGCGGCTTCGAGCGGTGCCCCGGAACCAGCTGGGAAGACCTGATGGCTCAGGACTCCCGCACCGCCCCGGCGATCCTGACGCAGGAAAGCTACGAATATCTCGGCTCGGATCCGATCCCGGCGGAGCGCTACACCAGCGAGGCCTTCGCCCAGCTCGAGCGTGAGCGGATGTGGCCCTATGTCTGGCAGTTTGCGGCCCGCGAAGAAGATTTGCCCGAGCCCGGCGATTTCGTCGTCTACGAGAATGCCGGCCGGTCCTTCCTGATCAGCCGCCAGGACGACGGTTCGGTCCGCGCGTTCCACAATGTCTGCCTCCATCGCGGGCGCAAGCTGCGCACCGACGACGGCAGCGCGGACACCTTCCAGTGTCCGTTCCACGGTTTCACCTGGAAGAAGGACGGCAGCTTTTCCCACATGCCCTGCTCGTGGGACTTCAAGCATCTGGATCCGAAGGAACTGACGCTGCCGGAGGCCGAGGTCGGCCGCTGGGGCGGTTATATATTCCTGCGCGAGGAGCCGGGCGGGCCGACACTCGAAGAATTCCTTGCTCCGCTCCCAGAGCATTTCAAGCGCTGGCGGCATGAGGAATGCACGACCGTCATCTGGGTGGCCAAGGAAGTCCCGGCCAACTGGAAGGTGACCGCCGAGGCCTTCATGGAAGCCTGGCACACCGTCGTCACCCACCCGCAGCTGCTGCCCTTCTCGGGCGACGCGAACAGCGCCTATTGGTTCTGGGGCGACAATGTGAACGTCAATCTCGTGCCCTTCGGCGTGCTGAGTCCGCACCTCGATCCGGACGGCAAGACCCAGCAGTGGATCGTCGACGAGTTCATCAAATATAATGGCCGCTCCGCCGACAATTACGACCCATCGGGCGATCCTTATGCCGTTACTGTCCCCGAAGGGCAGACGGCGCGCGAGGCGCTGGGTGCTGCGATGCGCAAGACCTATGAAGAGCAGACCGGCTACGACCATTCGGAAGCGACCGACGCCGAGCTTCTCGACGCGCTCGTCTATAACGTCTTCCCGAACTTCGCCCCCTGGGGCGGCTATATGCCGAACATCGTCTACCGCTGGAAGCCGGGCAAGACGCCCGACACCTGCATCATGGAGGTCCGGATCCTCTCGCGCGTGAAGAAGGGCGAGCCGATCCCGCGCAGCTGCGAACTGCACATGCTCGGGCCCGACGAGCCCTGGACCGCAGCGGCCGAACTCGGCGGCCTCGGCCCGGTGTTCGAGCAGGACATGGAGAATCTGCCCTTCGTCCAGCAGGGGCTCCACTGCTCGAAGAACGGCAAGGTCCAGCTGGCCGACTATCAGGAAATCCGCATTCGCCAGTTCCACCAGACGATGGACAAGTACATCGACGGCGAACTGGGCGCGCGCAGATGAGCGAGGCGGGTACGGAAGCGCGCCCGCCGCGCATCGACTGTGTGCTGATCTGCGGTGGCGTTTGGCACGACATGGACTTCGCCCGGCTGGAGCTGCTCAAGCTCCTCGCCGAAGATCAGAGCGTCCGCACGCGCGTGTTCGAGGATTATGAGAATGTCGAGGCGATCGCCGCCGCCGACATTCTCATCACCTACACCTGCGACGTGACGCCGTCGCTCAAGGCGCAGGAAGTGCTGCGCGACTGGCTCGCCAAGGGTGGTCGCTGGTACGCTTTGCACGGCACCAATTCGGTCCTTCGCCTGCTCGAAAGCGGGCTGTGGGATGCCCCGCGCTGGGCGCCGCTGATGATGGACATGTTGGGAAGCCAGTTCATCTCGCATCCGCCGATCGCGCCCTATCGGGTTACGGTGGTCGATCCCGAACATGAACTGGTGCGCGGCGTCGAGCCGTTCGACACGACCGACGAACTCTATCATCTCGAGACGCACGGCGATCTGCACGTGCTGCTGGAGACCGAGTGCACCGAGCCGGGCACCGGCTTCGTCGAGGCGGCGGACGCACTGGGTACCCAGCCGGTCTTCTACATCAAGCAGCATGGCAAGGGCGCGGTGCTTTACCTGACCCTGGGCCATTGCCGCGGGCATTATGACTTGCAGCCTATGCTCAACTGGTGGCCGTCGGTCGATCGCTGCGCCTGGGACCTGCCGGTGTTCTACGACCTTCTGCGTCGCGGTATCGGCTGGATCAAGCAGCGCGAAGCGGCCTGATCCCGGAGCAGGTGTCGATAAGGCGGGCGATCAGCTATCCCATGTAGGGATGGCGATCGCCGCCATTCGCGCGGATGCGGCACCGTCGACGGGAATTACGGCGCCGTTGACGAAGCTGGCCTCGTCACTGGCCAGGAACAATGCGGCTGCGGCAATTTCCTCGGGCTTTCCGAAGCGGCCGGGCAGCAGGCTGTCGACATAAGCGTCGAGGCCGCCCGGCAGCGTCTCTGCCCAGGCGACGATAGGCGGCGACTCTATCGCACCGGGCGCGATGCAATTGATGCGCACCCCGCTCCGGGCATTTTCCACTGCCGCGCTTTGGGTGAGGTTGTGCACGGCGGCCTTGGCGGCTCCGTAAGATGCCATGCCCGGCGCCCCTCCGAACCCCGCGCCGGACGAGATATTGATGATGCTGCCCGATCGCTGGCGCAGCATAGGTCCAAGAGCAGCCCGTACGCCGTAGAAGGTCGAGGACAGCGATATCGCTATCGCGCGATCCCAGTCCGCGTTGCTCGCATCCTTCAGCCAGCCATGGACCGCCGCGCCCACATTGTTGACCATGATGTCGAGGCGCCCAAAGCGTGCGAGGGCATCTGCGACCAGCGCGTTGACCGCATCGGCATCGGTAACGTCACATTGGCAAGGGTATATCCTCGCGGCGGGATTCTCTGCAGCGCGCGGCGCGATATCCGCCGCCAGCACCTGCGCACCTTCGGTAGCGAATGATGCGGCAATGGCCGCGCCGATGCCGCTGGCGGCACCGGTCACGATGGCGATGCGGCCCTCCAGCCTCATGGCATATAGACCCCGCCGCTGACCGATATCAGCTGGCCCGTCACATAAGAGGAGATGTCGGACGCGAGGTAAAGGGCCAGACCGGCAATATCCTCTGGTCGGCCCAGCCGCTGCATCGGCAGCGAACTCATGTTGAAGAGAGTCCCGTCCTCGAGCGCCTGCTGCATGCCTTCGGGCGTGCCCATGTCGAGCCGGTGCCAGAAGCTGCCCGAGGCGACATCCTCATTCTTGTGGGGAACGATCCAGCCCGGGGCGATCGTGTTCACGCGCGCGCCCTGCGGTCCCCATTCATAGGCGAGCAGCTTGGTGAAGCTGTTCACGAAGCCTTTTACCGCGCCATAATGGACAATGTTCTGCGCGGCCTCGCCCAGCAGCGAAGAGTTGGATGAAATGTTGATCACGCTGCCGGTCTTGCGGGACAGCATGTCGTCGGCCACGGCGAGCGTGCAGTTGACCACGCCATCGATATTCAGCGCGATCTCCCAGCGGCGCGTCTCGTCGTCGAGATCCTTGAACGCATAGGTGCTCTTCACCCCGCCAGCATTGTTGATCAGCACGTCGACCGGCCCGAATTCGCGGTGCGCGATGGCGATCATGGCATCGACGCTGCTGCGATCGGTCACGTCGGTCCCGACCGGGAGGACGCGTCCCCTACAGCCCTGCGCTGCCGCGAGATCGGCCAGTTTCTCGCCGGTGGCGACATCGCGGGAGGCGGAGATGACGTTGGCGCCTTCGCGGGCGAACTCCACCACCAGCCCATGGCCGATGCCGCCGCTTCCGCCGGTCACGACGACCGTCTTGCCTTCCAGATCCAGGTCCATGATCGATCCTCTCCTTCCGCCGCGCCTCTTTGGGCGGTCGCCTGCAGAGCCCAAGGCTAGGCGTGCAGGGGATAGCGATGAACCGGGTTATTGATCAAAAAACAGAGTATTTTCGATCATCTGTTTGTCTGCAGGCGGATCGAGACGACCACAAAAAATGCCGCGACCTGAAGGGCGCGGCATTTTTCATTTCATCAGTAGGTAAGGCTCAGGCGTTGCCTGCAAACCGATCGAGTGCCGTTTCTGGATCGTCCGGCCAGCGTGACAGCACCAGCAGGCGCTTGTGGCCATGACCGATGATCAACTCGTCGCTGACGCCCATGCCACCGTGGAACTGCATCATCTCGTGGCCCAGCTCGATCGAGGCGGGCGAGACGAAGGCGCGCAGGCCCAGGACCGCCTGATGGAAATCGGGCTCACCCCACGTCACAAGTGCGAGATTGAGCAGCGCCCGCGACTGTTCGATCGCGGTATATTGCGCGACCATGCGGTGCTGGATCGCCTGGAAGCTCGCGAGCTTGGAGCCGAATTGTTCGCGCGTCCGCAGATATTCCTGCGTTTCGGCGAACAGGCGTTCCATGATGCCGAGCGCTTCCGCCGAACGGGCGAGGCTGACCAGATCGTCGATCTCTGCCAGCGCCGCGATACCGCCGTCGAGCCGGTTGCCCGCGTCGACGACCACGTCGCGCAGATCGAGAGCAACCGCCATAGAGCCGTCGGCCATGCGCCAGTTGCGATAAGTCAGGCCGGGGCTGCCGGCGGGAACGAGATAGAAGGCGACCTCGTCGAGTGAATGGGCTGCGCCGCCCGTGCGTGCGCTGACGATGTAGGCGTCGACGCCCGATCCGGCGGGGACGAAAGGCTTGCTGCCGCTCAGGCTGATGCCACCATCCGAGATGGTCGCGCGGGTTTCCAGCCAGAGAGCGCTTCCGCGCGACCCGAGTTCTGCATGGGCAAAGGCGACCCGCTTCGATCCGTCGAGCAGGCCGGGAAGCCAGGCATCGCGCAGGGCCTCCGGAGCGGTAGCGGCGAACAGGCGACCGGCCTGGAGGATATTCTCGACCAATGGTTCGACGACAAGGCCACGTCCGAGCGCTTCGAAGATCGTCGCGATACCGGTCGCGTCGAGCGACAGGCCGCCCAGTTCGGCGTCGAAAGGCGCGGCCAGAAGACCCAATTCGCCAAGCAGCGCCCAATTGGCGGGCGAGAAGCCATGCGCCTCGTTCAGATAGGCACGGCGGCTGTCCAAATCATAATGGTCGACGACGAAACGTTCGGCCAAGGCCTTCAGCATTTCCTCGTCTTCGGAAAGATCGAAGTTCACCTGACATCCCCTTCTGGCAGCCTTCCTATCATCAAGCTGTCATCAACCGTGCTGGGCAAAGTATCAGGTTGCGGGAGGGGTGTGGCGATTGTCTAAGCGCTTCGGCTTGGCTAGGGTGCCCACCGGGAAGCCGCAAGCCGACCAGAGGAGATGGATTCTGCTTACGCAGGCGCGCATAGACGCTGTCCGGGTTTCCAGCCAACAGGACATTCGCCGCGCGGCCGAGGCGCTGCACAATATCGCCATGGAATGCGGGATGCGCGTTGCGCCGGCGCACGACATCGCGGGACGGCGCACACCGGTCGATGCCGAGGGCAAGATCCTTGCCGAGGACGTGTTTGGGTGGTCGGGCGAGAAGGTCTGGTGGCGCAGCACGCGGATCGCACTGGATTCGCCGCTGACCAGCGCGTGCCGGTTCGAGAGCGAGCCCTTCTGGGTCAGCGCCGAAGGCTTCTTCACGCGTCAGCCAAATGCCTATCTGGATTCGATCGACCTGACCAATTTCGAGCACAGGGCGATGACCCGCGCGGCGATCGTGGTGCCCGTTCACCTGCCCTTCGGTCAGATCGGGGCGGTCAGCTTCAACCCGCTCGACAAGACCAAGCTGGACCTGTCGGAAGAGTTTCTCGCTTATGGCGATGCTTTCGGTATCTATGCCCGGACCTTCATCGGCACCTATGTCCACGTCATGGGTTCGACCCAGGCGCTGCCGCCCGAGACACGGCTGTCCAAGCGCGAGGTCGAATGCCTGCGCTGGGCGGCGATCGGCAAGACCGACCTCGAGATAAGCATGATCATGTCGCGCAGCCGCGCGACGATCCGCTTTCATATCCACAATGCCTCGATCAAGCTGAATGCGGTCAACCGCAGCCAGACGGTCTTCAAGGCCGCCCAGCTGGGCTATATCTCGCTCAACGAATAGGGGCGAGCGCCCGACCTGCGGTCAGGGCCGGTCCTCCAGGATCATCGCTGCACCGCGTAGACCGACCGCCATGGCCGGTGCGTTGGTATTGCCGGTGACATGCCAGGGCATCACCGAGCAGTCGGCCACCCGGACGCCCTCCACGCCGTTCACCCGCAGGCGCGGGTCGACCACCGCATCGGCATCGTTTCCCAGGCGGCACGATCGGATCGCGTGCAGGCCGCAGCTCGACAGCCGGCGGAACGCCGACAAAAGCTCCTCGTCGGACTGGACGGCGGGACCGGGAATGATTTCCTCACCGACCATGTCGCCCAGCGGCGGCTGTGCCATGAAGGCGCGCATCTTGCGCATCAGGCCGATCGCCGAGGCCCGATCATGGTCGGTGCTCAGCCAGTTCGGGCGGATTTCGGGCGTATCGGTGCTCCGGGGCCCGGTGATGCGGAGCGAGCCTTCGCTCGTCAGGCGCAGCAACTGGCCGTAGATGGTGATGCCCGGCCGGCGGTCGATCTTGTCCAGCGGAACGGGGTTGTTGTCGTCGCCGACTGCGAAGGTGTAGCCGCCCAGATAGAATTGCGCATCGGTCCGGCCATCGGGATGCGCCACATTGCAGAAGGCGCCGACCTCGAACGGTCCGGTTGCCATGACGCCGTCCCGCCGCAGCATATAGCGGGCCATGGCGGCGACCAGGCCGATGCCGAAGAAATTGCGATGGCTGCCCGAACCCTTGAGCAGCCGATAGGGCGTCGACATCGACATATGCTCGATCATGCGTTCGCCGACGTCCGGCGAATGGGCCAGCGTTTCGACGCCCGCCGCGCGCAGGCGGTCGCCATGGCCTATGCCCGAGCGCTGGAGCAGCAGGGGGCTTTCCATCGCCCCGGCCGAGACGATCACCTCGCCACGGCAGGCGAAATGCTGCGTTTGTCCGCCGACGATCGCCTCGACCCCTGTGGCGCGTCGGCCGTCGAACAGGATCCGTTCGGTCATCGCCCCGGTCACGACCTTGACGTTCGGACGCTTCCTGGCGGGGGCGAGGTAGGTGTGCGCGGCGCTCTGGCGTCGCCCTTTGCGGATATTGTGGCTGTACAGACCGACGCGCCACAGGGGTCGAGGCGATCGTCGGCGGAC
>NZ_JAGMXV010000313.1 GCF_018006725.1 Rhizorhabdus sp.
CCCTTGTGCGCTTCGGCGCCATTGCGCCAGCGCTCGTTCAGCTCCGCCCCCTGGCGGCCCCAGACCTTCATCGGGGCGATGAAACTCTGGGTCTCGAAGCCGGTGCCATAGATGATGCAATCGACCTCGTGCAGCTTGCCGTCGCGCGTGACCACGCCCGTTTCGGTCACTTCGGCGATCGCATCGGTGACGACATCGACGTTTCGTTGCGACAGGGCCGGATACCAGTCGTTGGAAATCAGGATGCGCTTGCAGCCGACGGGATAATCCGGCTGCAGCTTGGCCTTCAGCACCGGGTCGGTCACCTGCTTGTCGAGATGGGCCTGGCACTGCTTGCGGGCGAGGCTGGCGAACAGCCCCCTGGCCCGGCGCAGCGAGGGGAAGCGCGCCTCGAGCAGCAGATAGGTGTAATTGCGATAGGCCCGCTGCACGCCCGGCACATGGCGGAACAGCCATTTGGCCCAGCCGGGGAAGAAATGGTCGTCGCGCGAGATCATCCAGGCCGGGCTGCGCTGGAACAGGGTGAGGCGGCCGACCTTGGGCTGGATCTCCGGCAGGAACTGGATCGCGCTGGCGCCCGAGCCGATGACGGCGACGCGCTTGCCGGTCAGGTCATAGTCGTGATCCCAATGCGCCGAATGGAACGCCTTGCCCTTGAAACGGTCGAGGCCGGCGATCCTGGGAAACTGCGGCCGGCTGAGCTGGCCGAGGCCGGAGACGACGAACTGCGCATCGATGGTCTCGCCATCCGCCAGCGTCACGGTCCAGCGGCCGCGCGCCTCGTCGAAGCGGGCTTCCCGGACTTCGGAGCGAAAGCGGATATGGCGCTCCAGCCCGTATTTCCGGGTGCAATGCTCGATATAGTCGACGATTTCCGGCTGCTTGGCGAAGCGCCGCGACCAGTCGGGGTTCAGCTCGAACGAGAAGGAATAGAGGTGGCAGGGCACGTCGCAGCCGGCGCCGGGATAGGAATTCTCGCGCCAGGTGCCGCCGACCTTGTCCGCCTTGTCGAGGATGACGAAATCCTCGATCCCCGAGCGCTTCAGCTGGATGCCGGTGCACAGACCGGCGAAACCGGTGCCGATCACGCAAACCTTCACGGATGCCATGCTGCTCTCTCCTCCCGAAACGGCCGGTCTCGCGCCGCCCTCATGCACAGGAGAATAGGTAAAAGCTGCGAAAGGCACCACGTTCGCTTTGGCCATGGACTTGATAGTTTCGGCCAATCCGGCATGATGGGGCGATGAAATCCGACCTCGACCGCCGCCGCTGGCCGGTGACCAGCCTGTGCGTGCTGCGCGACGCCCTCGCGGCGCGGCAGGTCGATATCGCGCCCTATCTGGCCGCCGCCGGCCTGCCGGCCGCGCTTCTGTCGGACCCCGCGGCGGAAGTCCTCGCTTCGGCCGAGCTGCGGGTGATTTCGGCCATGCTCGGCGATCTGGGCGATCCGCCGGGCCTTGGCCTTCACGTCGGGCAATATTATCGGGTGGCGGCTTATGGTGTCTGGGGTTTCGCCCTGCTGGCCAGCGCGACCCTGCGCAGCGCCCTTGCCCTCGGGCTCGAATATCAGGACCTGACCTACAGCGTGATGCCCATCGCCTTCGTCGACCGGGGCGAGGGCAGCGCGGTGAATTTCGACGACCGCGACCTGCCGCAACCCCTGCGCCGCTACATGGTGGAACGCGACATCGCCGCCGCCCGGCGCATCGCCAGCGATCTCTGGGGCGAGGCGCCGGCCTGCCAGGGGGCCCGCTTCCGCTTCGCCGAGCCCGCCGGTCTCGCCGGTCTTTATGAATCGGCGCTGCAATGTCCGGTCGAATTCGATGCCGGGGCCAATGAAATCCTCTATGGCCAGGATGATCTCGACCGCCCGCTGCCCCAGGCCAATCCGGTCGTGGCCTCGCTTCATGTCGAGGCCTGTCACGAGCGCCTGCGCCGCCTGCGCGGGCAGGATCCCTTCGTCGAGACGGTGACGGCCTGCATCCTGGCGCGGCCCGGCCATTTTCCCGATCTGCCGGAGGTGGCGGCCGAGCTTCGCCTGTCGGAGCGCAGCCTGCGCCGCCGCCTGGCGGAAGCGGGCATCGGCTATCGCGATCTGGTGGCGCGCCTGCGCCACGATCTCGCCGTCGACATGCTGACCGAGACCGGCATGGCGGTCGAGGCGGTGGCGGAGCGTCTCGGCTATGCCGAGACCGCCAGCTTCACCCATGCCTTCCGGCGCTGGACCGGGCAGAGCCCCAGCCGCTTCGGCGGCCGGCGGCCCCCCCGGTCGGGAGCGCTGGTTCAGTAACGCAGGCCGCGACCCGCCCCTTGCGTGTCGATGGCATAGCCCGCCGAGCGGACGGTGCGGATCATGTCCTTGCCGCCATGGGCGTTCAGCGCCTTGCGCAGGCGGCGGATATGGACGTCGACCGTGCGCTGTTCGATATAGATGTCGCGGCCCCAGACCGCGTCGAGGATCTGTTCGCGGCTGAACACCCGGCCCGGGTTTTCCAGGAAATGGCGCAGCAGGCGGAACTCCGTCGGCCCGAGATGGATTTCCGAGCCGCCCCGCATCACGCGGTGGGCCGACAGGTCCATCTCGACATCGGCGTAGGTCAGGCCCTCGTCCGAAAGGGCCGGGCGGGAGCGGCGCAGCACGGCGCGGATACGGGCCAGCAGTTCGGTCGGCGAGAAGGGCTTGGTCACATAATCGTCGGCGCCGGACTCGAGCCCGCGCACGCGATCGCTTTCCTCGGTGCGGGCGGTGAGCAGGATGATCGGCACCTGGCGCGTCGCGGGCTTGCGACGCAGCTGGCGGCAGATCTCGATGCCCGAGACCGAGGGCAGCATCCAGTCGAGGACGATGAGATCCGGCAGACGCTCGTCGACCAGCATCAGCGCCTCTTCGCCATCCATGCCGACGCGCACCTCGAAGCCGTTGGCTTCGAGGTTGTAACGCAGCAGGTCGACAAGGGCCGGTTCGTCCTCGACAATCAGGATGGAAGGCTTCATGGACGCACCATTCGATCAGGCGACCTTGCCGGGGTCGGACATTTCCGCCGTGACATCGGCCTTGGGCCGTTCGCTGACCATGCGCTGGCCGCGGACGATGTAATAGATCGTCTCGGCCATGTTGGTCGCGTGGTCGCCGATGCGCTCGATGTTCTTGGCGATGAACAGCAGATGGGTGCAGCCGGTGATCGTCCGCGGGTCTTCCATCATATAGGTCAGAAGTTCGCGGAAGACGCTGTTGTACAGCTCGTCCAGCACCGGATCGCGGTCACGCACGGCGACGGCCTTGTCCGCGTCCTCGCTCGAGAGGGCGTCGAGCACGTCCTTGATCATGCCGAGGACGAGTTCGCCCATGCGCGGAATGGCATGCATCGGCTGCTGCGGCACGGCGACGCCGAGCGCGGTGGAACGCTTGGCGATATTCTTGGCGTAGTCGCCGATGCGCTCGAGATCGGTCGCGATCTTCATCGCGCCGACGATGAAGCGAAGATCCACCGCCATCGGCTGGCGCAGCGCCAGGAGCCGGGTGACGAGATCGGAAATTTCGCTGTCGAAGACGTCGATGCGCTGATCCGAGGAAATCGTGCGCTCGGCGAGGGCCCGGTCGCGGCGCACGATCGCCTGGATCGCCGAGGCGACATTGGCTTCCGCGATGCCGCCCATGCGCAGGATCTTGGTCTTCAGCGCATTCAATTCCTGATCGAAGGCGGAGACGATGTGATTGTCGGCCATGTGACTGCTCCCTGCCGGCTCAGCCGAAGCGACCGGTGACGTAATCCTGGGTCCGCTTGTCGACGGGATTGGTGAAGATCCCTTCGGTCGGACCATTCTCGACCAGCACGCCCAGATGGAAGAAGGCGGTCCGCTGGGACACGCGCGCCGCCTGCTGCATCGAATGCGTGACGATGGCGATGGTGAAATTCTCGCGCAATTCGTCGATCAGTTCCTCGATTTTCGCCGTGGCGATGGGATCGAGGGCCGAGCAGGGCTCGTCCATCAGGATGACTTCGGGCGAGACCGCGATGGCGCGGGCGATGCACAGGCGCTGCTGCTGGCCGCCGGAAAGGCCGGTGCCGGGCGAAGCCAGGCGGTCGGACACTTCCTTCCACAGGCCGGCCCGCTCCAGGCTCGACTTCACGATGTGCTCCATGTGGTCCTTGGACTCGGCGAGGCCGTGCAGGCGGGGACCATAGGCGACATTGTCGAAGATCGACTTCGGGAAGGGATTGGGCTTCTGGAACACCATGCCGACCCGGGCGCGCAGATGCACGACGTCGAGTTCCGGCGCGTACATGTCGTCGCCGTCGATCCTGATGTCGCCCTGGATGCGGCAGATCGAGATCGTGTCGTTCATCCGGTTGAGGCAGCGCAGGAAGGTCGACTTGCCGCAGCCCGAGGGGCCGATCAGCGCCGTCACCTGATGCTCGGCGATCTCGAGGTTGATGTTGTAGAGGGCCTGCTTCTCGCCATACCAGAGGTTGACGTTCTTGGCCGAGATCTTGGCCTTGCCATCCAGCGGAACGGTGTGGGTGGTAAAGTCGAGAGTGTTGATCGGGGCAGTCATGGCACTCACCACTTGCGTTCGAATTTTTTGCGGAGATAGATCGCGATCGCGTTCATGAACACCAGGAACACCAGGAGTACCATGATGGCGGCCGAGGTCTTTTCGACGAAGGCGCGTTCCGGGCTGTCGGCCCAGAGGTAGATC
>NZ_JAGMXV010000082.1 GCF_018006725.1 Rhizorhabdus sp.
TGAAAATTACACCAATGCCGGGGGGAGTGGCCCTCGGGCTACGCCCTCACGCCACTCCCCCCGGCATGTAACACGATGGCCTGGTTTTACGCCGCCGAATGGCCGACTTTTGCTCCGCCGTTGACAGGCTACGGCAGCCGCTAACAGCCTGTCGACCGAAGCAACCCGTCTCTCGGCACTGGTCGGGCGCTTCTCGATGGACGCGAACCGCCGATCACCCGCCCAAAGCTCCGGCGCCTCGTGGGACGACGGTCAGACCTGGCTGCGCGCGGCCAGCTAAGCCACGGCCGTCCGACGATGCGAAGATCGATACCCGGCCTCACGGTCGGGTATCGTCTTATCGGGGTCAGGCGGCCAGCACCGGCGAACCGCCTTGCGCGGCTTCTCGGCGAAGCCTCTCCGTGATCGCATCCGCCGGCATCGCGCGCGCGAACAGATGCCCCTGCCCGTCGCGGCAGCCCGCATCGAGCAGCCAGGCCCATTGCGCCTCGGTCTCCACCCCTTCCGCCACGATCCCCAGACGCAGCGCCGTGGCGAGCCGAATGATCGCTCCGATTACCTGATCGGAGGCCTCGCCGGCGCCGATGCCGATGACGAAGGACCGGTCGATCTTTATCTTCGTGATCGGATAGCTCCGCAGATAACCGAGGCTGGAATAGCCGGTACCGAAATCATCCAGTGCGAGCCCGAACCCGAGGTCGCGCAACCGCGCCAGTTTCTCCCGCAAATGCCGGTCGTCCCGCAGGAATACGCCTTCGGTGATCTCCAGGTCGAACATCCGCGGATCGACGTCGATGTCGCGCACCAGCTCGCCGAGTCGATCGACGAAACCTTCCGTATGGAGCTGGCAGGACGAGATGTTGACGGCGACGCGGAGCGATAGCCAGTTCTTGCTGTCCTCGAACGCCTGCCGCAGCACGAACAGACCAAGACGCTCTATCAGGCCCGACTGTTCGGCAACGGGAACGAACAAAGCGGGCGATATCTCGCCTTTGGCGGGGTGGGTCCAGCGCACCAGCGCTTCGACCCCGACAGTCAGCCCGGCTGGGTTGACCTGCGGTTGATATTCGACCCGCAAGCCGCCGTCACGCAATGCGTCGGACAGATCCTGTTCCAGAATACGCCGCGCTCGAACCGATGCATCGACCTCGGCATCGAACAGCCGGTACTGTCCGCGCGCTTCGGTCTTCGCGCGGAGCAGCGCCATGTCGGCCTGGCGGACAACTTCCTCGGGATCGGTATCGCCATCTGACAACATCGCAATGCCGATCGTGCAGGTAACCGATAGCGCGCCGATCCCCAGCGCAAAGGGTTCCGCCACCGTCGCACACAGCCGATCGGCGAGCCGCGCCGCGCCATCGGGCGTGGCGTTCTCCAGCAGGATCGCGAACTCGTCGGCGGAAAAACGGGCGAGCATCTCGTGCTGGCGACAGGCGTGCAGCAGGCGAGCGCCTACCCGGCGGATCAGTTCGTCCCCCACAACATGCCCGTAGGTATCGTTCGCTTCGCGAAAGCGATCGAGGTTCAGGCATAATATGGCCGAAACCCCACCTTCCCGCCGGTTGCGTCCGGCCACTTCATGCAGTCGACGGACGAACAGGGTGCGATTGGGCATGCCCGTCAGCATGTCGTGAAAGGCGATATGGGTCGCACGCGCCTCGCTGGCCATCAGGCCGCGCGCCATGCGCCGCGTGCGGCGATGGAGCGCGAAGACCGAAAGGCACAGGAGCAGCAGCAGCAGGAAGAGCGGTCCTTTCAGCCGACCCAGCACGGCTGCGCTGGGGCGCGCCGGCTCCCAGCCAAGCGAGGCGACCGGCTTGCCTGCCGCGTCGGTCAGGTCGATGCGGGCTTCGTCGACATGGCTACCCAGTCCCTCTTCTCCCTCACGATAATGCAGCCCCCTGATGAGAAAGCGCGCGGCGATGAGGTCGAGGAAGGACCGATCGAGGCGTCGCGTGACGAGCACGAGTGGCGCGGTTTTGCCCAGCGGCCGGACGTGCCCCAGATCGGGGGATACGATCATCGCGATCACCAAATGAACCTGCCCGCCGATCCGGGCGGTGCCGGTCGCATAGGGTGGTGGCGGAGCTTGCCCGGCCATCTTTTGATCCGGCGAAGTACGGCGCTCGCGTTCCGAACGTCTCGCTTTGGCGATGACGGCATCGACCGCAGCCTCGGATAGCGGCGGTGGGCGCAAGGATATTCCCTCAGCGACATGGCTGAAGATCGGACGATTGGCGCGATCGAGAAGCGTCACCGTCTCGAAGCCGGCATTCTGGGTCAGATATACCCCGAGATTGTCGCGCGCCCAGAGCGGATCGAAGCGATGGTCCAGCCGCTCGACCGCCTCGTCCCACGCCAGCTGGGGCCGGATCGACGCGGCCAGCTCCGCAAAGCGCGACTCCACACCGTGCAGCAATATGGCCTGCTCCCGGACGGCCGCGTCGCGATCGACCTGACCGACAAGCACCATGATCATCGCCGCCGCCGCCACCAGCACGACGAGCGCGGTCGTGGCGAGCGGGCGAGTAAAATCACCCGACTCGAACATCCGCTCGCGAGGCTTGGTGAATCGATCCGGCGTCATGTCCTGCTCATGACACAGCATAGGGAGAGCGTCGGCAATCGCTCAATGGCCTATTACAGGTACAATTACGTGACAATGCAGGTCCGCTTATTGCACGGCCCCTTAACTTCGACTTTACCCGCATCGACTAACTCATCGCTTCCCCGGATCGGATTCTGCGGGACGCCCTATCGGGGCTTGCAATGAAAAGAGACCCAAGCGGATGAGGCGGACTGGCCCGGCGGAACCGATCGGTTTGCCCCGTCCGCGCTCCCTCCGCAGCGCGACCCTCTACGACCTTCGTCTAATATGCCGTCTCGCCCGCCACCCCAGGCGCACCGGGTACGGCAGCCTTAACCAATATCTTACCAAGTTCGGGCAGCGTGTCCGAACGATGTCCGAAGAGCTTTCCTTTCCCGCAGCCGATTCTCTCGATCGCTCTTCTTCCGCGATCGCAGGCAGCCATCGGCGCAAAGGGTCTGTCGGACACCGCATGCAATCCAGCCGTCGCGCCGGTGGTGGACATCGGGATGCCGTCGACAGGACGACGTTCCGGAGCGCGAGAAGCCTGCAGGAGTGGAAGTGATGACGCAAACACAAGGCTCGGAGCCGATCGTGATCGCCCTGGCGCCGGTCATAGATCGCAGCGCGGTCGTGCAGCATCTGGACGAACTGCGCTCCGCCTTCGGGGCCGGCCGGCCGATCGAGATCGGTTGCGGCGAAGTTCAGCAGATCGGGCAGGCGGGCCTGCAGCTGCTCGCCAGCGCCGTGCGAACCTGCCGCGAGCGCGACATCGCCATCAGCTTCAAGGACTGCAGGGGCATCGAACCGGTAATCCGACTCGCCGGCCTTGCCGACATGTTCATCGACCAAACGAATAGCGCGGGGACCAGCGCATGAAGATCGAGGAAATCCAGGACATCTTCTTCCAGGAGTGCGACGAAGGGCTCGGCCATGCCGAGACCGGGCTGCTCGCCCTGCAGTCGGGGAGCGGTGACGACGAGACCATCAACACCATTTTCCGCGCGGTCCACTCGATCAAGGGTGGCGCCGGTGCCTTCGGTTTCTCGGCGCTGCAGAATTTCACGCATCATTTCGAGACGCTGCTCGACCAGGTTCGCAGCGGCGAGCGCGCACTGACGCCGGATCTGGTGTCCCTGTTGCTGACGGCTTTCGACACGCTGGCCGACCATGTCGGTGCCATTCGCGGGGAAAAGCCGATGCCGGATGACGGTGCGGTCCTCGCCCAGTTGCAGGCCGTGGTTTCCGGTGCGGAGGTCGAAGCGGCGCCGCCGGCCGAATCTTCGGACCACTCGCTCGGCTTCGATCTCGATGCAATGATCGGGGCGATCGAAGACAGCATGGCACCCGCCGAGGATTGGGAGAAGGGCCCCGCCGACGAAGCGCCCGCAGCCGATGTCGAAGAGGCGCCGGCGTCCGAGGGGGCGGAAGAGCTTACCAATCTTTACGTCCGACCGCTCGACGGCGCGTTCGCCAATGGCGGCGAGCCATTGCTGCTGATCCGCGAACTGGTCGACCTCGGTGCGACCGTGCGGTCGGCCGATCTGTCCTCCATCCCGACGATCGAGCAATTCGATCCAGGCAAGGCCTATATCGGCTGGCACGCCACCATTCCTGCGTCCGTCCAGCGGTCGGATATCGAGGAAATTTTCGAATTCGTCTCTGATTGCTGTCAGCTGTCGTTCGATAAGAGCGGCCCCGACGCATCGGACGATTGCGAAGACGCGCCCGTCGTCCAGGCCGCCAGCGTCGAAACGGTCGGCGTCGTGGAGGAGAACAGCGCTCCGGTTGCCGAAGAGACCGTCGCCGCAGCTGCAGTCGAGGCCACACCGGCCGTGGCTGCAGTTCCCCCGTCGGCGCCGAAGAGCGTCGCTACCACTCCTGTACCGGCCCCCAAGCCGGCTGCGGACGCCGCCGCCGATGCCGAGAAAGCTGGCGCCATGGCGCAGGCCGTAGGCGTCACCCCGACGATCCGCGTCGATCTGGAGAAGCTCGACCGGCTGGTCAATCTGGTCGGCGAACTCGTCATCACCCAGTCGATGCTGGCCCAGCGCCTGCTCGACTGCGGCCTCTCGCATATCAGCGAACTGGTCGATCTCGACCATCTGACCCGCGAGTTGCAGGACAGCGCGATGTCGATCCGCGCGCAGCCGATCCGCTCGGTCTTCGGTCGCGTGCCGCGTATCGTGCGCGAACTGCAGGCCAGCACCGGCAAGCGCGTCGTCCTCGAACTCGAAGGCGAATCGACCGAACTCGACAAGACCGTCGTGGAACGGATCGGTGATCCGCTGACCCACCTGATCCGCAACGCCGTCGACCACGGCCTGGAAACGCCCGAGGAGCGCCTTGCCGCCGGCAAGCAGCCCGAAGGCCGGATCAAGCTCTCGGCCGAACATCGGTCGGGCCGCATCCTGATCAGCGTGTCCGACGACGGCAAGGGCATCGACCGCGAGCGCGTCCTGGCCAAGGCGATCGAGCGCGGGCTCGTCAGCCCCGACGCGAAGCTCTCGAACGAGGAGATCGACAACCTGATCTTCGCCGCCGGCTTCTCGACCGCGCAAACCGTTTCGAACATCTCCGGTCGCGGCGTCGGCATGGACGTGGTGCGGCGGAACATCAGCGCGCTCGGCGGCAGGATCACCATTTCCTCGCGCCCCGGCGAAGGATCGACCTTCACCATGGCGCTGCCGCTGACCCTCGCCATTCTGGACGGCATGATCGTCACGGTGGGACAGCAGACCTTCGTGCTGCCACTCAACCACATCGTCGAAACGCTGCGGCCGCGCGCAGACATCGTGAAGTCGATCGGCGCCGGCCAGTCGATGCTCAACGTTCGCGGCCACTGGCTGCCGGTGCTGTCGGTCGGCCGTGAACTGTCGGTCCCCGGCTCCCGGTCGGAGCCCACCGATGCAGTCCTGATCGTCGTGGAATCCGAGGAGACCGGTCGCCGGGTCCTGATGGTCGACGAGATCCTCGACCAGCGGCAGGTGGTCATCAAGAGCCTCGAGTCCAACTATGGCCGGGTCGACGGCATCGCCGGCGCCACCATTTTGGGCGACGGGCGCGTCGCGCTGATCCTCGACGTCGAGGCGATCACCTCGACGGTCAAGCACCAGCCCGAACCGGCTCGGAGCCTCGCTGCATGACGCAGTTCGACGCTCAGATCGCTTCGACTGGAACCGAACTTCCCTACACGAAGGCGGATTTCCAGGCGATCGCGAAGATGGTCCACGCGCATGCCGGCATCTGCCTGCCCGATGGGAAGGCCATGCTGGTCTATTCGCGGCTGTCCAAGCTGCTCCGCGAAACCGGGCAGCGCAATTTCGCCGACTATGTCCAGATGATCACCCATGACGCCCCGGAGCGCGCCCGCGCGATCGAGGCGTTGACCACCAACCACACCAAATTCTTCCGCGAGGATCACCACTTCAATCATTTCGAACAGGAAGTGCGGCCGGACATGATCGCCCGGCTGCGGCGAGGCGAACGCGTGAGGATGTGGTCGTCCGCTTCCTCGAGCGGCGAGGAGATCTATTCGCTGGCGATGGTCCTGCTCGGCAACGACCGTGGCCAGGGGCGTCAGCTGCTGCAGACGGATATTGCGCTGCTGGCGACCGATCTGTCGCAGAATGTGCTGAACATCGGCGAGGCAGGCGTCTACCCGACCTCCGCCACGACCGACATTCCGCGGCGCTATTTCGACTGCTGGACCGAGAAGGTCGGTGACGACGTCCGCATTCTCAAGGAAGTCCGCGACCTCGTCCGGTTCAGGAAGCTGAACCTGCTGAATCCCTGGCCGATCAAGGGTCTGTTCGACGTCATCTTCTGCCGGAACGTGATGATCTATTTCGATGAGCCGACCAAGGAGATGCTGCTCTCCCGGCTGACCGAACAGCTCGCGCCCGGCGGCCATCTCTACATCGGTCATTCCGAAAGGCTCATCGGCGATTGCACCGCCCGCTACGCCTCGATCGGCCAGACCATTTATCGAAAGATCCGCTGATGAGCGTTCGCTGTCTCATAGTCGACGACTCGCCGATGATGCGGGCCCTTCTGACGGGCCTGCTCGGCCGGGATCCCGGCATCGAAGTGATCGGAACCGCGCCCAATGCCCAGTCGGCGCGCGAGATGATCAAGGAACTGAATCCCGACGTCATCACGCTGGACATCGAGATGCCCGGCATGAACGGCCTCGACTTCCTCGAAAAGCTGATGCGCCTGCGACCGACGCCGGTCGTGATGTGCTCCACGCTCACGACCAAGGGCGCCGAAGCGACCCTGCGTGCGCTCGAGATCGGGGCGGTCGACTGCTATGCCAAGCCCGAGCGTCCATTGCAGGAATTGCTGGCGATCGACGACGGCAATCTCGCCAACATGGTCAAGCAGGCCGCGCGCAGCCGCCGCCGTTCGCCGCAGTTGAGCCAGCAGGCCGCGCCGCCGACCGACTATCGCTGCAACGACAAGATCGTCGGCATCGGCGCTTCCACCGGCGGCGTCGAGGCGCTGACCACGCTGCTCAGCGAATATCCCAAAAATTGCCCGCCGACGATCGTGGTGCAGCACATGCCCGCGACCTTCACCGCATCCTTCGCTGCCAGGCTCGACCGGCTCTGCGCGGCTGAAGTGGTCGAAGCGACGAGCGGCGCGCCGCTGGTGCCGGGACGCGTCTACATCGCGCCGGGCGGACTTTCGCACCTGATGGTCGGGAACGGCACCCATCCGATCTGCCGTCTGGTCGCCGCCGATCCCGTTTCGGGCCATCGCCCGTCGGTCGACGTGATGTTCCGCTCGCTGGCGCAGAGCTTCGGCGACCGCGCAGTCGGCGTGATCCTCACCGGCATGGGACGCGACGGGGCCGCCGGGCTTCATGAAATGCGACAGGCGGGTGCCCGGACCATCGGTCAGGACGAAGCCACCTGCGTCGTTTACGGCATGCCGCGCGCGGCCGCCGAAATGGGCGGCTGCGAAGCCGTGCTGCCTCTCGAGCGCATCGGCAAGAAGGTTCTCGATCTATGCAGCATCTGACGAGCGAATCGATCCGCGACCGCGTCAACGTCATTCAGGGGACGAACTTCGTCACAGCCGATCCCAAAATCGTGCTGACGACGGTCCTCGGCAGCTGCGTCGCCTGCTGCCTGTTCGACCCTCATGCGAAAGTCGGAGGGATGAACCATTTTCTGCTCGCGCAACCACGCGAAGGCATGCGCAGCGACAACACCGAAGCAGAGCGCTACGGCCTGTTTGCGATGGAGCTTCTCGTCAACGAGATGCTCAAGGCGGGTGCCACCCGCAGCACCTTGCGCGCCCACCTCTACGGAGGCGCGAACATGCACGCCGGCATGCAGGCGATCGGTACGAGTAACGCCCGTTTTGCCGAGGATTTTCTGGCGCGCGATCGCATACCGCTGGCCCACAGGGACCTCGGCGGCACGCAGGCGCGGCGGGTCGAATTCCGCGCCGCGATGGGACAGGCGCGCTGCCGCCTAGTCGAGGCCGAGGTGCCGGTCGAAGTGCGGCGACCCGCTGTCGTGCACGATCAGGGTGAGGTTGAACTTTTTTAACCGGATATGGTCCATAACGTCCGGGATACGCCACTCGGTGGTCCCGGCGGAACGGGAAAGGATGAAGCGATGTCCAAAACGATTTTGACAGTTGATGACTCGCCCAGCATGCGCATGCTCCTGCGCAGCACGCTCGTCGAGCAGGGGCACGACGTGCATGAGGCGGAAGACGGCATCGCCGCGCTCGAGTGGTTGTCCACCAACGAGAAGCCGGATCTGATGATCACCGACATCAACATGCCGCGCATGGATGGTTTCGGCCTGGTCGAGGCGGTCCGCGCCAAGTCGGTCCATCGCGACATGCCGATCCTGGTCCTGACGACCGAGAGCTCGGACGAGAAGAAGGCCCGCGCCCGTGCCGCCGGGGCCACCGGCTGGATCGTCAAACCCTTCGACCCGGCGAAGCTCGCCTCGGCTATTCGCCGCGTGACCGTCTGACCGGTCTCCCTCCTCAGCGAGAAAGGAAATTCCGATGAGCCGTCAATTCATCACCTTCCAGATCGGCGAGCAATATCTCGGCGTCGACATCATGGCGATCCGCGAGATCCGCGCCTGGACGCCCACGACCATGCTGCCGCACGTTCCGTCGCATGTGCGCGGCGTCGTCAATCTGCGCGGCACCGTGCTTCCCGTGATCGATCTCGCCGCCCGCCTCGGCTGGGGCCTGACCGATCCGACGGCCCGCCACGTCATCATCGTGGTGCGCATCAACGACCAGCTTCAGGGTCTTATCGTCGACGCAGTGAACGATATCGTCACGATCGACGAATCCGCCCTGCAGCCGCCGCCTAGCCTGAGCGACAACGAAGCCTCGGAATGCCTCGACGGCATCGCCTCGGTCGAAGACCGCATGGTGATGATCCTCGCGCTCGATCGCCTGTCGATCGACGTGCCCGTCGGCCAGATCGCCGAGGCTGCCTGACAACTTCGAATACCCAGGAAATGATGATGGAAACCGCCCGTGTTCTGATTGTTGACGACTCGCTGACGATGCGAGCGCTGTTCAGCGGGGTGCTGGAGCGTGCGCGGGGGATTGAAGTCGTGGGCATGGCAGCCAATGCCGATGAAGCCCGCGAACTTATGATTCGGCTGAAGCCGAGCGTGATTACCCTCGACGTCGAAATGCCTGGGATGAGCGGTATCGAGTTCCTCGAGGAGATCATGCGCGAGCGGCCGACGCCGGTCGTGATGCTCTCCACGCTGACCCAGAAGGGCGCCGAGATATCCTTCAAGGCTCTCGAACTTGGCGCGGTCGACTGCTTCCCCAAGCCGAAAAGCGCGACGCCGGAAGAGTTCAATGCCCTGGCGCCGAAGCTCGCCGCGCTGGTGATCGCTGCGTCGAGCGGAGGGGTGAAGAAGGCGAAGCCGACCACCAAGCCGGCGGCGCACGACGCGTTCGACTGGAATGGCAAGATGGTGGCGATGAGCACATCGACGGGCGGTGTGGATGCGTTGATCAACCTGCTGCCGACGTTCCCGGCCAACTGCCCGCCGACCGTCATCTGCCTGCCGATCGATCCGGGCTTCATCGACCCGCTCGTCAAGCGCCTGAAGGCTGCCTGCCCGGCGCAGATCGTGCTTGCCGAGGATGGCCAGCCGCTGAAGCAGGGACACATCTACCTAGCTACCGACCTGGGCTCGCACGCAGTCATCGATCGCTGGCCCGATCCGTCGCTGCGCCTGCTGCGCTCGGACCCGGTCGGCGGTTCACGTCCCTCGGCCAGCCTGTTGTTCGCGACGGTCGCCAAGACCGCCGGGGCCAATGCGGTCGGTTGCATCCTGACCGGACTGGGTACCGATGGCGCGGCCGGCCTCAAGGCTCTGCGCGCCGCAGGTGGCTATACCATCGCCGAAGACGCAAGCACCTGCGTCGTCGATCAGGCTCCTTCGGCGGCGCGTGCAGCGGGAGCAGTCGACGTCAGCCTGCCCCTCGGTGACATCGCAGCCGCCATTTTGAACAGCTGCCGTCTGGTACGGGACGCAGCATGACGAGAGAGGTCATGCCATGACGATAATCGGACAGAATGACGTACTTGCTATGCTGGCCAGCGAACTCGACGCTGCCCAAGTACAGCTCGAAAAGCTCGGCATGGTGCTGATTGCGGACCCCAAGACCGCATCACAGCATATCCGAGAGTTGCAGTCGCTCGACCATGTCAGCCAGCGCTGTGCCTCGGTCGCGACGATCCTGCGCTCGCAGGACATTCGCGCCGCCAGCTATGCGGCCACTCTCGAGAGCATCACTGCCCGGCTCCACCATGCCAATGGTTCGCTGACCCCGGACGAGCCTTCGGACTCGGGCGACGTCGACTGGTATAACTGAGCCGGATCGGGCACCCGACGGCCGAAGGTTCAGATCGATCTTCGGCCGCATCCGGCTAGGGTGCGACCATGCCCAAGATGGTCCGCAAGGGCGACCTGCCCACCAAGATCTGCGCACGGTGCGACCGCCCCTTCGCCTGGCGGAAGAAGTGGGAGCGTGACTGGGAGACGGTGCTGTATTGCTCGGACCGCTGCCGCTCAGCCAAGCCCGGCAAGAAATGACTCCGCTTCGCGCATGATCGTCTCGCGTCGGGCGACGTCGAACCCGTCCCACAGGTCGACCATGCGCTTCATCCGCGGATTGCTGCGCAGTCCGTCCCGATGGGTACCGATGAAACGCCAGTAGAGCAGGTTGAACGGACAGGCCTTCCGCCCCGTCTTAGCCTTCACGTCATAATGACAACTGCCGCAATAGTCCGACATGCGGTCGATATAGGCCCCGCTCGCCGCATAGGGTTTGGACGCCAGCAATCCGCCATCCGCGAACTGGCTCATGCCCACCGTGTTGGGCAGCTCGACCCACTCATAGGCATCGGCATAGACGGCGAGATATCATATATGAAGCTCGTGCGGATCGATGCCCGCGAGCAGGGCGAAATTGCCCGTGACCATCAGCCGCTGGATGTGATGCGCATAGGCCTCTTCCTTGGTCTGGCGGACGCAATGGCTGATGCAGGCCATCGGCGTATCGGCATCCCAGTAGAAGGCCGGCAGCGGCCGGCGGGCATCGAAATGGTTGACCCGGTCATAGCCGGGCATGCGCCACCAATAGATGCAGCGAACATATTCGCGCCAGCCGATGATCTGCCGGATGAAGCCCTCTACGCTGTTGAGCGGCGCCCGCCCTGCCCGCCATTCGGCCTCGACGCGCCGGCACATGGCCAGTGGATCGAGCAGGCCGGCGTTGAGATAGGGCGAGACGACCGCGTGGAAGAGGAACTTCTGCCCACGCAGCATTGCATCCTGATAGCTGCCGAAATCTGGCAAGGCGCTGCGCAGGAAATGGGCGAAGGCTTGCTCCGCCTGCTCGCGCGTCACCGCATAACCGAAAGGGCGAAGGTCACCGAAATGGTCAGGGAAGCGCCGGTCGACCAGATCGAGCACCTCTGCCGTGATCGCGTCCGGCGCAAAGCTCAGCGGCCGCGGCAGGAAGAGGTCGTCGGACGCAGGCTTTCGGTTCTCGGTATCGAAATTCCAGCGGTCGCCAACCGGCTTTCCGCCATCCATCAGCAGCCCGGTCTTCTTGCGCATCAGCCGGTAGAAATGCTCCATGCGCAGCATCGACCGGCTTTCCGCCCAGGCGACGAAGTCGTGGCGGTCGGCGATGAAGCGCTGGTCGGGCAATAGCCTGGTTTCGGCCCAGCCCTGCATCTCTTCCAGCAGCCGCCATTCGCCCGGCTCCGTCGCGACGACGCAGGACGCACCATGCCGGGCCATTGCCCGCTCGACCTCGCCCCGGAGCGAACCGCTATTGCCCTCGTCGTCGAGCCGGACATAATCGACCGTCCATCCCGCCGCGCGCAACTCCTCCGCGAAATGGCGCATCGCCGAGAAGAGGAAGGCAATCTTCTTCTTGTGGTGGCGGACATAGGTCGCCTCTTCCATCACCTCGGCCATCAGCACGACGTCCAAGGCCGGGTCCGCTGCCTCGAGGGACGACATGCGAGGACTTAGCTGGTCTCCGAGGAGCAGGATGATGGTGCGCGCCATCGGTCAGCCCTAGGCGCGCCAACGCGCCCGCGCAGCCTGTCCCTCGGGGTATCGCAGCCACCCCACCCTCGCCGAGGATGGGGGCTGTCGCTACAGTTTCACGCGGAGGGTGAGCCGGCCGTTGATCGGGGCGCCCGTCGAGATGTTGTTATTGTTGTGCGCGTCCGAGAAATAGGTTTCGTCGAACAGGTTCTCGACATTGAGCTGGACGTCGATCCGGTCGCTCGCCTTTAGGAACAGCGCCGCGTCGACCCGGGTAAAGCCGGGCAGGCGCGTGGTGGTCGGGACCGTGCGGATGGCGGCATATTGCGACGACTGGTGGATCACGCCGAGACCGACGCCGAAGCGAGGGTTGACGTCGTAACGGTTCCACAGCGACGCCTGATGGCGCGGCACCTGCCCCAGCCGGACGAAGCCGTTCCCGCGCAGCTTGGCGTCCTGATAGCTATAGGCTGCGCTGGTCTGCCACCCCGGAGCGATCCGGCCGGTGACCGCAGCTTCCACGCCCCTGGTCCGCGTGCCGCCGATGTTGATGGTGGCCGCGACATTGTTGGGATCGGGCGTCGTCGCGTTGGTCCGATCGAGTTGGAACAACGCGAGCGTTGCGCTCAGATCGGGGCGGATGTCCCATTTCGCGCCGATTTCGTAATTGGTGAAGCGTTCGGGCGCGAGGTTCGACTGGGTGGCGGTCAGGCTCAGGAACTGGTCGCCCGACCGCGGAAGGAAGGAACGGCTGAAGCTTCCGTAGAAGGACATGTTCTCGCGCGGCTTGAGGATCAGGCCGAGGCGCGGGCTGACCTTTTCATCCGTGCGGGCAAAGGGGCGCGGCGCGGCGCCGATGAAATCACTGCCTTCGATCCGGAAGCGATCGTAGCGCAGCCCGACGACGACATCGACATGGTCGCCGAACGCGATCTGGTCCTGCGCGTAGACCGACAGGACGGTGACGTCTGATTTGGTGTCGCGTGCAAGAGCGCCGAACTGGACCGTCGGATAGACCGGGTTCGCGAGATCGAAGACACTGTTCGACAGAGTGCCATTGCGGCGCTGATTGGCCGAGCGCTGGTCGCCATATTCGAGGCCGCCGAGCAGCGTGTTGCCGACATCGCCGAGCGCGAATTTCCAGACGAGGTTGGACTGGACGATGATGTTCCGGCGGGTCGTCGGATCCGTGTAGCTCGACAGGACGACGGTGCCTTTGTCCGACGACGCCGGTCCGTTGGCGAAGACATTGGTGTAATATTTGTCGTAGTCGCCATAAAGAAGGGTTGTCGACCAATCGAGATTGTCGGCCAGCTCGCCGTCGAGGCGCGCCTTTGCGATGTGAGCCTCGAGGCCGGCGCGGTTGATGCCGGGAACGCCCACGAAAGTGTCGCGCTGGCCGCGCACAGGACGATTGGGCTGCCCCGCGCCGGTCGCGACCGACGGGATGCCACGATCGGTCACCCGGTCGTCATTCACATATTCATAGGACAGACCGAGCTTCCAGGCGCCCAGGTCGACCGCGACATACGGATTCACGGCATAGCGCTTGCCGTCGAACCGGTCGCGATGGTTGTTCAGCTCTTCGTAGAAACCGTTGATCCGGATCGCCGCATTGTCGGCCACGGGCGCGTTCACGTCGGCGGCGATGTCCCAGGCGCCGAAGCTGTTGACGCTGCCCTCTGCGGTCGCGCGAAGAAGGTCGGCCGAGGGGGTCTTCTGAACCCGATTGATGATGCCGCCGCTGCCGCCGCGTCCGAAGATCAGGGCGAACGGTCCCTTCAATATCTCGACCCGCTCGATATTGTAGAGGCTGCGATAATATTGAACGTCGTCGCGGACGCCGTCGAGGAAGAAGTCGGCGGTCGTGTTCTGCCCGCGTAGCGTGATCTGGTCACGATTGCCTTCGCCCTGCCCCACCGTCGTGCCGGGGACGTAGCGCAGCACGTCGGCCATGCTGCGCAGGGCCTGATCGTCGATCCGCGCGCGGGTGACCACCGAGACGGTCTGCGGCACGTCGATCAGGGGGGTGTCGGTCTTGGTTGCGGTGGCGGTGTCGTCGGCCTTGTAACCGACCGCCCTGCCGGTGACGATGATAGTCCGGCCGTCGCCCCGGTCCGCATCATCTGCCTCCGCCGCGTGGACGGGCATCGACAACGCTGCACAGCACAACAGAAACGCGCGACTCATTTCGCCTCCCCAACGCCAAGTCGGAGCGGCCCATAGCGATCATTCTCCGCTATTGCCAGTCATTCTCATGTGCAGCACACTCAGGCTGCTGCCGAGGTAGCGCTATCTGTCTAACCAATTCAAAAATGCACCGAACGCGCCGAGACCCAACGCCCACCAGAAAATAATTCTGCCCAAGTCCCACAGGACACCAGTGGAGGAAGATTTCGGCGGTTCGGGATAGTTTAGGTGTTCCGCCAGCGTCAGCGATCGATGCCAGATCGAATCCTTGCGCGGACGCAGCGACCGGAACGGCGTCTCGCTCTTAAACGGATTGAACCCGCAGAGCGCCTCGCCCAGCTCGATCGGAATATCCCATAGATAAGCGGTATCGGGATCGGTGCCATCCAGCACTGCCAGCCGATCATGGATGGGACCGAATTCAGGCGGAAGCGTTCCTTCGGTTTCCAGCACATCCCCCACCACGTCGATCTTCCACAGCGCTTCGCCATCGCGCACGGCAATCATCAGCCCGCTCAGCGTGTCGACCTGATCCTGATAGTCGCAGGCCAGGACCGTGCCGTGGCCCGACAACTCGCGCAGATTATCGGGATGGGCGAGGCCATTGAAATTGGCATAGAGCACCGTCCAGCCCGTCTCGGTCCGGCCCCAGGCATAGGGGTCCGCCGCACAAACAGCGACATCCTCCTTACCCGTCTCCTCCAGCCCCAGCAGATCGAGTAGGACCTCGCCCGGAAGATCGCGGACCGCGATCCAGCTATCATGCACGCTCATGACTATTTCCCCTTCTTGACGGGCCGGTCTGACCGATTTCCTTGCCGGAACTGATGCAGGATGGACCCGACGGGAACCGATGCGCCGGCCATAAAATCGCGCGGCAGGAAATGGTCGACGCGATACAGATCTCCATATTGGGTCCTGGCTCTCGTCTGCGCACGGCTGAGCCCTTTCTTGGCGTGGCTTGCGCCGAACTTCGCTTCGACGATACCGATTCCGGCAGCCGTCCGGACCCGATGATCGGGTACGGTATAACCGCCGCCCCGAAGATATTGTCTTGGCGGACCTTGCTCGACGCTCTCTCCCCGCAGTCGTGTCCGCTGGCGGGCGAGCATCTCGCCGATCTTCCCCTTCTTCTTCGGCGCGAGTCTGTCGATACCCCGCATGACCCCGAGGCCGGGAAGCAGTGCGACATTGCCGTCGACGGCGCCCGAACGAACTCTGCCGGCCAGACGCACAAGGTCCTGCTGCGATCGCACCCCTTGGTCCAAAAGATCCTGCACCCCAGCCGAGATGCCCCCGCTCACCGCGCCGACATAGTGCGGCTTGCCTGCAAGCGCCGCCGCCACACCCGCCGCGCCGCCGATAGCGCTGCCTGCATATTCGCCAAGAGAGCCCCGCTTGCCGCGCAGGACATCTCCCACCCCCTGGGTGGCGACACCGACGCCTGCTCCGACTCCAGCCAACTTGCCCGCTTCGCTCGCCAGCAGTCGGGTCGCGACCGCCATGCGCGGCGCTCTGGTCGCCGTGGCCAGGGCAAAACCTGGCACCGCGATCTGAGCGCCTGTTCCTACAGCCTTGCCTAACACCCGCGCATGCGGATGAACCGCGGCGTCATAGCGGTTCTGCGCCTTCTCGGCCTTGAAGCACCGATCAAATGCCGTTTGGAACGATTTGCCATGTGACGCATCGATAATCGCATTGACCACCGCCGGAGTATAATCTCCCAAATCGAAAGGCGCCGAGTCAACGACGCCCCGCAACCCGGCCTTCGCGCTTTCCCACCCCGAAGATCTATTCATTCGCTTCTCTCTGCCAATCGCCCACTACGCCAGGGAGGCCCAGCGCCTGGGCTGCCCTGCGATTCCAGGAGTGAAACAGCCATACACTTCCCAACAATGCAAGAACATTTAGAGAACAAATGTCCTTAAACTTCTTGGGGCGATGGAGAAGATCATGGCCGCGATACCGGAGAGAAAGTTTCGCGGCGGTGTAACATATTGTCTTTGCAAATCATTCTTGCATTCTTTGGGCAGATTTCACGACCCTTACGCCCGTGAACATCGACTGCGACGTGCCGCGGCACCGATGCGCGATATGCGATCCAAGTCGACGTCGCAGTTCTAGCGAATGATGATCTTATCCCGTTCTACCGCCTTGCTAGGCAAAGGCCTGGCATCAAGTTCTAGCGATTGGAGGACACCGACAGTTCGCTCCCCCCTGCACGCAAAGAGCGATGGACATTTTGATTTCGCCGGTAGAGAACATAGCCGGGGAGCATGCTGCTAAGAGGAATAAGATGATGCGATCTGAATCGATGGTTCGTTTTGGTCGACTAACCTTTTTTGCTGCGGTTTCTGCCTTGGCGCTGACCGCATGTTCCAGCAAGACTGAAGAGAAAGCTGCCGACACGACGACGGCGAGCACCACGGATACGGCCGCTCCGGCTGCCACGACGGCCGCACCGGCGGCTGCGCCTGCAGCGTCGGCTGCGCCTGCAGCGGACAATACCGACACCACCGACGGCACCAAACTTGCCAGCTTTACCGGCGATGCGACAAAGGGCGAAGCCGCCTTCGTCGCCTGCAAGACCTGCCACGACCCGGTCCAGAACAAGATCGGCCCGCATCTGGGCGGCGTCGTCGGCCGCAAGGCCGGCAGCGTTGCAGACTACACCTATTCGCCGGCCAACAAGAACAGCGGCATCACCTGGACGCCGGAGAAACTGTTCCAGTATCTACAGGGCCCGCAGCGCGTGGTGCCTGGAACCAAGATGGCGTTCAGCGGCATCCCCGATGCGCAGAAGCGCGCCGACGTGATCGCCTATCTCGCAACGCTCAAATAATATGGGGTCCACCTCGCCGGCGCAGGTCGGCGAGGTGGACCGGAAAAGACGCAGCAAGCGTCAATGCGATCAGCGGCCAGGGCGCTTCGACCAGCGCCAATCGCAATGCCACCATCATCAAGGCGCCAGGCAGGAGCCTCAGAGCTGCGTCGGCAAAGGTCCAGTTCCGCACCCTGACCAGCCAGAAGAGTTCGGCTGCAATCACCAGCAGGACGAGATCGGCGGCGTGGCCGCTGGAGAACGCCCAGGCGAGCCAGCCACTCAGCTAAACGGTCCGTTCAGCCGCACGATCGTCATGTTGAGATAGCCGGCGAAGGTCACCCACATCAGATACGGCAGCAACAATATCGCTCCAGTGAGCGACCGGCGCCAGATGAAGACGATCAACCCCAGGATCGACACCCAGAGCAGGATCACTTCGACCATCGCCCAGTCGGGCCGGTGAAGCTTGAAGAAGAGGAGGCTCCAGAGAATGTTGAGAAAGCCGTTGAGAGCGAACAGCCCCAGCAGCCACTCGCGTTCGTTCCAGCGCATCGCCAGCCAGCCGTTGACCGCCGACAGCGCGGCGCAGGCGAAGATCACCGTCCATCCGACACCATAAGCGGCATCCGGCGGCGCCCAGCTTGGCTGAGCAAGGCTCCGATACCAGGGTCCGATGTCGGTAATGGTCGCTCCCATCACCGCCACTATCGTTGCAACCACACCGGCGATCACAGTGGGAAAAAGCCAGGCCCGATTCATCTGGTCAGGCCCGCCGTTTGCAGCAGGTGGCGCATATCTTTCAGGAAGATCCGCAGATAGGCTGCCGGTTGCGCATAGACCAACCGCTTGTCCATATAGGCTGGCCATATCAGTTGTTGCACGTCGCGGTCCTCGCACATCGTCACGAAACGCTCTCGGCGCCGGTCATTCCGATACCAGAAATATTGCATGATCCGAAGAACCCAGAACACATGTCCATGAGCCCGCATGAAAGCGCGACGCGCCCGCCGCAGAGCCTTCGGGTTGCCCGACAGGAGGAAGGCACCGACCGCAGAGGCTGCCTCACGCCCGGCGACCATCGCGTAATAGATGCCCTCGCCCGACGCCGGGGCAACGGCACCGGCAGCGTCGCCCGTGACCAGTACGTCGCGCCCGTTGTCCCACCGCTTGAGCGTCCTGAGCGGGATCGGCGCCCCTTCCCGCCGAATGGTCGCGCAGCTGTCGAGACCGGCATTGGCGCGCAGCCGCGTAATCGAGTCGCGCAAGCCGAATCCTTTGATCGCACTGCCGACGCCGACACTGGTCGTATTTCCGTGAGGAAATACCCAGGCGTAGAAATCCGGCGACAAGGCGCCATTATAGAACACGTCGCAGCGGCTGCGATCGAACAGCAGGTCGTCCGCCGAGGGCGATTCAATCACTTCATGATAAGCGAAAACGCAGGGCATCTCGGCGGCATCGGGCAAGGTGGCTCGCGCCACTTTGGAACGGGCTCCATCGGCCCCGATCACGCAGCGCGTCGGCACGCGCTGTTCGGGTCCGCCGCGCCTGTCGGTGTAGACCACGATCGCGCCGCCATCGGCATCACGCTCGATCCGCTGGAAGCTACCGGTCCTGCGTTCGGCGCCCGATGTTTCGGCGCGGGCGCGGAGCCATTCATCGAAGCTGTCGCGATCGACCATGCCCACAAAACCCGTCCGGCGGCGCTCGTCGACCAGCATGTCGACCTTCTGGTCGCGCGGATCGATCATCCGCGCCGCGACGGCACGGCCGACGAGGAGATGGTCCGGGATCGCGAAGTCGCGGATCAGTCGCGGCGGTATCGCACCGCCGCACGGCTTGATCCGGCCACCCCGGTCGAGCAACAGAACATGGCGCCCATCC
>NZ_JAGMXV010000314.1 GCF_018006725.1 Rhizorhabdus sp.
GGCCGGACGCGCTTACCGAGATGATGGACCAGCTCCAAACGCTGGACCTGGCGGCGTAGCCGGAACTACCACGCCGATCGCCCATCAGAGCGAACGTGCGCCCGCAGCGGAGTTTGCAACAGAGCCTCTTCTGGTCTATGCTCCATGAACGGGTACGCTTTCCTGTTTCGTGACGAACAGGAAGCCGATGCCGACCAAGACCATCCTGTCGCCCGCGCAGCGTGCTGTGATCTTCGACCCGCCTGCCGATCGCGCGACGATCGAACGGCTCTATACGCTCGGTCCCGACGATCTGGCACAGGTGGCGCGACGTCGGCGCGGGGCGAACCGGCTCGGCTATGCGGTGCAGCTTTGCTACCTGCGTCATCCCGGTCGCAGGCTACTGACGGGGGATGCGGTGCCCGCCGCCATGCTCGCGCTGCTCGCCGATCAGATCGGGTGCGTAGCCGACGACTTCACCGGCTATGCCACGCGCCCCACGACATTGCGCGAACACCGGGCCGAGATCGAAGCTCTGCTCGGTCTGCGCGCCTTCGCGCGGGTGGATGTACGGGCGATGCTGGCGCTGGGATCGGAGATTGCCGCTTCGACTGATAGAGGTGAGACGATCGTCACAGGCATGGTCGATCGCTTGCGGGCGGACCGGATCGTACTGCCGGCGACATCGACGCTGGAACGGCTCGCCCTCATCGTGCGGACACGGGCGCGCAAGGCGGCCCATTCCAATCTGATCCGCGACTGTTCGACCGAACAGGAAGCCGCACTCGAACACATGATCGCCTCCGACGATGATGGGCGCACCCGGCTAGGATGGATACGCGAATGGCCGGAAGCACCATCGGCCGCGAACCTGAAGGGAATCGTCGAACGGCTCGACACCGTGCGCGGCATCGGGATCGCGGCTGATCGAGCACGACGTATCCATGCTGCTCGCTATGCCGTCATTGCGCGGACCGCCGGCATCGTCACCGCCCAGCACCTGCGGCGTCTCGAACGTCCGCGCCGGCTCGCCATGCTCGTAGCTTCCGTGATCGAGATGGAAGCGACGTTGACCGACGCCGCGCTGGTCATGGTGGAGAAGATGGTGGGCGCGCTGTTCCGCCGTGCCGACCGCACCCGCTCCGATCGGCTGCTCGGCCAGGCACGGATGCTGAAGGACACCGCGCGTTTCCATGCCCGGCTCGGTCGCCTGCTGGTAGATGCTCGTGCGAGCGGGCGCGATGCCTTCCGCGCGATCGACGCGAAGATGGGCTGGGATCAGCTCGAACGCAGCATCCGCTTTGCCGAGGATCTGACGCGCTCGGCCGATGACGGGCTGGAAGAAGTGGTCGAACGCTATCCCGCCGTGCGGCGTTTCGCCCCGACGTTTCTCGCCGCTTTCACCTTCCGCACCGCGCGGTTGGCTGATCCGCTGCTCGGCGCGATCGAGGTGCTGCGCACGATGTACCGCGACGGTCGATCGGTCCTGCCGAAGCGAGTGCCGACCAGCTTCATCAAGCCGCGCTGGCGCAAGGTCGTGCAGCCGGCGGAAGGGACGATAGACCGGCGCGCCTATGAGATCGCAGTGATCGCCCACCTGCGCGAGCGGCTCGGCTCGGGCAGCATCTGGGTGGACGGCAGCCGCGCCTATCGCACGCTCGACGACTATCAGCTGCCCATGCCCGCCTTCGAAGCGATGCGCGCGAGCGGCGATCTGCGCCTGGTTGTGCCGACCGACTTTTCCAAATGGTACGAGGAACGCCGCACCCTGTTGGCCCGGCGCATGACGGAGGTGGAGCGCGCAGCCGCAGCGGGCGAGCTGGTCGATGTGACGATCGAACGCGGGCAGTTGCTCATATCGTCGATCCGGCGATCCCCGTCCGACGATGCCGATGCGCTAAAGGCCCGGCTCTACGCGATGCTGCCGCGCGTCCGAATCACCGATCTGCTGGTCGAGGTCGCCGCATGGTCGGGATTCGCCGACCGTTTCGTCCATGCGCGCAGCGGCGCCCCCGCCTCCGACCAGTCCGCGCTGATGGGTGCGATCCTCGCCGATGCGACCAACCTCGGCCTGGGCCGCATGGCCGAAAGCTCGCGCGGGCTGACGTTGTCTCGCCTGCGCTGGACGGCGGAATGGCATGTGCGCGACGAAACCTATCTGTCGGCGCTGGCGGCGATCGTCGATTGCCATACCGCGCATCCGCTCGCGGCGGTCTGGGGACCGGGCGATACATCGTCGTCGGACGGGCAGTTCTTTCGTGCCGGTGGTCAGGGCGAGGCCCGCGCCGATCACAACGCCCGCTATGGCACCGAACCAGGCGTGCTGTTCTACACCCACGTCACCGACCGCTTCACGCCGTTCCACACCAAGGTCATCGCCGCCAATGCCGGCGAGGCCGCGCATGTCCTCGACGGCCTGCTCGACCATGAAAGCGAGCTGGTCATCCGCGAACATGCGACCGATACCGCCGGCGCGGTCGATCATGTCTTCGGCCTGTGCCATCTGCTCGGCTTCCGCTTCGCGCCCCGCATCCGCGACCTCAACGAGCGCCGGCTCTACAGCCTGTCGCCGCTCGACTCGTGGCCGACGCTGCGCCCGCTCGTCGCCGGTCCGGTCAAGATCCGCGCGATCGAGGAGAACTGGGACGAAACCCTGCGCCTTGCCGCCTCGATCCGCGCCGGCACGGTGAGCGCCTCGGTCATGCTCCGCAAGCTGGCGGGCTTCCCGCGTCAGAACTCGGTCGCCCGCGCGCTGCGGGAGATAGGTCGGATCGAACGCACCCTGTTCATGCTCGACTGGTTCGATGATCCCGACCAGCGTCGTCGCACCGGCAGCATTCTCAACAAGGGCGAGGCCCGCAACGCGCTCGCCCGCGCCATCTTCTTCAACCGCCTCGGCGAACTGCGCGACCGCACCTTCGAGAACCAGCGCCATCGCGCCTCCGGCCTGACCCTCGTCACCGCGGCCATGACGCTCTGGAACACCGTCTATCTCGACCGAGCTGTCCGTCATCTGCGCGGCAGCGGCGTCGACGTGCCCGACGAGCTGCTCGCCCACGTCGCCCCTCTGGGCTGGGAGCATATCGGCCTCACCGGCGACTATCTCTGGGGCGAGATCGACAAACCTCGCGAGCGGTTCAGGCCGCTGCGCCTCCACCAGCAAAGCCGGGACGCTTAGACCCAATGACTGCGGGAGCCTCGGCGGCTCGAATCTGGGATGCTGACTATGGATTAGTCAGCAACGGAGACGAGTCATGACGGAGGCAGTGAAATACATCGGGCTGGACGTGCACAAGGGGACCATCGCTGTCGCGGTGGCCGATGGGGAACGCGGGGGCGAGGTACGCTATGTTGGCACGGTTCCCAACGAGGACGATGCGGTCAGAAAGCTGGTCAAGCGGCTGACCGGGGCGGGCACGAAGTTGCAAGTCTGCTACGAGGCGGGCCCGTGCGGCTACGGCCTGCACCGGTTGCTAACCGGGCTGGGGCAGAGCTGCATCGTCATCGCCCCTTCGATGATGCCGCGGCGACCTGGCGATCACGTGAAGACCGACCGGCGTGATGCGATGACGTTGGCGCGCCTGCTGCGTGCCGGCGAACTCACCGCGATCTGGGTGCCGGACGAAGCGCACGAGGCAGTGCGCGACCTGATCCGGGCAAGGCGCAGCGCGAAGGAGGACGCCACCGGGGCCAAGCAGACGGTGAAGAGCTTTCTGCTCCGGCACGATCGTCGTTATGGCGGCAAAGGAACCTGGACCAAGATGTACTGGCGATGGTTGTCGGAGCAGCGGTTCGACTTCCCGCATCAGCAACTGGCGTTCGAGGAGATGCAGAGGCGCGTGCTCGAGGCGCAAGCACGCGTCGGCCGCCTCGAGGCGGCCCTCGGCGAGGCAGTGGAGGGCTGGCGGTTCGCCCCGCTTGTCCGCAATCTACAGGCGCTGCGTGGCATTCAGTTGGTCAGCGCCGCAACGTTGGTCGCCGAAGTCGGCGATCTTACCCGCTTCGACAATCCCAAGCAGTTGATGGCCTATGTCGGGCTGGTACCGTCCGAATATTCCAGCGGCGCTCGCAAACAGCGCGGACGCATCACCCGCGCTGGTAACGGGCAGGCGCGCACCATGCTGGTCGAGGCAGGCTGGGCTTACCGGTTGCCTGCACGCGAGGAGCGTCGCTACCGCGAGCGGGTCGCTGATCTGCCCGACGAGGTCCAGGCTATCGGATGGAAGGCGCAGGTCCGCCTGTGTCAGCGTTTCCGCCGCCTGGCCGCCACGGGCAAGCCCCAGCCCAAGGTAATAACCGCGATCGCGCGCGAACTCATCGGCTACGCGTGGGACATCGCGAGGCGCGTGTCGCCGGCGGTCGCCACCTGACCCTTTCCCCGAACGCGACGAGAGGAGGCGCCAGCGCACGACCTGCATAGCCTTGGCCGGCGTGCCGCGGGCACCCGACTGTGATGGGTAATCCACGGCGTACGTTGGGGCAGGTTCGTCCGACGCCCGATCTTAGACGGTGGACAGGCCCAGCGACGGATACGGGTAGTGCGGTAATCAACCCGCGGATGAGAGCGTGATCAATCGTCGTCGATCAGGCGCCCGCGGCACACCCGCCAAGGTCAATGCGACGCTGGCTTCCTGGCCAGCGAAGGAGTAAACTCGGCCAGCGTCTCGGATGGCAGTCATGAGAGCGTA
>NZ_JAGMXV010000315.1 GCF_018006725.1 Rhizorhabdus sp.
TGTGTTGCATATTCAGGACATGGAACGACTTAGCTTTTTAACCATGAAACCAGCGCCTTGAAGCCGCCAGATCATGGAGCCGCCGCCCACATGTCCCTTCATCTGTTCCAACAATGTCAAAGAACCGAAAACTTCCTTCCCCCAAGATCGCTCTTCGGGTGATCGAATTAACGATCAGGAAGCTCGGTAGCAGCCGGTAGAACCGCGCCGCCGCCGTCGGTGGAGCGGCTTCTATGGGCGACCCGGTTCCCGGTCAACAACAAAATTACAATTTTTATACAGGGGCAAATCAGGCCTTATTTTCCGGGGTTTTGAGGTCGTGCTTTCGCGCTTCGCCGTCGAATCACTCCCCCGAATCAGCCCTTGAGCGATTCGGGAAAGATCGTCGGCTGGGCACCTTCCGCAGCGGCAAGCGACGGAAACTGCCCGATTTTTCCGTTCAGGCGGTCTGGATATATTCCCTCATGGCTGCAGCCTCGCTCTCGATCTTCTCGATCCGGGCCTTCACCAGGTCACCGATCGAGACGAAGCCGACCAGCACCCCGTCGTCGACCACCGGCAAGTGGCGGATCCGGCGCCGGGTCATCATCCCCAGAGCATGCAGCGGATCGGTCACGCTCGGTACGGTGATCACCGGCGTCGTCATCACGTCGCCCACCCGTCGCTCGAGGAAGGCCGCACCCTCGGCGCGCAATCCATAGATCATGTCACGTTCGGACATGATGCCGACGACCTGCTCCTGGCCTATGACCGGCACCGCGCCGATACGGCGGTCGGCCAACAGAGTGAGGACGTCTTTCACCTGCATGTCCGCCGTGGCGTGAATGATGCTGTGGTCGTCGCGACCCTTCAATATGGACGCAATCGTCATATCGGCCTCCTTCCCCTACGCCCGCGACCGACCCATTCGGCCGGGGCCGCATGTGCGGGGCGCGGGTCTCTTGATCCGGGCGCTCTGGTCCGGAAGCCGCCGGGTCCCTGCAGGCTTGATGATCACATTTTTCAGGACCAAAGAAAAGCCATGTCAGCTCCCCGCACAGACCCGACCGCCCCGCTTTCCAACCGTCATGCCTGGGCCCGCTTCCGCTGGATCATGCGCTGGGTGAGCGTGACCGCGATAGCCGCCGTGGGCGCCGCCCTCTTCTACCTCTGGGCCGACGGATCGCCGCTGACCGTTGCCGTGATCATCGCTACCTGCGCCGGCGTATCCTTGTCGGTGCTGGTCGGCGGCGGGCTGATGGCGCTGATCTTCCTGAGCTCGGGCAGCGGCCATGATGAGGAGGTCGGCAAGATCGACGAGCCAGCGGAAGATCCAAGCGCGCGCTGGGATCGCCGCGACCGCTGAGCCGGCGGCTGCAACGAAAACGAAAAAGGGCGACCCGAAGGCCGCCCTTTGCGATTTAAGACTATCGTGAACCGACGCTCAGACTGCGGCGGCCTCGCCGCGCGGCTTCCGCGCACGGGTCACGCGCGGCTTCGGCGCCTCTTCGCCATCATTGGCCGACGCGGCCGACAGTGACGGGGGCAGACGATCGGGCTCCAGCTGTTCGCTCGGCTATGCCTTGGGCGGACGGCCGCGACGGCGCACCGGGCGCTCCTCGGCTTCGTCGGACAGGACCGGCGCGGGGACAGGTACAGCCTCGACAACCGGTGCGGCCTCGGCTTCGTCCTGACGACGGGCCTGCTGCTCGCCGTCATAGCGCCGCTCGCCGCGCGGCGGACGACCACGACGCGGACGCCGCTCCTCGCCCTCGCCAGCTTCGCTCTCTTCGGCTGAACGCGCCTGCTGCTGGCGCTCGCCGTCCTGGTCATAGCGGTTCTGATCGTAGCGATTCTGGTCATAGCGCTGGCCGCCATCGCGGCGGCGCTGATCGCCCTGCTCGTCGCTGCGCGACGCCTGGACCTCGTCGTTGCCGACGCGCTCCCCCTCGTCGCCATATTCCTCGTCGGACTGCATCGAAAAATCGTCGCGGCGCGGACGCGGCTGCTGGTCCTCGAAGCGCGAGCGGCTTTCGCTCAGCACCCGGAAATAGTGATCGGCGAACTGGAGATAATATTCGGTGTTGACGCGGTCGCCCTGCATCTGTGCGTCGCGGGCGAGCGCCTTGTACTTCTCGAGCAGCTGGGCGGCATTGCCCCGCGCACGATTATCGATGCGGTTACCGCGATCCTGGCCCCCATTGCCACCGTTCGGCCGGGGTGCACCCGAACCACCGCCACGACCGCGACGGCGGCCGTTCTGCCGATTGTTTATCAACTTACCGATGTCCTCGTCACTGGTGGTATAGGTTCACCACTCCCACACCGGGACCATCCCGGATTACGTCAGGGGCCATCGTCCCCAAGCTGTATGATGCACGCCGCCCTACGGCGCGGGCCTTTTGGCACCGCATCCACCGCACGTCATGGTCGCCTGTTGGGGCGCCCCTGCCATTGGGGGTCGTGGCATCGGGCGGGTGCACGCGAACGGACCCTGCCCTAACCGTGGCTTTCGATGTAGGGGCAGACGCAGCGAATTCCAAGCGGATAATGTGCGACCTACGACAAAAGGTCAGTGCCGGACGAGGATTGCCCGGTCGCGCCCGCCCAGATCCTGCCGCACCGACGCGACGAGCCCCTGCCCGGCGAATAAATCCGACACCGCTGCAGCCTGCGTCCAGCCGATCTCGATCGCGGCCAATCCCGTCGGCGCCAGCAGCCGGGCGATTTCCGGTGCGAGCCGGCGGTAATCGTCGAGGCCGTCAGGCCCTGCGAACAGCGCGCTGGCGGGTTCATACTCGCGGACCTCCGGGGCGAGCATGGCGTCCGACTCGATATAGGGCGGATTGCACAGAATCAGGTCGAAAACCCCCTCGATCCCCTGTCCCCAGTCTCCTGCCCGCAACTCGGCGCGCGCAGCCAGGCCCAGGCGCTCGGCGTTCCGCGTCGCGATGGCGAGCGCCGCTGCCGACAGGTCCACCCCGACACCTCTCGCCCCGGGCCATTCCGCCAGCGCCGCCAGCAACAGAGCGCCCGAACCGGTACCCAGGTCGAGAATCGTGGCCGGGCCAGGCGACCCGAAATGGTCGACTGCCGCATCGATGAGCGTCTCGCTGTCCGGGCGCGGAATCAGGACACCAGGGCCGACCTCGAGCGTGATCGTCCAGAAATCGCGCTGCCCCACGATATAGGCAACCGGCTCGTGCCGACGTCGGCGATCGAGCAAGATCTCGAACCCCGTCGGTGACGGATCGTCGAGCCGCCCGAGCAGCAAAGCGTCGCGCTCCACGCCGAGGGCCGCCGCCATCAGCAGTTCGGCATCGAGCCGCGCCGAGGCGCTCCAGCCAGCCAGCTCTCCGGCGGCGCGCGCCAGCGCCGCGCGGATCGTCTCAGCCATCGAGCTGGGCGAGGCGCTCGGCCTCGTCCTCGGCAATCAGCGCGCCCACCAGTTCGTCGAGCCCTGGCCCTTCCAATATCTCGTCGAGACGATGCAAGGTCAGGTTGATACGGTGATCGGTCACGCGCCCCTGCGGAAAATTATAGGTGCGGATCCGCTCCGACCGATCGCCCGAGCCCACCATCGACTTCCGCGCACCCGCCCGCTCGCTGGCAAGGCGCTCGCGCTCCATCTCGTAGAGGCGGGTCCGCAGCACCTTGAGCGCCTTGGCCTTGTTCTTGTGCTGCGACTTCTCGTCCTGCTGGATCACCACCAAACCGGTCGGCAGATGGGTGATGCGGACAGCGCTATCGGTGGTGTTGACCGACTGCCCGCCGGGACCGGACGAGCGATAGACGTCGATCCGCAGATCCTTGTCGTCGATCTGCACATCGACATCCTCCGCTTCGGGCAGCACAGCGACGGTCGCCGCCGACGTATGGATGCGCCCACCGGATTCGGTGACGGGCACGCGCTGCACGCGGTGGACGCCGCTTTCGAACTTCAGCCGGGCGAACACGCCCGCTCCGGTCACGCTGGCGACGACTTCCTTATAGCCGCCGAGATCGGCCGCGCTGGCGGAGATCAGCTCGACCCGCCACCCCCGGTTCTCGGCATAGCGCTGATACATGCGGAACAGGTCGCCCGCGAACAGCGCCGCCTCGTCGCCGCCGGTCCCTGCCCGAATTTCGAGCATGGCCGACCGCTCGTCCGCCGCGTCGCGCGGCAGCAACTTGAGCGCGAGCGCCCGCTCCGCCTCCGGCAGGCGAACACGGAGATCCTCGACCTCCTCGACCGCCATCGCCTTGAGTTCGGCGTCGCCGCTCTCGTCCTCGGCCATGCCACGCAATACCTCGAGTTCGGCGCGCAAGCGCCGCACCTCGCCAGCCGCGACCGCGACGGGCTCGATCTCGGCATAATCCTTCGACAGCTGGACGAACTGGTCCGACGGCAGATCCCCGCGCGACATCAGGGCCTGGAGCTCGTCACGCCGGGCCTCGATCTGCGCGATCCGCGCCGAACTGATCGCTCCTGCCATATGCGATCAGCCTTTCAGCGCTGCCACCAGCGCATCGACCGCAACAGGCCGCTGGCTCTGCGCGCCCATATCCTTGAGCGACACCTCGCCCCGCGCGACCTCGTCATCGCCGATGATCACGGCATAGCGCGCGCCGGCCGCATCGGCCTTCTGCATCCGCCGCTTCATTTTGCCCTTATAGGCCATGTCGGCCGCCAGCCCGGCCCGGCGC
>NZ_JAGMXV010000083.1 GCF_018006725.1 Rhizorhabdus sp.
GGACAGTCCCTCTCCTGTCTTTTCTGGTTGCCGCGAGTGTCGCCAGCGGGTCGGAGCATGTCCAGTGAGGACGCTGCTCCGATCCTTGCTATCGCGAGATCGCTGCCCGCCCGCCGCCGATCAGGGCTCGATCCTGACCGGCATCCGTTTGATCCCGCCAACGAAATTGGACCGTAACCGGCTGACCGGACCGGCGAGATCGAGCTGCGGGAAACGCGCGAGGATTTCGGTCAGCACCGCCCTCAGCTCGATCCGGGCAAGGTCGTTGCCCAGGCAGCTGTGCCGTCCGAAGCCGAAGGTCAGGTGGCGGTTGGGCTTGCGCGTGAAATCGAGATCGAAGGGGCGGTCGAACACGCTGTCGTCACGGTTGGCGGACGGATAGAACATGACCACCTTCTCGCCTTCGCGAACGGTCTGTCCGGCGATGTCTATGTCGCGCGTCGCGGTCCGCGCCATATAGATGATCGGGGTCACCCAGCGGAGCAGTTCCTCGACGGCAGGGACCATCATCGACGGATCGGCGGTCAGTTGACGGCGCGCCTCGGGATGCTCGATCAGCGCCAGCATTGCGCCGCTGGTCGCGTTGCGCGTCGTCTCATTGCCCGCAATCGCAAGCAGGAAGCAGAAGCCCAATATCTCCATGTCGGTCAGCGGCGTCCCGTCGATGCGCGCCTCGACCAGCAGGCTGACGAGATCCTCGCGCGGTGCGACACGCCGCTGGGCGATGAAGCGGGCGAAATAGCCGAACATCGCCTGCTGGGCGGCGGCTATGGCCTCACGGGGCAGGTCGACATCGCCATATTCGGGGTCTTCGCTGCCGATGACCGCGTTGCTCCATTCGTACATCTGGTCGCGATCGTCGGCCGGCACGCCGAGCAGCTCGAGGATGACGTCGAGCGGCAGGCGCATGGCGATGGCGTCGACGAAATCGATGACCTGTTCGCCGTTGGTCGCGGCGGCCAGGCGGGCTGCGGCGACGTCGTTTGCGATCTCGCTGCAGCGCTCGATGATATGCGCTTCGAGCGCGCGCATCACGCTGGGCTTGAACCGTTCACGCAGGATCATGCGATATTTGTGATGCTCGGGCGGGTCCATGGTCAGCATCAGCGGAACGCGCGAGCCGCCGCCCTCGACCTCCTGGTCCTTGCGCAGGATCGTCACACCCGGGCTGCTGATGAAATTGTCGCTGTCCTTCCCGATCGCGGTGATGTCGTCATAGCGCGCGAGCGCCCAGAAAGGCTGGCGGATGCCGTCCTCATGCCAGGCGATCGGGCGGTTGCGTCGCATCTCGGTCCAGATGTCGTGCGGATAGCCGTGGCTCGCGAAGCGATCGGGATCGAACAGCGCCGGATCGGCCAGCGGGCGGGTATCGGTCATCGGTGCATCCTCTTAGTGAACGCCCGCTAACTAGCGTTTTCGGAGCGGCTCCGCTAGGGGGTCTTGATGACCGATGACGACAAGCAGCCAGGCCCCGCGCCCCGACGGACGCGCATGACGCGAGAGGCGCGACGCTCGCTGATCCTGTCGGCGGCGTCGGAGATGTTCCAGAAGCATGGCTATGCTGCCGCGAGCATCGACGCGATCGCCCTCGCCTCCGGCATCAGCGGCCCCGCAATCTACCGCTATTTCAGCCGCAAGACCGAGATATTGGTCGCATTGCTCGAAGCCGCCGCCGTGGACGCCATCGACGCGATCGAATCGGCAGCGGACGAGGAAGCGGTGACGATCGACCTGATCGCCGACGTCCTCGTCGACCGCGCGCTGCGCGAAGGGGCCGTGATCGGTCTGCTGCAAGCGAGCATAATCGACATGGATGATGCCGACCGATCCCAGCTCGAACAGGTCCGCCGGGCGCTGGTAGACCGGCTGGGTGCCCTGTTGCGCGGGGCGCGCCCGTCGATCGAAACCGAACGGGCGAGAACCCATATCGAGGCGGCGCTGGCGATCGTCGGACAACTGGCGCGGCGCAGTCCCGACGCTGCCGAGGTCGACCGGATGCGACCGATATTGCGCGCCGTTCTGGCCGCCTGACCGACGTCAGACCTCCACCGGCTCCGCGAGGCGTTCGCGCACCAGTTCGACGAAATTGCCGACGAGCGCGGACCCATTGGCTGACGACCAGAGCATCGACAAGGGTAGCGGCAGATCGAGATCGACGATGTCGCGCAACACGATTCCCGGCGGGGTGCGGTCCGGCCGCGCTGCGGTGACCACGCCCAGGCCGATCCGCGCCGCCGCCAGTTCATAGGCGATATCGACTGCCATCACCTCGACCGCGATGTTGGGCGAGACGCCCTGCGCGTCGAAGGCAGAAATCATCCGGTCGAACAGGCGGGGCGAGACATGGCGCGCCGGCCAGAGCAACGGTTCCCCCGCGATGTCGCGCAGCCGGACATGCGGCTGAGCGGCAAGCGGATGATCGTCCGGCAGCGCCAGCACGAACTTGTCCTCGCCCATAGCCACCGAATGAAACTGGTCGCGGTCGCTGCTCTCGTCGATGACGAAAGCAACGTCGATCTCTCCGGCGGCCAGCCGGGACCGCTGCGCGTCCGACGGCAGCGGGAACGCGCGCAAATCCACCTCGGGATAGAGCTTGCGGAAATCGCGCAACACCAGCGGCAGGATCGGCCGACGCAGCATCGCTTCCGAAAAGGAAACGCGGATCGTGCCGCGGTCGCCCAGCGCGACGCTCTTCACATGGCGGCCCGCCTCCTCGATCGACATCAGGATACGGCGCACGTCCTTGGCGAGTTCGCGGCCCGCCTGCGTGATGGCGACGCCACGCGCCTGCCGCTCGAACAGGGCCACGCCTCCCAGCTCACGCTCGAGATCGGCGATCCGTCGCGAAAGTGCGGACTGCGCGATGTTCAGCCGTTCGGCCGCGCGATGGAGGTTCTGCTCCTCGGCAACCGCAAGAAAGAAGGGAAAATGCTTGGCGATCCGCAAGGTGCGCAGCGTCGCGACACCGCTGGAGATCGTCGGCTGGAGCGAGGAGCTGTTCCCCGGAGCGGACGGCGCACGGGAGACGGGCGCCGTGTCGGCTTCGTGATCCTTGTACATCGGATCAGGCCAGCGTGACACGAACGACGGCGCGGGTGCGGGCGATTTCGCTCGACCGCACGAGCACCTCGACATCGGCGCGATTGCTGCCGCCGAGATGGCGTCCGACCACTGATGCGGCCAGGGGCTCGCCAGCGGTCTCCACGCACTCCTCCTGCAGGGAGACGAGCAGCGCCGAGGCGGCGCCCGACCAGGACCGGACCATGTCGCACACTCGCTCGCCGAGCGATCCGGCCGAACCATCGCATTCTACCAGCGGTACCGGCTGTCCAAGACGGACATCGGCGAAACGCAGAATCGATCCCTCCATCAATCCCCTCCAACGTCTGCCCCGCCTGCCTCTGCACCTCGGCAGTTCGGGACTTGCGCCGTGACGGACCTTCCAGAGCCGTCCCGGCCAAATTGCTGATACCAGCGACAATATCGTTATCTTATATAGGATAGGCACAGCCGGTCTTTGGAGTCAACATTGGCAGGCATGCGCCAAGCGGGTGCAAGGCCCCGCTGACCGACAGCAGGCTTGTCCATGCTTCTTTACTTATAAAGATAGATAGTACAGAGATTCGCCAGAGAGGAGAAACCACCATGGCCAACGCCATCGCCGCCGCGCGTGACGCGAGCGAAATGCTCGCCACCCGCCGCTCCCCGCTTCCCGACTCGCTCGTAGCCCCCGGCCCCGACGCCGAAGAAAGCGCACGACTGCTCGAGATAGCGCTGCGCGTTCCCGATCACGGTCGGCTTGCACCATGGCGCCTCATCCGCATCGCCGGCGCGAGCAAGACCCGCTGGGTCGAGCGGCTGATGGAACTCGTCGAAAAGCGCGAGGACGCCGCCAAGACGCGCGTCAGCACGCGCAAGCTGGCATCGGCGCCGCTGGCCGTCGTGGTCGTGTCGAAGGCGACGCCCGGCCACAAGGTGCCCGAATGGGAGCAATGGCTGTCGGCCGGCGCCGTCTGCATGAATCTGGTCAACGGGGCCCATGCCCTCGGCTATGGCGCGCAATGGCTGACTGGCTGGCATGCCTATGACGCGGATGCCACCGCTCTGCTCGGCCTGGCCGATGGCGAAAAGGTCGCAGGCGTCATCCTGATCGGCAGCGTCGCCGAACCCGCCGGACCGCGCCCGCGCGTGTCGGTGGCCGAAGCCGTGACCGACCTGGACCTCTGACTATGGCCCCGGGGGGCAAACGATCAGGGCTTCAGCGATTCCGCGATCACGGTGATGTCGGTGTCGAAGCCGTGCCGACGCTCGCCACCGCCCGTATAATGCTCCCGGATCGCACGCTCGGCGGTCAGCGGATCACCCTCGGCGATCGCACGGTAGATGCGCTCATGCTCCTGTGCGAGCGAGAGGCGCACCGACCGGTCCGCGAAGGTGCCGTGGACCGACTTGTTGAGCGCGAGTTCGTCGACCTGCGCGGACCACAGCTTTTCGAGCGCACCCACGACAAGGCTCATCGTCTCATTGCCGCAGCCCGACACAAGTTCGGTGTGGAAGGCGCGGGCGAGCCCGATGAAGGTGCTGGGATCGTCGACCGCTGCGAGACTCGCGTCGATATTGGCGCGCAGCTTGGGAAGGACCGTCGTCGCGCGATCGGTGCGCCGCGCGGCCTGCGCCGCGCAGGCCGGTTCGAGCAGACGCATAGCGTCGACCAGGTCGATCAGCGGCACCTTGCGGGCCTGCAGGACCAGACCCAGCATATAGGCGGCGGTCGAAGGCTTCGGCACATGGATCACCGCGCCGCCGACATTGCCGCGGATGACCGTGATCAGCCCCTCGGTTTCGAGAATGCGAAAGGCCTCGCGGATGCAGGGCGGACTGACACCGAACTCGGCCAGCAATTCGTCCTGCTTCGGCAAGAGATCACCGTCGCCAAGGGCGCCGGACAGGATGCGCGAGCGCAGCGAGGATGCGACGATTTCCGCGAGACGCGGCTGACGCAGCCGCTTCTTGCCGCCTTCGGTCATAGTCAGGTCCGGTGCCTCCAAATGGTCCGCGCGCTCCGCGCGGAGGGCTCTCCCTATGGAGATCAGCAATAGGTTTCGTTCCAATCTTTGCAACAACAACCCGTATAACCGTCACAAATAACAGGAGAGACAGGATGGGCGCCGATCTGGCCCGCTATCAGACCTTTACGATCAGCATCACGCCCTTCACGGCCGATGGCGCAATCGACGAGCCCGCTTTTCGCCGCCACCTTCGCAAGCTCAGCGATGCGGGCGTCGGGGTCTATGTCGGCGGCGGCGGCAGTGGTGAAGGCTATACCCTGTCGGACGAGGAAACCGAACGCCTGCTCGCCATCGCCAGCGACGAGCTGAAGGGCCGCTCGCCGATCCGCGCCATGGGGGTCGAGCCGCGCACGGCCCGCCAGATGATCGCCTTCCTCGACAAGGCCAAGCGCGCCGGGGTGGATGCGGCCCAGGTCTATTCGCTCGACGTGGGCCACGGCCATGTGCCGACGCCCGCAGAACTCGACCGCTATTTCGACGAGGTCCTGTCGAACAGCGACATCCCTTCCGTTCTCTCCACACACCAGTCGGTCGGCTATGTCATTCCGGCGCCGGTCATCATCGCGCTGTTCGAGCGCCACTCGCAGCTGATCGGCCTGAACATCAGCCATCAGGACCCCAATTATCTGCGCACGCTGGCCGATGCGCTGGGCGACCGGATCGACATCTTCGTCGGCGGACCGCACAATGCCCCGCTTGCCTTTGCTTTCGGCGCACATGGCTTTCTTACATCGGAAGGCAATCTCGCGCCGCGCCTCTGCGCCAGCGTGATCGCGGCCGCCCGCAACGGGGACAATGTCGCCTTCCTCGACCGCTGGGGCAAGCTGATGCGCCTGTTCCTGGCACTCTACGGCAATGGCGGCATCCGCGTCACCAAGGCGGTGCTCGAGCATTTCGGAATGGCCGGCGGCTATCCGCGCCCGCCGCGCCTCCCCTCGGAGCCCGAAGCACTGCAGCGCGCGCTGGCGGTGGTCGAGGAAATCGGCCTGGCGAAGATCGAAAGCTGGTAAGAAAAAGGCCCCCTGCCGAAGCGGGGGGCCTGCATTTTCGATCGACTTGCTATCCCGATCTCACTCGGCCGCGATCGCGTCGCGTTCGGGCGGGTCCGGGTCATAGCTGGTTGTGAACTCGTTGAAGAAATCGGACTCGCGCGACGTGTCGATCGTCCGCGCGCCGCGCACGCCGAACTTGCGGCGCGCCTCCTCCAGCGGAAGATCGAGCCAGTCCTCGTAGCGCGGCAGGAACAGCGGGTCGGACTGTTCGCCGACCTTCAGCGCATAATGGGCGAGATCCCACATCTTCGGGAACAGCGCCGGATAATGGAGCGGCCCGCGCATGAACATCGGGATGGTCAGCAGCGTGTTCTGGACGTTCAGCAGACCGGCAAGCTCCGCGTTGAAATAGCGGAAGAGATTCCCGTATTTCAGGAAGGCTGGGATGATCTCACCCAGGCCGTCGAAGCCTCCCCCGCTGAGGATGTGCATGAAGTCGTGGATCTGCACGCCGCGCAGGAAGAAATATTCGAAGCTCGAGCGCGGCTCGAAGCTCGGAATGATGTCGACCTCCATCTGCGCGCCGACCAGCTGCTTGTACCAGATGCCGCCGATCGACCCTTCCGGACAGGACTTCATGTCGTCCCGGCGCAGACCCGACAGCCAGCGCTCGTCGAGCCATTTGTCGAACTCGGGCCAGTCCTTGCGCGCTTCGTTGAACAGTTCCTCGATCCGCTCGTGATCCTGCACTTCGCGTACCGCCTCGATCAGCATCGGAATGCCGAAGGTTGGCGGATAATCGCGGCCATTTTTGCGCAGGCTCTGGGTCACGACCCATTCGCGGATGCGGTAGTCGCTCAGATATTTGGACGAACTGATGAGCGCGCTGCTGGTCGTTTCGACCTTCTGGCGACCGCGCTGCAGATAGGGAAGATCGTCTTCCTTCATCCTCTTCCTCCTCGTTCGGGCCGTCAGGCCGCCACTTCCTCGACCTTGCGGATCTGCGGGCCCACCATCTCACCCGGCAGGGCACCGGTGAACGCGCCATTTTCGAAGGTAGGCACACCGTTCACCAGCGTGAGGCGCATCGGTGCCGCGTCGCGGGTGAAGCGCCAGGTCATGCCGCCCTTGCCATCGGGCACGTCGAAGACGCGCTTGAGCGGACGGGCCTCGATCTCGTCGAGCTTGAACACGGTGACGTCTGCCCGATAGCCGGGCTTCAGCACGCCGCGATCGGCGAAATTGAAATGGCCGGCCTGCTTGCCCGTCTGGACATGGATCGCCTCTTCGAGCGTCAGTTCCTGCTGGCGCATGAACTGGGTCAGCAGCAGGATGTTCTCGCCGCCGCCGCACAGCATCTGCCCGTGCGCGCCCGCGTCCGAGATGTTCGCGACGGTCTTGTCGTCCTTGAGCATCTGCAGCGTCTGCTCGTGCGCCATAGGGTGCGGCATGCGGTTGACGATCGAGTTGAGCCCATTGGCGATGACCCAGTCGGCCAGCGCGTCCGACGGATGGACGCCGCGCTGCTCGGCCAGTTCCTTGAGGCTCAGGCCCAGCGGCCCGGCGCCGGTCTCGGAATCGAGCAGCAGCATCATGTGCGGATTGGCGACGAGCGATTGTTTGAACGCCTTATTGTCCCAGCTGTCACGGGCCCGCGCGCGGAAATCGGGGTCGTTGAGCAGCGCCAGCTTTGCCTCGACCGTCTCGGCCTGCACCACTTCGTGCCAGACATATTCATTGGCCTGGGCGAAGGACGAGGTGCTGAAGAAATTGAGCGCGGTCGTCGGCGGGACATGGGCGAAGCTCGGCCAGAAATCGAGACCCTCTTCCTTCTGCTTCGCCGTGATTTCCCACATGCGGTCGCGGATCGAATCCTGGAAACGCAGCAGACCGCCCGCACCCGCCATCTGCACGCGGACGCCGCGTCCACGGCACAGATTGCCGAGCCGTTCCATCTGTTCTGGCGCCTTCAGACGGAAGAAGGTGTCGAGGATGACCTGCAGCTGGGTTCCCGGGCGGCTCGCCAGTACGCCGATCAGGGCCGACCATTCGGCGTCGTCGGCGACGAGGCTCGGCACGGCGCGGTCCTGGCTGTCATGGTCCATCAGGTTGGACGACATGCCCAGCGCGCCCGCATCGATCGCGTCTTCGAGAAGCGCGCACATCTTGCGGATTTCCTCGGGCGTCGCGGCGCGTGTCCAGGCGTCCATGCCCATCGCGGCGAGACGGATCGCGATATGGCCGGCATAGCCCGCAATATTCGCCGCCGTCGGGCAGTTCTTGGCGATCGACGCGCTATATTCGGACCAGGTCCGCCAATCCCACGGCAGCAGGTCGAAGAAAGGCTGCTCCGGCACTTCCTCGAAGAAGGTGAAGATCTTCACCATCTCGCGCTGCACCTCACGCTCCTCGTGGACCGGCGCCGCGGTGAATCCGCAATTGCCGATCACAACCGTGGTCACGCCGTAACCGGGCAGCGGATCGAGGCTCGGCTGCCACCACATCACGGCATCCATGTGGGTGTGCGGTTCGATGAACCCCGGCGACACGATGCAGTCGCTGGCGTCGACGACTTTGTCCCCGGCCGCTGGCTTCAGATTCTGACCGATCTCGCTGATGGTCTTGCCGCTGATGCGGACGTCGGCCTGATACGCCGGTGCGCCGGTTCCGTCGACAACGGTGCCGCCCCGGATGAGAATGTTGGTCATGGCTCTCCTAACCTCCTGATAGCACCGACTAGTTCATAAACTGTATAAGATTGCAAGCTTAACAGGGTTGCTGTTCGGACAGGCCGGATCAGCCGCCCGACGGCTCGCCCAGAGCGCGGTGCGCCACGATCTCGATTCCGTAGCCATCGAGCCCGACGAAGCTCGCATCGCTATTGCTGAGCAGGATGATCCGGTGGATGCCGAGGTCGGTCAGCACCTGCGCCCCGATCCCATATTCGCGCAGCGCCATGGTCCGCCCGCTGCTCTCTTCGCGCCGCTCGCGCCGGGCGCGGATGATGCAGGCGACGAGGTCCGGCGCAGGGGAGTTGAGGATGACGACGACGCCGCTGCCCTCGGCCGCGATCGCCTCCATCGCCTCGCGCAGCACGCCCGAGCGATCGCCCTCTTCGGCGAACAGATCGGCCAGAGGGAAATGGACGTGCATCCGGACGAGAACGGGGTCATCGGGATCGATCCGCCCCTTTACGAGCGCGACCACCTCGGCGCCCCCGACCTTGTTGCGGTAGCTCTGTATCCGCCATTCGCCGCCCCATGTGCTGACGAAGCGCATCTCCTCGCGCATCTCGACGAGATGGTCGTGACGGCGGCGATAGGCGATCAGGTCCCGGATGGTCCCGATCTTCAGCCCATGCTCGCGCGCGAAGGGGATCAGATCGGGCAGGCGCGCCATCGATCCGTCGGGATTGAGGATCTCACAGATCACGCCCGACGGGTTGAGGCCCGCCAGGCGCGCCACATCGACCGCAGCCTCGGTATGACCGGCGCGGACCAGCACGCCCCCTTCCCTCGCAACCAGCGGAAAGACATGGCCTGGGGTGACGATCTCGTCGCGTGACCGCGACGCGTCGATCGCGACCGATATGGTCCGCGCCCGATCATAGGCGCTGATCCCCGTCGTGACGCCGTCGCGCGCCTCGATCGAGACGGTGAAGGCGGTCTCGTGGCGCGTGCCGTTCTGCCGCGACATGGGCTCCAGCCCCAGATCGTCGGCCCGCTGACGCGTCATCGCCAGGCAGATCAGGCCACGGCCATGCTTGGCCATGAAGTTGATCGCGTCGGGCGACGCCATCTGCGCGGGGATGATCAGGTCGCCTTCATTCTCGCGGTCTTCGTCGTCGACAAGGATGAACATCCGGCCGTTACGCGCGGCGTCGATAATCTCTTCGGGCGAGGACAGGAAGCCATGGGGAAGCGGGGACGAAGACGCCATCGGAAGGATCCACTCCTCTGCCCGGCATCCTTCTCGCGGGCTAAAGGTGGCGCTCGCAGAGGATTGTCCGGGAAGCCGGCCTGCTTGCCGACGATAGCCCCCGTCTATCGGCGGCCCATGGGGGCAGCCATTGCCGTTGGGCTATCGCCCTGTTCGCCGCGCAGCATCGGGCCGCGCCGCCGTGCGATGCCCTGTCGGCAGTCGTGGGGCCGGGAACGATGCCGGCCCGCTATGGGTACCGCCACCAATCGGCATTTGAATCGAACGCTCGCTCGACCGAGTTTCGGATTCAGTTCGAGACCATGTGAAGCCGAGAGAGAGCGATGCGTTTTTCCCTGATATTCGAGGCCCAGATTGCCGATGCGTCGCCGCGCGGCGAACGGCAGGTATTCGACGAACTCGTCGAACAGGCGCTGCTGGCCGAACAGCTCGGCTTCGACGTTGTCTGGAGCGTGGAGCACACGTCGCTGACCCATTATGCGCATATGAGCGCGCCCGAGACCTTCCTGGCCTATATCGCCGGCCGGACGTCGCGTATCGGCATAGGCCATGGCGTCGTCTGCCTGATGCCCGCCATGAACCACCCGATCAAGGTCGCCGAACGCGTGGCGACGCTCGATCTGCTGTCCAAGGGCCGCGTCCATTTCGGTGTCGGCAAGGGCGGCAGCCAGCAGGAAGCGGGTGCCTATGGCTATGACCTGCGCGAACTGCAGCCGCTGATCGACGAGGCGATGTACCTGATCCCGAAGATGTTCGTGCAGGACGAGATCGAGCATAACGGCCCGCACATCCAGATCCCGGCACGCCCGATCCACCCCAAACCCTATCAGGATCCGCACCCGCCGATGTATCTGGCGTGCACCAATCCCGACACGCTTGTGCGCGCCGGGCAGCGCGGCCTGGGCGCGCTGGTGCTGGGCTTCGGCGGCCCCGAGGAAGTCGCGAAGAAGAACAAGCTCTATCGGGATGCGTGGGAGAGCCGCGACGCGGCCGATCAGGTCGGCTTCCGCCCGATCCAGCACCTCGCGGCGCTGTGCCCGACCATCGTGCTCGACGACGCTGCACAGGCGCGCAAGATCGGCATTCGCGGCCAGCGCTATTTCTACGAGTCGCTGAATTACTGGTATGGCGGCGGCCCGCGTCCGGAGCCCGAGACCTGGGGTGAAGAGCTGGTCGAGGAAGGCACCGACACCATCATCACCACGAAGCTCGCGTCCGAGACCATCTCGATGGACCTCCGTCCCGACGAAAACGGCCGACGCCCCAGCTCGGGCATCCTCAGCGCGCGCAACGCCTATGGCTCGGTCGAGGACTGCATCGACTATGTCGAGCAGCTCGCGGCAGCCGGCGCCGACGAGATATTGTTCATGACCAATATGGGCACGGTGCCACAGTGGGCGCAGCTCGAAACGCTGCGCAAGATCGGCACGCATGTGATACCCCATTTCCGGTGAGAAAGCCGATCGACCCTGCCGGACGGACCGCGGTCGTGACCGGGGTCGCGTCCGGCATCGGTCGCGCGCTCGCGCTCAAGGCGGCACGCCTGGGCATGGCAGTCGCCGGCTGCGACCGCGATGCGGCGGGTCTCGATGCCCTGCGCGCGCACCTTGATTCGATGGGGGCAGCGCACGAACTGCGGATCGCCGACGTCAGCAATCCGGACGACATGGTCGATCTCGCCAAGGCGGTCGGCGCCATGCCGCCGGTCGCCTTGCTGTTCGCCAATGCGGGCCTGCTCCGCAAGGGCGCGGTCCTCGACCTCCCCTTGCAGGATTGGCAGGCGCTGATTTCGGTCAACCTGTTCGGCGTGGTCAACACGCTTCAGGCTTTCGTACCCGCGATGATCGCCCACGGCTTGCCGGCGCAGGTAATCGTGACCGGATCGACCGGATCGATGGTCACCGCGCCCGGCCTCGCCGCCTATTGCGCGACCAAGCACGCTCTGTGGCCGATGGTCGAGGCCCTTCGCGAGGAACTGGAGCAGACGCAGGTCGGAGCGTCGCTGCTGATGCCCGGCGCCGTCGCCACCGCGATCTTCGCCTCGACCGACCCCAACCGCGCGCGGCCGGCGGACTCAATGGATCCCGAAGAGCTGGCCGATATGGCCTTTGCCGGGGCGCTCGCCGACACCGCGAAGATCCTCACCCACCCCGCCTACGCCGATCGCGCACGCGCGCGATTCGATGCCGTGCTGGACGAGATTTCTCTTCATTGAAAAACCCATCGTGATGGGTTATTTTCCGTCATGGTCACTGTCTATCGTGCTCATGGCCTGCGTTTCATCATCTTCGCAGATGATCATGTGCCGGCCCATGTCCATGTCATTGGCGATGGGCATGCCAAGATCAACCTGCTCGGGACTGATGGCGGACCGGAAATTGTGACCATCGACGCCATGAAGCGCGGCGACGTCCGCCGCGCGCTGCAGATTGTGGTCGAGCAGCAGACCTTTTTTCTGTCACGTTGGAGAGAAATCCATGGTTAATCCCGACAGGATCGATCCCGGCATGGCCCGGGCCGAGAGCTTCGGACCCAGTGACCTAGAACTCGCGGCAGCGGAAGAACGCGGACGTATTGCCGCACGAATAGAGCCCAGAGCCGTTCGCGCGCGCTATGATCGTCGGCGGGGACGAATGCTGGTTGACCTCACCAATGGCTGCTCCTTCACCTTCCCCCCGCGCCTTGCCCAAGGCTTGGAAGAGGCGAGCGACGATGCGCTCGCCGAGGTGGAGCTTCTCGGCAATGGCTATGGTCTGCACTGGGAGAGCCTGGACGTCGACCTGTCGATCCCCGGCCTGCTGGCCGGCCTCTTTGGCACCAAATCCTATATGGCGCGCAGAGCCGGTCAGGCGACGTCGGCAGCGAAAGCCGCAGCAGCCCGCGAAAATGGCACAAAAGGGGGCCGCCCCCGGAAAAGTTCGGGCCGTTGATGCTCGAGGCCGCCGGGGTGATGCCCGGCGGCCATTCGATGCCTGCGGATGATGCTCGTTCACACCGCCGGGTGGAACTGCTTGTACCAGTCGCGATATTTCAGGATCGGGCCATCCGCCGACGACAGCATCGGCTGCTCGACATAGGCCTTGTAGGGCCAGATCTTGCCGTCGCTATATTGTTCCTTGAGGCCATGTTCGGCCGCGAGCTTCGTGAAGGCCTCGATCTGCTCGGGCGCCAGCGCGCAGTTATCGTCCTTCAGGAAGAACTGGTGGACATAATAATGGCTGAGATTCTCGTCCACCGGAGTCACCGAGACATAATAGATGGTGACGATGCCCGGCGCGTGGGGCGTGCGGCTCTCGACCCGCGACAGGCCGCCGCCGAGGACTTCGGACTCGACTGTCGAGCCGATCGACTTGTCGGCCGGGCCTTCATAGCCTGCAGGCAGGATCCGGACGGGGCTGTAGAAGCGGAAACCCTCGGTCTTGATCTCGCCGTCGGAGATGGCCTTGCCTGTGCCATGGACCCCGGGGAAATGCGCGAAATCGACGCCATTTTCGAACACGTCCTGCGGATGGGCCGAGCCAAAATCGTCATGGAGGCGGTGGAAGCCCGCGCCTGCGATCTTCCGGCTCTCGTCATATTCGGGCAGTTCGTACATCGGCGGACGACCGTCGAGATCATGCCAGATAAAGATCATCCCGCCACGTTCGGCGGTCGGCCATTTGCGCACCTGGGCGCGCGGGGGGACGGCCTTGGCGTGGGGCACGTGGACGCACTTGCCGCTGGTGTCGTAGCGCCACTGGTGGAACGGGCAGACGATCGTCTCGCCCTCGACCCAGCTGTCATAACCCAGATGCGCACCGAGATGCGGGCAATGCGCATCGGTCACGACGGTCTCGCCGCTCTCTGTGCGGAACAGGACGAGGTCCTTGCCGAAATAGCGCAGCGGCCGGACATCCTTGGGCGACAGATCCTCGGTGAAGCCGACCACGAACCATCCGGTCGGATAGGGATGGAACGGGTAGCGGGTGCCGAAGCGACTGGGTGCATTCATGACAACATCCCTCCTCTTTATCAGATGATCGAGGCGCCGCCGTCGACCACGACGGTCTGTCCCGTGATGTGCGCGCCGGCATTGGACGCGAGCAGCAGGGTCGCCCCCTTGAGATCGTCGTCGCAGCCGAGTTGACCGCGTGGCGTGTCGCCCCGCAGCTCCTCGCCATGCTTGTCGAGCACATAGCCGGTCAGCTTCGACGGGAAATAGCCGGGAGCGATGGCGTTGACGCAGATGCCCTGCGCGCCCCATTCGGCGGCCAGCGCCCGGGTAAAATTGATCAGCCCGCCCTTGCTCGCATTATAGGCGATGGTGCCGATCATGCGCGGATGGTGGCCCAGCAGCCCCTCGACCGACGCGATGTTGATGATCCGGCCCCAGCAGTTCGGCAGCATGAAAGCGCGGCCGACCGCCTGGGCGAGCAGAAACGGCCCCGTCAGGTTGACCGCGAGCAGCTTGTTCCAGCCGTCGAGCGGCATCTCCTCGGTCTTCGACCCCCAGGAGGTGCCGGCATTGTTGACGAGGATGTCGACCGACTGGCCGGCGGCCTGGATCGCCTCGACGACCCGCGCCGGCTCGTCGGGCTTGCCCATGTCCGCCGCGATCGCGATCGCCTCGATCCCCAGCCCGGCGAGATGCGCCACGGCCGCGTCGAGCTCGTCCTGCTTGCGCGCGGTGAGGATGACCTTCGCACCGAATTCGCCCAGCGCCTCCGCCATGGTCAGCCCCAGCCCGCGCGAGCCGCCGGTCACGAGGGCGGTCCGTCCGGTCAGATCGAAAAGTGTCTTCAGCGGGGTCGACATCAGCGAATAGTCTCCAGGGTCATCCGGCGGTGTAGCCGCCGTCCACGAACAGGGTCTGGCCGGTCACGAAGCCGGACGCGGGCGAAGCGAGGAACAGCAGCGCGCCCATCAAGTCCTCGATCTCGCCCAACCGGCCGAGCGGGGTGCGGTCGACGACGCGCGCGTAAAGCTGGGGCTGGGTGCGGACGAGTTCGCGGTTCAGATCGGTCACGATCACGGTCGCACCGAGCGTGTTGACGGTGACGCCAGCGCCGCCGAACTCGAACGCACAGGCCGCACCGAGATTGGCGAGGCCCGCCTTCGATGCGCAATAGGCGCCGCGATTGGCCATGCCGCGTCCCGACAGGATCGAGCCCATGTTGATGATCCGGCCATAGCCGCGCTCGATCATCGCCGGCGCGACCGCCCGGATCGTGTGGAAGGCGCCCGTGACGTTCACCTCCAGCACGCGCGCGAAATCCTCAGGTGCGATGTCGAGCAGCGATTGGGGATTGGTGATGCCGGCATTGTTGAACAGGATGTCGACGCGCCCCATCGCGCGCACGACCTGCGACGCTGCCTCGACCATCGCCGCGGGATCCGACACGTCGGCTTCGACGACAACCGCACGCCGGCCGGTCGCTTCCACCGCCTTGGCAGCGGCTTCCAGCTTGGCGCGATTGCGGGCGACGAGCGCGATGTCGGCCCCGGCCTCCGCGAGCGCCAGCGCGCCGGCCGCGCCAAGCCCGCCCCCGCCGCCGGTGACCAGCGCAACCTGACCGGTCAGGGCAAAGCGCTCGACCCCCTTCACGCCGCCCGGTCCGCTTCACCGCCGCGCAGCTCGACCAGCGCGGCGATGCGGGCGCGCAGATAGGCATATTGGCCTGCCATCAGGGCGTCATCGGTCGTCGTCAGCCGTTCGGCCAGCACCAGCATCTCTGCCAGCAGCGCGTCCTCGTCCATCGCAGGCGCCATCTTGTCTCTCCTAGAGCCGGTAACCGTCCTGCCGCTCGTCGCTCCAGCGGCGCGCCTTGTAGGCGAAGCCCTGAAACTCCGAGCGCGGGACTTCGCACACGTCCATCCAGACGTTGCTGCGTTCCTTGATCGCAGCGCGGACCGACTGGACCAGCCGGCTGCGTTCGTCGGCCGACAAACCGGCATGATGCTCGGCTACGGCGATCTTCACTTCGATCTCGGTCTTGCCGTCGCGGGTGTAGACCCGGCCCTTATATTCGCCGACCTGCGGGTGGGCGAAGACGGCGGCATCGATCATCGACGGCCAGACATTATTGCCGCGGATCTTCATCATGTCGTCGAAGCGGCCGATCGTACCGCACTCGATCGCGTTCCAGGCACCGCCACCGGCTTCCTGCCATGGCACGAAGCGCGCCGCGTCGCCGGTGCGGAAGCGAACCGTCGGGCTGCCCTCGACCGACAAATTGGTCACGACCATCTCGCCCTGCTCGCCCGGCGCCACTAGCTCTCCGGTCGTCGGATCGACGATCTCGATCAGATGCTCCCATTCGAACAGGCGGATCAGCCCGCGCGCGCCCTTGCCATCGACTACCCCGGCCGAACAGGTCGAGCCGCCGAAGCCGTTGAGTTGGGTGCTGCCATAGCCCTCCTGCAACCGGCAGCCCCAATAGTCCTCGATCTTCGCGGCCCATTCGGTGGGGTAGCCCTCGGCCGCAATGAACAGGCCGTGCATGTCGGGAAAGGCCTCACGCGGCACGATCCCGCGCGCGACCAGCGCCTCGGTCAGCGTGTGGAGATAGTTGGTCGACGCATAAATGAAGTGGACCCCGCCCAGCTTCAGCATCAGGTCGATCTTGGCATCGGTCGACAGGTTGCCGCCGACGTGGAAGCCGGTCGCGCCGACGATCCGCAGCGCCTCGCCCGGCCCCCAGCCACCCGTCGTCATGCCGCCGGCCGGGACGCAGTTGAGGGCGGTATCGCCCTTGCGCAGCCCCGCCATGAACCAGGGCAGCGCATGGAGGTAGCCCAGGATGTGGACGTCGCGCTGGGTCCGGCCATAAATCTCCTGGCCCTGGCCCGACGTTCCACTGGTCATGCTGATATGCACGACCTCGTCGCGGTCCACGCCGAGGCGCGTGCCGAACGGCGGTGCTGCCTGCTGGTCCTTGAGGAAATCAGCCTTGGCCGAGGTCGGGAAGGCCTTGCGGAAATGCTCGAGGCTGGAAATCCGGCCGTCGATGATCCCGCCCTCGCTCATCTTCGCGCGGTAGAAATCGCTCTTCGCATGCAGCCTTTCGCAGAGCGCCTGGACCTTGCGCAGCTGAAAGGCTTCCAGCTCCTCGCGGGACATGCCCACGAAGCGCTTGAGCAGCGGGGACGCGGCGAAGGGATCGGCGATGGCAGGCGATGCCATGGTTCAGCCCTCGACGGGACGGAAGGCCGGCAGCGTGATCTCCGCCGTCGCACGGTTGAAGACGATCTGCACCGGCATGTCGGCGCGCATGTCTTCGGGCGCAACGCCGACGATGTTGCCGGTCATGCGGCACCCCTCGTCGAGGGTGACGAGCGCCACGATATAGGGAACCTCGTCGGCATAGATGTCGCGCGGGACCGGATGGCGCACGACGATCCAGCTGAAGACCTTGCCCTTGCCGCTCACCTCTACCCATTCGGGACGCTCGAGCGAGCCCGGGCAGAAGGTGACGGGCGGGAACAGATGCTCGCCGGTCGAAGCGCAGCGCTGGAGCATCAGCCGCCCCTCGCGCATCCCGTCCCAGAAGGGCGTGCTTTCGGGATCGGGAACCGGCAGGGGCTTGGCATAGGCGGTGTCGGACATGTCAGTTCCTCAGGATCATGGCGCTGCCGCAGGTCATCGCGCCTGCGGTGGTCAGGGCGATCTCCGCTCCTTCGATCTGGCGTTCGCCGGCGGTGCCGCGCAGCTGCTCGACCGCCTCGATCACATGGTTGAAGCCGTGGATATAGGCCTCGGAGAGAAGCCCTCCATGGGTGTTGACCGGCAGTTCGCCATCGCGGGCGATGCGCCCGCCCATGACGAAGGGGCCCCCCTCACCTTCCTTGCAGAAGCCGAGCCCTTCGAGCGCCATGAGCACGCTGTAGGTGAAACAGTCATAGATCTCCGCGACGTCGACGTCCTTCGGGCCGATGCCGGCGCTGCCCCACAGATCGTCGGCGAGATATTTGAAGCAGTTGTGCGAGTGGCTCGGCCAGCGGATCGCATCGAACAGGTCGTCGCCCTGGCTCGGCCCGCCGCCATAGGCGCCGCCCATGATGTAGACGGGCTTCTGCGGCAGATCCCGCGCATGTTCCGCCGAGGTGATCACCACCGCGCAGGCGCCGTCGCTTTCGAGGCAGATATCGTTCATGCGGAAGGGATCGACGATCATGCGCGAGTTGAAATAATCGTCCTTGGTCATCGGCGTGCGCTGCATCGCCCGCTCGTTGAGCAGGGCGTTGGCGCGGAAGGTCGTCGCGATCTCCGCCCAATGCTCCTCGGTGGTGCCGTAGTCGATCATGTGCCGGCGCGCCCACATCGCCATCGCCTGCGGATAGGTGATCCATCCCAGCGGCGCGGTATATTGGGTCACGCCATAAGCCGACATGTCGCGTCCGCCGCCGAGCCGGAAGCCCGAGCGACCATTCATCGCGCGGAAGCAGACGACGTTCTTGGCGAGCCCTGCCTCGATCGCGGCGGTCGCCGCGAGGGTGATGAGATTGGCGCCATTGCCACCTGCGGCATAGTCGACGGCATAGCCGGCGTTGACGATGCCCATCTCGGTCGCGACTCCGATGGCGGGGGCGCTGTCGTTGAAGTTGAAGCTGACGATGCCGTCGATGTCGCCGACGGTCAGGCCGGCATCCTCGATCGCCTTCAGGCAAGCCTCGGTGGCGAGGCTGCGCACGGTGCGTCCTGAGAATTTGCTGTAGTCGGTGTTGCCGATACCGGCGATCGCATATTTGTCGCGCAGCTTGTACATGGTCAGCTTTCCTTGGGCGCGCCGAACCGCGGCGCGCGCTTTTCCTTGAAGGCGATGAGGCCCTCGGTGGCATCGGGCTCGGTCGTCGCA
>NZ_JAGMXV010000316.1 GCF_018006725.1 Rhizorhabdus sp.
GGAGCCTTCACCGATTTTTTCAAGGAGGATTTGGGCTTCATCTTCGTTCCTTCGTCACTACGACGAAGCCCAAATCCTCCTTAATTCACAACCTCAAATCTGTGCCATTGGCGCTGACGCCGGACAGGCGCGCATCGGCGTCGCACGCGACGATCTCGAGATTTCCCTGTTCGCCGACAATATCGGCAATGCCCAGCGCCCCATTTCTCGACCGGGCGGGCAGAATCAGGTCCCCTATCCCCGCACGATCGGCATCTCCGTCGAAAAGCGGTTCTGAACGGTTCAGCGGAGATCAGGAATGGCAAAGATCGAGCAGGAATTCGCGTCGGTCGCGCGGACGCAGGGGGATTGGGCAGCCAAGCCCTTCCTCCCGCGCCAGCCGATCCCCGATATCGGAAGCACCAGGATCGACGGCGAGCGCTTCCACTCGCGCGAGTTCATGCAACGCGAATGGGACATGATCTGGACCCGCACTTGGAACATCGGCTGCCATGTCAGCGAGCTTGAAGAGGCTGGCGATTTCCGTGTCCATTCGCTGGGCAAGGAGTCCCTGCTGTTCGTCCGCGGGGCCGACGACGTCATCCGTGGCTTCTTCAACATCTGCCAGCACCGGGGAAACATCCTCTGCCAGTCGCGCGAGGGCGCCGTGGAGCGGTTCAAATGTCCGTTCCACGGTTGGGAATGGAATCTCGACGGTACGCTCCGCCAGGTGATGCATCCGCAGCTCTTCCCACAATTCCGTGCGGGCATACCGACCGAAGAGCTCGCCCTGCCTCCGCTGAAGGTCGAACTCTGGGGGGGCTGGGTGTGGTTCAACATGGACCCCGCCGCCGGCCCCCTGACCGATTTTCTCGGCGAGGCCGGGCGGCATCTCGAAAGCTATCAGCTGGAGCGCTACCAGCTGATCGATCACAAGAGCTTCGAATGGGCGGGGAACTGGAAGCATGCCCATGACGCCTTCAACGAAAGCTACCATTTCGAAGCGCTCCATCCCGAATTCCTGAATTTCGCGGAAGGGTTCGACGTGCCGATCGAGCTGCTGGGCATCCACAGCCGCATGCTCAATTTCAACCATACGGTGAGCGAGATCCTGCCCGACCGCAGCGAGATGACCGACTTCCGCAAGCGGATGCTGGGCCAGCCCGAGGGCTATGATGGCGAGGCCAAGGACGTCCACCTCGCGATCGTCGCGCAGAAACGCGCGCAACAGGGCAGGAGCCATATCGCCTATGAGCGGCTAAACGACGAGCAGCTCGCGCACCAGTACCACTATACCTTTTTCCCCGGCACGACCTTCACCTCCACACCGGAAATGTCGATCGTGTTCCGCTATCGCCCGCACGAAAGCGATCCCGGCTATTGCTACTATGACTTTCTGATCACGCGGCACGACCCGCCCGGTACGCCGCGCCCCGACCATGAACACCGGCTCTACCGTCATCACGAACTGCCGAACTATGCCGTCGCGTTCGACGGGAGTTTCGACCCGGTTCTGGCCAACGTGCTTCAGCAGGATGGCACCAACATGCCGACGATGCAGCAGGGCACGGCATCGCGCGGCTTCCGCGGCATGATCCTGGGCGAGCAGGAAGTCCGCCTGCGCCATTTCCATCAGACGATCGACCGCTACCTGCGCGGCGACTTCCCGGTGAACGGGGATCGGTAGACGATATGACCCATCCCAGACGCATGCATGTGATCACCGGCGGGAAGTATCATGATTTCGATCTCGCCAGGCTCAGGCTGCTCGAGCTGATGGCGGAGGACGACCGCATTCGGGCAAGCTGTGCCATGGATTATGAGGGGCTGCACCGCCTCGACGGTTGCGCCGGCCTCATACTCTACACCTGCGACATGATGCCGTCCGATTCCCAAGCGGAGGCGCTGGATGCCTTTGTGCGCGACGGCGGGCGTATCTTCGCGCTTCACGCGGTCAATGCGCATCTGGAGTTCACCGACGGGCCCGAGATAGTGACCAGCGGCGTCCGCATCCCAGGGCTCGTCAAGTCGACCGCAGAGCATATCTCACCGCTGTTCATGCAGCTGCTGGGGAGCCGCTTCGTCACGCATCTCGCCTCTCAGGAAATTCATGTTTGCGTCGAGGATGCGGATCATCCGGTCACGCGGGGCATGAAAGATTTCACGATCGTAGACGAACCCTATGTGGCGACCCCGCTGGGCGAAATCCGTACCCTGCTTTCTGCGCGCTACAAGGGGCCGACACCGGGCTATGCCACCGTCGAGATCGACGACGACAGCCCACGACCGCAGCTTTACGTCAAGGACCATGGCCGTGGCGGCGTGCTCTACTCGCCGCTCGGCCACGCCTGCGGCAAATATGACATGCGTCCGCTGATGGCCGAAGCGCCGGTCGTGCGCGGCCCGTGGAACGACCGTAACTTTCTAGACATCGTCAGCCGGGGCATCGCCTGGCTCGCCGATGCGCCCCGGCACTTCAAGGTAAACGCGTAATGACGCCACTTCCGCTGCGAATCCGCCAACTTGGCTATGTCACCGATGATCTGGAGGCGGCGGCGATGCACTGGGTAAGAGCCTTCGGCGCTGGCCCCTTCCTCACGATCGACGCCATGTCCTTCGCCGACTGGCGCCACGACGGCGAAAGTCGGCCGATGGCGCTCGACATCGCCTTCGGTCAGGCTGGCGATCTGATGGTCGAACTCATCCGGCCGCGCGGCGACTGGCCGAACGTTTATGGCGCTACCCCGCCGAGGGGCAGCCGGCTTCACCATCACGGTTATCTGGTCGAAGATCCGTCAGCGGAAGGAGTGCGCCTGCCGGGGCCCCTGGTCGTCCAGGCTTCGCTCTCCGCTGCCACCGAGCTGCGCTACTTCGATTGCCGCGATGCTCTTGGGCTGTTCGTCGAACTGATAAGCGACAACTCGGAAAGCCGGGCTTTCTTCGACCATGCCGAAGCGGTTGCGCATGCATGGGACGGCCGAACCGCGCCGGTTCGCCCCTTCCAGCCGGGAGATGTCTGATGGCTGGCCCATCCCTTTCCGGCCGGACCGTCATCGTGACCGGCGCGGCCTCCGGCATAGGCGCAGCCACCATCCAGGCTCTCGCTGAAGAGGGGGCCACCACGATCGGAGTCGACCGTGCGGCAATGAACGGGCCTGCGTCTCTGACAATCGAGATGAGCGTGACCGATGAGGCCGCTTGGTCCGATACCGTGCCCCATGTCCTCGACCGCTTCGGCACCATCGATGGGCTGGTCAACTGTGCCGGGATCATCCGGATGGCGCCCGTGACAGACATGGAGCTCGACCTGTTCCGGCAGTCGATGCAGGTCAATGTCGAAGGGCCGTTCCTCGCGATGAAGCATGTCTTGCCCGTCATGTACGGCCAGGGCCGTGGCAGCGTCGTCAACCTTTCCTCGACCGCCGGCATCGCCGGTTCGCCGGGCGCTGCGGCCTATTGTGCGAGCAAGGCTGCGGTTCGGCTGCTGTCCAAGTCGGTCGCGCTCGAGGCGCTGGCAAACGGCAGCGGGGTGCGGGTCAACTCGCTCCATCCCGCCATGGCCGAGACGCCGATGGTCCAGGACATCGTTGCGCAACTCGGTGGCAGCGCCGACACGCTGGACCAGATGCGGGCGCTCCAGCCGTCCGGTCGGTTCATTCCGGTGTCGGCGGTGGTCGATGCGATTTTGTTCCTGCTGTCCGATGGATCGACCTTCATCAACGGGACCGACTTTCTGGTAGACAATGGGTTCACCGCGCAGTGATCGCGTCCGCCCCGCGTCTTGCCAGTCGCCGTGCGCTCGTGACGGGAGGCTTGGGCGGCCTCGGCGTCGCCATCGCACGGCTGTTCGTCCGTGAAGGTGCGGATGTCTGGCTGACCGACGTCCACCTGCCGGACGAACCCCACGTTCGGCAGGCCTGCGAAGCGATAGGTAGTTTTCGCTATCTTCAACTGGACGTCAGTCGGGAAGAGGATTGGCGCGCGGCCGCGATCGCTCTGCCCGACCGTCTCGACATCCTCGTCAACAATGCCGGTATCGCCCCGACCGGCGAAATGACGAATCTCGATGCGGACGAGTGGCAGCGGGTGATGGCCGTCAACGCCATGGGCGCCTTTCTGGGCCTCAAGCACATGACCCCGCTCCTCGCCCACGCAGCACGTGACGACCGCCACTGGTCGGCCGTCGTCAACATGTCGTCGATCCTGGCCGATGCAGGGCTTGGTCAGACGGCCGCCTATGCGTCGAGCAAGGGGGCGCTGAAGAGCCTGTCCCGGGCGGCCGCGATCGAGCTTGCGCCTCAGCGGATCAGGGTCAACGCGCTGCATCCCGGCTTTGCGCGAACGGCGATGACGGCCGGGGGCAGCGAAGAGATGGCGGAAGGAAGCGACCTCCTCGCGCAACTGGCGGCGGAGACGCCGATGGGGCGCATCGCCGAACCCGAGGAAATAGCGAACGCGGTGCTTTTCCTGGCATCGGACGAGAGCAGTTTCATGACCGGCAGCACGCTGACGGTCGATGGCGGATGGACCGCCCGGTAAAGCAAGGGGATTGCGATGATCTTCTATGATTTCGGTATGTTTGCGCCCAGCCCCTGGATCGTGTGGATGTTCGCGCTGGAGAAGGGCATCCACTTCGAGCGCCGCCTGCTCGACCTGGTCTCGCGCGAGAACAGGCGCGAACCC
>NZ_JAGMXV010000317.1 GCF_018006725.1 Rhizorhabdus sp.
GTGGGACCCCCTGATAGATCGCCGACGCTGGATTCCATCCGGCACTGCGGCTCGGATCCTCTCGGTTCATCCTGCCCCCGAGCAGCGCTCGCGGATCGGTTGGTTCAGTCGCAAGGGCAATATGCAGGGCGAGCTTGAAGAGGAGTTCCGCCGACATAATCAAGAGCACCGCGCCCGACAGAAGATTCGATTGAAGCCCTTTTTTGACAGCGTCGAAATCAATCCCCTGACCGAGGAACAGATCGACGCCTGTATTTGCATGGACGACAATGTGCAGATCGTCGCTGCTGCAGGATCAGGAAAGACGTCTACGATGGTAGCGAAGGCTGCCTACGTGCTGCATGAGCATATTGCGGCCGCCGACCAGATTTTGCTCCTGGCCTTCAACAAGAGTGCAGCCGACGAACTCCGTATGCGTATTCGGGCAAGGCTCACAAATCTGCCGGGTATCGAGGCGGTGACGGCCAGCACCTTTCACGCGTTCGGCCTCCATGTGATAGCTCAGGCGACCGGGCGAAAGCCTTCGCTCGCTCGCTGGCTCGATGAACCCGGCGATGACCTGAAGATGATCGCAGCCATCGCTGAGGAACTGGCCGCGCAGGACGCTAGGTTCCGGATCCAGTGGCTGCAGTTTCGCACCATCTACGGGCGGAATATCGGGAGCTGGAACGAACCGAATGCGCCTGAAGTATATCGGAATGGGCGACGAGGCTTTGCAACGGCCATGGGCGATGTTGTCAAGAGCAAGGAAGAGCGCCTGATTGCCGACTGGCTGTTCTATCATGGCGTCCGCTACCAGTATGAGCGAGATTATGAGCATGAAACGGCGACGGAACATCATCGCCAATATCGACCCGATTTCTTCTATCCGGATGCCTCGCTCTATCACGAGCATTTCGCGTTGGGTGAAAGGGGGCTTCCCCCTGACCATTTCGATGGCGACTACGTCGCCGGCGTCCGCTGGAAGCGCCAACTTCATAACGAGTATGGAACCAGCCTCTTCGAAACCACATCGGATGAGATCCGAAGGGGCATCGCGCTCGACCGCCTTAACGACGAACTGGTTGGCCGTGGGCTAGCCGTTGATTTCCACCCTGACCGCGAAGCGCCCGCTGCAAAACCCATTAGCGCCGGCGAGGCTGCCCGCTTGCTTCGGGTTTTCCAGCAGCATGTGAAGAGTAATGGTCTGTCGCGTGAGAAGTTACGTGAGATCGTGCGGAACCAACCCGGCGAGGCTCATCTCGCTCGCATGGAACTCTTCCTCGCTATTTACGAACGTGTTTCCAACGAGTGGGAAAGGCGCCTCGGCGCCGATGATGCCATAGACTTTGAAGACATGATGCTGCTCGCTGCCCACCATGTCGAGGCCGGACGATACCGAAGCCCGTTCAAGGTCGTTCTGGCGGACGAGTTTCAGGACAGTTCGCGTGCCCGTATCCGGCTCTTGAAAGCGTTGTCGGCGAGCCATGCGACGCCCGTGCACCTGTGCGTGGTGGGTGACGACTGGCAGGGGATCAACCGCTTTGCCGGAGCCGATATTTCGGTGATGACGGAGTTCGAAAAATCCTTCGAGCATGCAACGAGGCTCGGCCTCACTACGACCTTTCGGAGCCCTCAATCGCTCTGTGAGGTGTCCAGCGCTTTCGTTATGGCCAACCCTGCCCAGATCACCAAGAAGGTGAAGAGCACCAACTTATACGAAAAGCCGAGCCTGCTTGCCTTTGGTTTCGATGATCTGGCCAATGCCCCGGGGCACCTCGAGGATCAGCTTTCCAAGATGCATGGCTTCCTGGAGGCAGGCAAGCTTGAGCCGGGGAGGGATGGGCGGACATCGGTCCTGATCCTCGGCCGCTATCGTGATGATCGGCCAAGGAGCCTGCGACATTGGCAGGGAAGGTTCGGGGACAGGCTGGATATCGACTTTCGAACGATCCACGCCTCCAAGGGCCTCGAGGCTGACTACATCATCATCCTCAACATGGTGGAAGGCACGAGAGGCTTTCCTAGCCAGATCGAGGATGATCCGCTGCTGCAACTGGCGATGCCCGCTCCTGATCCCTACCCGATGGCCGAAGAGCGTCGATTGTTCTACGTGGCTCTCACGCGTGCAAGGCGCCAGGTGCGAATCTACACCAGCCTTGCCAAGCCATCCCGTTTCGTCGTCGAGCTGGCAAAAAGCGAAGCGCTGGTCATCAAGGCTGTCGATGGCGAGCAACCCGTTGCATGCCCTAAGTGTCATTTCGGTGTCCTGGTACGCCGTCAGGGTACCCACGGGGTCTTCGAAAGCTGTAGCACTTGGCCAGGATGCGATTTCACCCGAAACCCATCGAATGGGAAAGGCGCTGCGCCCAGGTGGAGCAGATTGGGCAATTCGGTTCGCGTGGGGAACAGGTGCCCCGGCTGCGGGGAAGGTACAATGGTCGAGAGGGACGGACCGTATAGCCGGTTTCTTGGCTGTTCGGCATTTCCAGACTGCAAGACGACCGCTCGGATCGAGTGACGTAGGGCGCGGAGCCAACTGAGGTGTCGGTGCCTCACGCTGCCGCAATTATACCCGGCGACCTCTCGTAAGGTTTGCCCAGATCCTGGAACCTGCCGTTGAATGACTGCCGCCTTCGATCGGCGATATGGGCTGACGTGCTGCCCTGAAATGTGACCGGTTTTTGGTAGAGTCCGACCCCGTGGGTGTCGGTCTGGCGATCGCCGCCTAGGAAGCGAGATCGGTCCCTTCGCTTTGCGGAGCTTCGGCGATTGTCTGCGATTGGAGAATTGCGGCCCGTCTTTCGTGCAACGGCTCGGTGCCCTGCTACGCAGCCCGAGCAGCTGGCCGAGCTGCTGCACCGGTAGATCCTGCGCTTGTACGGCGAGGCGAAGAAACAGGCGTTGGTGTACGGATCTGCCGCTATATCGATCTCCGGTTTGGCCAGCCGACCTCGACTTGCGCGCGGTGGGTGATCCGGCCGGCGACGGACGGATACTGGCGCATCGCCCAGCCTGGCGCTCGGGACGCGGCAGGGGGAGGCCTCCAATTACAGATAGAACTCCTGACGAGGCGGCTAGGACCGATTTACTCGACAGTCTCCGAAAACAAGCTTCACGCACTTAGCAAAACCCGGCCGAAAGGATGGCCTTCGGCGACGTGGCGATGCGCCTCGATCGCCTCGCTCAGGGGGAAAACCCGGTCGATGGGCATGCGGTAGGAACCGTCGGCCAGCCGCGCGAGCGCGGTTTCGACCATGTCGCGCACCCGTTGCGTGTGCATTTCCTGGCCCAGCGAAACGCCGTAGACATTCAGCCGCTCGCCGATCAGTTCGAAAAAGCTGAAAGAGGGGATTTCGCCCGTGGAGGCCCCGACCGCGCCATAGCGGCCGTGGGGGCGCAATGCCTTGACCAGCAGATCCTTGCCCTTGCCGCCGGCCAGATCCACTGTGACATCGATGCCCCGGCCGCCGCTGATCTCCAGGCACCGCTTCGCGATGTCCTCCTCGCGATAGTTGATGCCATGGTCGAGGCCGAACGGCCTGATCCTTTCGAGCTTCTCCGCGCTGGACGCCGTACCGATCACAACCGCGCCGAGGTCGCGCGCAATCTGCACCGCAGCGAGACCGACGCCGCCGCCGGCACCCTGGATCAGGACGGTTTCCCCCGGCTGGACGCCGCCATAGGCGACCAGCGCGTCATGCGCGGTGCCGAAGGCGATCGGTGCCGCCGCTGCGATTTGCATGTCGAGCCCCTCGGGGATCGCATAGACATAGTCCTCGCGCGTCGCGAACAGCTCGGCATGGCTGCCGTGCCAGTTGAACGCGACGACCGCCTGACCTGGTTTGAACCGGACCACGTCGCTCCCGACCGCGTCCACGATGCCTGCGGCCTGATAGCCCGGAACGAAGGGGACAGGGTCGGGCGGCGAAATCAGCCGGTTGAGCAGGTCGCCGCCCTCGATGGAAACGAAGCGGGTGCGGATCAGGACGTCTCCGGGCCCCGGCTCGGGATCGGGCAGGTCGCCATAACGCATGACCTCCGGGCCGCCATTCTCGCTGTAGAATATCGCCTTCATCACAGTCCTTCGTTGATGGAGTTCATGGCGGTCAGTCGAGGCTGCCCGCGCCGCCTTGCCAGGCTGTCGGGCGCGCCTTCATGCGCTCGAAGAAGTCCAGCGCCCAGCTGGCCTCCGCCGGGATCGGCTGCCCATGATGTTCGCCGAACTGGAGGTAGCAGTAGAGCCATATGTCGGCGAGGGTGAAGCGGTCTCCGCATACCCAGGTCCGACCGGCCATTTGGGTGTCGAGCCATAGTATCTTGTCGCGGGCCTTCTTCTTGAGCACCGGCGCCGCTTCGGCGGGGAGCACCGACTTGGTGATCGAAAGGCCGTTCTGGGCATCGGCCTCGAAGAAGAGTCTGCCTTCGTCGGTGGAGAAGCCCTCGCCCATCGGTTCCGCGATCTTCTGGTCGATGCGGCGAACCCACATTCGCGTTTCCGCCCGCTCGATCGGCGTGCTGCCGATCAGGGGAGGTTCGGGTTGGATCTCCTCGAGATATTCGCAGATCGCGGTGATTTCGGTCAGCGGTGTGCCGTCGTCCAGCACGATCGCCGGCAGCTCGCCGAGCGGATTGACCGTGCTCAGAAAGGG
>NZ_JAGMXV010000318.1 GCF_018006725.1 Rhizorhabdus sp.
GAATGCCGAACACCGTCACCATGGCGTCGGCCTCCGCAGCGACTTCCACGATGGGGATCGGGCGAGCAAAAAGGCAGCAATGACGCCGTGGCACATTGGCGACTTCCACGTGGAAGTTTCACCGAGCCCCGCCGCGATGTGTGCTCTCGCCTTGCGCAGCTTGTCGGGGGTGACGACGGGACGACGGCCGCCCTTGCTGCCGCGCTCACGAGCAGCGCGCAGGCCAGCCTGGGTGCGTTCGCGGATCAGATCACGCTCGAACTGCGCGAGGGAGCCGAAGATGTTGAACACCAGCATTCCCCCCGGCGTGGTGGTGTCGATGTTCTCGGTGAGCGAACGGAACCCGATGCCGCGGGATGCCAGTTCGCCGATCTTGTCGATGAGGTGGCTCATCGAGCGGCCGAGCCGATCGAGTTTCCACACGACCAGCGTGTCGCCGGCGCGCAGATAAGCCAATGCTTCGGTAAGCCCGTGCCTGTCGGTCCTGGCACCCGATGCCTGATCGTCGAAAACACGTTCGCATCCCGCGCGCTCCAGGGCGTCATGCTGGAGCGATAGCTTCTGGTCCGGCGTGGAGACGCGCGCATAACCGATCAGCGCCACATTCTGCCCTGTCGTGTCCGTTTTCCCATCATCACGCGACCTTGTCCGAATCGCCATTGCAGGTCCAGAGTAAACGGACACATTCCCGGTGACCGTTCAACGGTCGTCTGACGGACAGCAGCAGCGAAGGAGATGATGCTTGGCGAGGCGGCGACTAGTGAGCCCGGAAATCTGGGCGGGGCATTATGACGCGCCGCTCGATGAGCGAGAGATTGTGCGTCATTATACGCTGACCGGCGACGATCTGGAAATTGTCGGTCGCCGTCGCGGCGATGCCACCCGGCTCGGCTTTGCGATGCTCCTGCTCTATATGAGATGGCCTGGCCGCGCGCTTGAAGCGGGCGAACTCCCGCCCGGCCCGGTGCTTGCCTATGTGGGCCGGCAACTCGGCGTCTCGCCGGAAGCTTTTGCCGACTATGCCCATCGGGACCAGACCCGCCGCGAGCATCTCGTCGATATCCGACGATCGCACGGGTTCAGGGCTTTCGATCGCCAAGCGTTTCGTGAAATCGTGGCCTTTTCGATCCCGATCGCGCAGACCATCATCCGCCCGGGCCAAATGGCAGGGGTTATTGTCGACGAACTCCGGCGTCGACAGATCCTCCTGCCTTCCCCGTCGATTCTCGAAGCGGTGCTCCGAAGGGCTCGCCAGCAAGCAGAGCAGCTTACCTATGAAGTGCTCACAAACGGCCTGCAACCCGACACGCTACAGGGTCTGGACGATCTGCTGGCCCGACGTACGGGGGAAACCGCGACATGGCTATCCTGGCTGCGCAACGCGCCACAGTCGCCGGCAGCGCGCAACATCCTGCGACTGATCGAACGGCTTGCCTCTATCCGCGCGCTGGGCCTCGATCGCGCTCGCGCCGACATGATCCCGGCTTCGACTTTTGACAGGCTGGCGGACGAGGGCAGCCGCATCACGCCCCAGCACCTTGGCGAACTCAATGCCCTGCGCCGACACGCGACGCTGGCGGCAACCGGCATACGGCTTGAGGAAAGCCTGACCGACGCGACCCTGACGATGTTCGACAAGCTGTTGGGCAGCATGGTGCGCCGCGCCGAGAACCGGACCCGCGATAAAGCCCTCAAGACGGTGCGGGAACTGCAGGGCCATCTTCGGACACTCACGGGGTCTTGCCGCATCCTCATCGACGCGCGCACCAAAGGCGTGGATTCGCTGGCGCAGATCGATGCCCTGGACTGGCAGCGCTTCGCCGTGGCGGTCGAGCAAGCCGAAGTGCTCGGCCGACCCGAAACCGTCGATCGCACCGCTGAACTGATCGAGCGGCATCGCACGGTGAAGCTCTTTGCCGGCGCTTTTCTGAATGCCTTCGAATTTCGCGGCGCCGGTGCGGTGCAGGGGCTCCTGTCGGCGCTGACGATTATCGCGGAGCTATACCGGACCGGCAAACGCCGCTTGCCTGATGGCGTACCGCTGCGCTTTGTGCCGTCAGCATGGCGGCCGTTCGTCCTGCGGGACGGTATCGTCGATCGTGCCGCTTATGAGCTATGCGCCCTTTCACAGCTACGCGAGCGGTTGCGAGCCGGAGACATATGGGTCGCGGGAAGCCGCCAGTTTCGCGATTTTGACAGCTATCTCATCCCGCCGGCCACCTATGCGGCGCTTCGCGAAAAGGGACCGCTGCCTCTCGCCATCGAAACGGACTTCGAACGCCATATCGAGGAAAGGCGCACCAGGCTCGACACGGCGATCGATCAGGTGACAGTTCTAGCCCGACAGGGTGAGCTACCCCAGGTCAGACTTGACGAAAGCGGCCTCATCATCTCGCCGCTGAAGGCGGTGACACCCCCCGCTACCGAGATTACCCGTCGCGCCGCCTATGATCGACTGCCCCGCGTGAAGATCACCGATATTCTGCTTGAGGTCGATGCCTGGACCGGGTTCAGCGAATGCTTCGTCCATCGGCGTTCGGGCCGGGAGGCCGACGATCGCAATGCCCTGCTCACCGTCATCCTCGCCGATGGGATCAATCTCGGCCTCACCCGCATGGCAGAGACCTGCCGGGGCGCAAGTCTGCGCCAGCTCGCCCATCTTCACGACTGGCATATCAGCGAAGCCGCCTATGGCGAGGCGTTAGCGCGGCTGATCGACGCCCATCGCACCATGCCGCTTGCCGCACTCTGGGGAGACGGCACCACCTCGTCGAGCGACGGACAACAATTTCATGCCGGCGGTCGCGGGGCCGCGATCGGCGACATCAATGCGCGCAGCGGCAACGAACCGGGTGTTGCCTTCTACACCCATGTCTCGGATCGATATGATCCCTTCGCGAGCCGGGTGATCGCCGCGACCGCCGGCGAAGCGCCCTATGTCCTGGACGGCTTGCTATATCACCAAACCGGCCTGACGATCGAGGAGCACTATACTGACACGGGCGGGGCATCGGACCATGTATTCGGGCTAATGCCCTTCTTCGGCTACCGCTTCGCACCGCGTCTGCGCGACATAAAAGACCGACGCCTGCATCTGCTGCCGGGTCAGGAAGCCGGACCGCTGCTGGCCGGGATGACGGGAGATCCGATCGCTATCGCCCATGTCGGGGCCCATTGGGACGAACTGTTGCGGTTCGCCACGTCGATCCGCACCGGCACCGTCACCGCTTCGGCCATGCTGCGTCGGCTGTCCGCCTATCCGCGACAGAACGGACTGGCCCTCGCGCTGCGCGAGCTTGGTCGCCTCGAACGCTCGATCTTCATGCTCGACTGGCTGCGCGACATCGACCTGCGCCGACGCACCCAGGCCGGACTCAACAAGGGCGAGGCCCGCAACGCACTCGCCCGCGCGCTCTTCTTCAACCAGCTCGGCGAGCTGCGCGACCGGCGGTTCGAAAATCAGACCTATCGCGCATCCGGCCTCAACCTGCTCGTCGCCGCTATCATCCTGTGGAACACCCGCTATCTCGAAATGGCGCTGGTGGACATCGGCGCGCCCGACGAAATCGCGCGCCACATCGCACCATTGGGCTGGGAGCATATCTCGCTGACCGGCGACTATAGCTGGAATGTCGATGATCGCCCCGATCCGGATGTCCTGCGACCCCTTCGCGCCGTCAGTTCCTTGCTCGCCGCGTGATGTTCGGCATCCGTTCGCCCTTAGCGTGCAGATACGTCACTTTCGTGTAGTCACCCCATTCAGGCGCGGGGCGTGCTGCAAAACCTGATCGGCTATGATGAAGACGGCAAAATCAGGATTTGCGCCGGAGGGCGGCGCTACCGGGCCTTGAAGCTGTTGCAGAAGGCAAAGGCCATCCCCGGCACTTTCGAGGTTCCCGTTGAAATCCGCAGCAAGGACGAGGCGCTGGAAATCTCGCTTGCCGAGAACGCGCAGCGCGAGGACATGCACCCCGCCGATGCCATCGCAGCCTATCGGGCGATCATCGACAGCGGCAAGGACGTTGACGATGTTGCAGCATCGTTCGGCGTCTCCCCGGCCTATGTCCGCCGCGTGTTGAAGCTGGCGGCGCTGCACCCGACCATTCTCAAAGCCTTCCAGAAAGACGAAATCGGCATGGGCGCGGCGCAGGCTTTCGCGCTGACAGACGATCAGGACCGCCAGCTTGAGGTTTTCAAGCGCACCGGCGACAACGCCCACCAAATCCGCGCCATGCTCACCCAGGAGAAGGTTGCCGATACCGACAAGCATTTTCGCATTGTAGGCGAGGAAGCCTATTGCGCCGCAGGCGGCACCTTCACCACCGATCTTTTCGGAGAACGTCGCTATTGCGATGATGCGGGCCTTGTCATGGACCTTGTGCAAGATCGGCTCGACGCCATCGCCAAGGCGGCGCGCGAAGATGGCTGGCGCGATGCAGAAGGGCAGCTCTACCGGCCTGATTCCTACTGGATGCGCGGCCATCTGGAACCCGCTGGCGAGCGCCATCCGACCGAGGAAGAAACCGCGCAGCTGGTCGAGATCGAGGCGGCAATCGCCAAGCGGGAAAGCGAGGTGGACGAGGACGAGCACGACTATGACGACGAGTTGCGCGCCCTGACC
>NZ_JAGMXV010000319.1 GCF_018006725.1 Rhizorhabdus sp.
GACGGATCGCCCTGGACGCCGCGGCCCAGCTTGTCGATCTCGTCGAGCATCATCACGCAGTCGCGCGTGCCCGCCTTGCGGATCGCCTGGATGATGTTGCCCGGCAGCGCGCCGATATAGGTGCGCCGGTGGCCGCGTATCTCGGCCTCGTCATGGACGCCGCCCAGGCTGACGCGGACGAACTCGCGCCCCATCGCCTTGGCGATCGACTGGCCGAGCGAGGTCTTGCCGACCCCCGGGGGGCCCGCGAAGCACAGGATCGGCGCCTTGCTCTCAGGCGCCAGCTTGCGGACCGCGAGATATTCGATGATCCGCTTCTTGATCTTCTCCAGCCCATAATGGTCGGCGTCGAGCTGGGCCCGCGCCTCGGCGATGTCGATGTCCTTGTGCGCGGGCAGCGCCCAGGGCAGTTCGGTCAGCCAATCGAGATAGGTGCGGATGATGCCGTGCTCGGCCGCGCCGTCGGGCATGCGCTCCAGCCGGCGCAGCTCCTTCGTGGCCTGCTTCTCGACCTCTTCGGGCATGCCGGCTCCGGCGATGGCTTCCCTGAGTTCGGCGATCTCGGCCGAATTGCCCTCGTCCTCGCCGAGCTGGCGCTGGATCTCGGCCATCTGCTCGCGCAGCAGATGCTCGCGCTGGCGGTTGCCGAGCTTCTCCTGCACGCCCTTGCCGATCTCGGCCGACAGGCGCAGCACCTCGAGCCGCTGGGCGAGCAGCGCCATGACCTTGTCGAGGCGCGGCTGCAGCGCGACCGTCTCCAATATGTCCTGCTTCTCGTTGGCGCCGATATCGAGATAGGCCGCCGTCAGGTCGGCCAGCGCGCCGGGCGCCGCGATCGTGCGGATCGCGTCGGCCAGGCCCTGCGGCGCCTGCGGCAGCAGCCCCACCGTCTCCAGCGCCTGGTTGCGCAGGTTGATGAAGCGCGCCTCGACCTCGTTGCCCTCGGGTGCGGGCTCCTCGATGCGCTCGATCCGGGCGACGAGGAACGGCCAGCCGTCGAGGAATTCGACGACGCGGAAGCGTGTCTCGCCCTGGACGATCAGGTGATGGGTCTCGTCGGGCCCGGTGATGTAGCGCAGCACATTGGCGATGGTGCCCATGCGGTGCATGTCGAGCGGACCGGGCTCCTTGGCGTCGGCGTCGCGCTGGGCGAGCACGCCGACGGGGCGGCTCTCGCGAACCGCCGCCTGCGCCGCGTTGATCGACACCGGCCGGCCGATCGCCAGCGGCATCACCACCTCGGGGAACATCACGAAGTTGCGGACCGGCACGATGATCATCGCGTCGGCGGGAAGTTCGGGCAGGCGGGGACCGGCGTCGGTCCGTGCCTCCTGCGCCTCGATCGTCTTGCTGTCGGCCAGGTCGGTCATCGCCGCAGCCCTCCATTCACCTTGTTCAACGTCACGAGCAGGCATCCATGCACGCTCGACCGGCGAACCGAGTCATAGCGGCCCGGCGGCAGCGGCAGGCGTCGTTCGAACCGGCCTTGCGGGAGTTCGAGCCGATGGATCTTGGCGATGCGCAGTTCGGGAGGCAGGATCCGGTAGCCGCGGACGACCAGCACGCCGTCGTCGATGAACGCCTCGGTCTGGTCGAGGTCGACCCCGGGCAGCGCGACGAGCACGAGCAGTTCGCCCTCGGTCTCGAGCATGTCGGCCGGCGGCTCCCAACTGGGCGCGCCGCCGCTCGCCCGCGACGGGGCGAAGGCCTGCTGATGCAGGCGCTGCACGCGGTCGATCAGGTCGACGGCTTCCGCCCACATCCAATCCCGCGATCGGCCAGAATTCATGTGACGTCCTCTCTCGGCGGCCGGGGGTGTGCCGTGGGGCACGGCCGCTCCCCCGTAATAAGGAAACGCGGACCCGCAATTTCAAGCGGTGCCCGAAACGAGCCTAGCGTCCCGCCGTTCGACGCCGGGGAGCGTCCGAAGTTCCGGCCCGCAAGACGGGGCGCATCCAGATAGAGCCGGTCTGCACACTGCAATAGCGGGCACCGTGGTGCGTATATGCGTTAGGTAGAACGAAAATGTGCAGGAGATCATGATGGCTAGAGCGATCGTCGACACGACCGCTGGAACGGTGCGGGGAACAATCGAAGCGGGCGTTCGCCGCTTCCGCGGCGTTCCCTATGCGGCCGCGCCGGTGGGCGACCGTCGCTTCGCCGCCCCCGCGCCCGCCGAACCCTGGGAAGGCGTGCGCGACGCGGTCGACCCCGGCCCCAACGCCCCCCATCGGGTCAAGGCATTCCCCGGCCTCGACGTCACACCGCTGATCGGCAGCGGCTGGGTTCAGGGCGACTATTATTTGTCGGCCAATATCTGGACGCCCGAGGCCAATGGCGGCGGCCGGCCGGTGATGGTGTGGATCCACGGCGGCGGCTTCGTGATCGGCAGCAAGGACGTGTCGATCAGCGACGGCGCCGCCTTCGCCCGCGCCGGTCTGGTCTGTTTCGCGATCAACTACCGCATGGGCATCGACGGCTTCCTTCCAATCCCGGGCGTGCCCACCAATCTGGGCCTGCGCGACATGATCGCAGCGCTGCAGTGGGTGCGCGCGAATGCCGCGGCATTCGGCGGCGATCCGCGCAATATCACGGTGTTCGGCGAGTCCGCGGGCGCCATGGCGATCGCCGACCTGATCGCTTCCCCGCTCGCCAAAGGCCTGTTCCGCCGCGCTATCATCCAGAGCGGCCATGCCGGCATGACCCGCGAGATCCCGGTGATGCAGCGACTGGTCAAGAAGCTGGCCAAGCTGCTGCGGGTGACGCCCGACCGGGCCGGCTTCGCCAGCGTGGCGCCGGGCGATGCGCTCGACGCGGTCGAGCAGATATCGGCGCCGACCGCGCGGATCGACCTGCGCGATTCGAGGGGGCATGAGCCGATGTTCGGCCTCAGTCGCTTCGTGCCCGTCCATGGCGACGACGTCCTTCCGCTCCAACCGCTCGAAGCTTTGCGGCGCGGCGCGGGGAGCGATGTCGAGGTCCTGATCGGCACCAATGCGGAGGAGATGAATCTCTACCTCGTCCCCTCCGGGGTGCGCGACAAGATCGGTGGCCTGCTCGCGACATTCCTGCTCAGCCGATCGCAACCGGGCGCGCGCAGGGTGCTCAAGGCCTATGGCCTGGGGAAGCATGGCGTGAAGCCCGGACAGGCGCTGACCGACGCGATGAACGACCTCGTCTTCCGCTGGCCCGCGCGCCGTTTCGCCGAGGAGCATCAGGGCCGGACGCATATGTACGAGTTCGACTGGCGCTCGCCCGCCTTCAAGGGCGAGCTCGGCTCCTGCCACGCGGTCGAACTGCCCTTCGTGTTCGACACGCTCGCGACCGCGACGGGCGCGCAGGGCCTGGTCGGGGAAGCCCCGCCGCAGCAGCTCGCCGATCGCATGCATCGGCTTTGGGTCGACTTCGCCCGCGACGGCAACCTGCCCTGGTCGCCGTTCGACCGCGAGAAAAGGCTGGTCTATTCGATTTCGGACGGACTCGCCCGTTCCGAACCACGCCTGCCGGCGGCGACCTTTCTTCCTTGATTTCAGACACTTGATCGGGCCGGTCAATTGTCCGAGCCGATCGGCAAAGCCGGCGGTGCATCAGGACCTTTCTGAAAGGTAAGCTATCGGATAGGTCCTCTTCATTGGTTGGCGCCAGATCATCAAAGGTCGGCGCGTTTCAGGAGAGGACCACAGATGCGCTTCACCACCATGCTCGTCTCGGGATGTGCGTTCGTCGCGCTCGCCGCCTCGTCGGCCGTCGCGCAGCAGGCCGCCCCCGCCGCGGCCGAGGAAGCGACCGGCGATCAGGACATCATCGTCACCGCCCGCAAGCGCAACGAAACCCTTCTCGACGTTCCGGTCGCGGTGACCGCCCTTTCCGGCGACGTGTTGGCGAAGCGCAGCATCAACTCGGTCCGCGAGGCAGCCCTTCTGTCGCCGGGTCTGAACATCAACAGCGATGGTGCCGACCGCGCCTTCGTGTCGATCCGCGGCGTCGGCGTCACCATCCAAAGCACCGTGCAGCCGGGTGTCGGCCTGTTTGTCGACGGCATCTATCGTCCCAACACCGCCTATCTCAACAACCCGCTGAACGACGTCGAACGGATCGAGGTGCTGCGCGGCCCGCAGGGCACGCTCTACGGCAAGAATACGCTCGGCGGCGCGATCAACGTCATTACCCGCCAGCCGGGCAACGTCTTCGAAGCGCGCGGCATGGCGAGCTATGCCGGCCCCGACAACGCCTGGCAGGTCGGCGCTTCGGTGGCCGGACCGATCGTCGAAGACAAGCTGGCGGTCCGTGTCGCCGGGTCGCACCGCGAACAGGACGGCTTCATCAACAACGTCATAATCGGCGGCAAGTCGAACAAGTTCAACACCGACTCGATCAACGCCACCATCCGCGCGACGCCAACCGAAGACCTGACGATCACCATCGGCGGCTATTATGACTGGGTGAAAGGCACCGCTTTCCTCTATGCCCGCGTCACCGGCCCGACCGACTATCTGCGCACCAACCAGTTCAACGCGTTGGGTGTCGCCAATTACAAATATCGTGGCGTCAATGCGAAGATCGAAACCCCGATCGAAGCACTCGCCAGCAAGCTGACCCTTCAGGCAGCCTATGACC
>NZ_JAGMXV010000320.1 GCF_018006725.1 Rhizorhabdus sp.
ACCTTGAGCGAGTCGGCGTTGACCGTCTCGTCGAGACCATGGACCTGGGTCGGGATGCAGATCAGGTCGCCCGCCTTCAGCGAAGCCCCATGGAATTCCATGTCATGGCGGACGGTGCGCGCGATAGTGACCAGGCCGAAGCGACGGAACAGTTCGTTGGTAGCGGCCAGAACCTGCGGAAAATCGAGCCCGGCCAGTTCCTTGCGCAATTCGGGATTGCGGGCGAGGTGCAGCATGGTGAAGCCGAGGAAGTTCACCACCGTATCGACACCCGCGATCAGCACCTGCGTCGCCAGCGCCAGTGACTCTTCAACGCTCAGCTGACGGCCGTCGATGTCGGCGGTGACGATATGGCTGAGCAGATCCTCGCCCGGATTGGCGCGCCGCGCGTCGAGGATGGGGCCGAGATAATCGAAGAAGCCCTGCTTCGCCTCCTCGAACGGGATCGGCGGATTGGGCCGGGTCATGCATTCGGCGAGATAGCGGATATGGCCGGACTCGGCCATCGGAACGCCGACCAGCGCCATGAAGATGCTGATCGGAAAGACCTGCGCATAGGAAGCCGTGAAGTCGCAGCGCCCCTGAGCGACGAAGGGCTCGATCAGTTCGACAGCCGTCGCACGGATCGTTTCGTGCAGCCCCCGCACCTTCGCCAGCGACATGCCCGAGTTGAGCAGCTTGCGATAAGGTCGGTGCTCGGGCGGATCGATCGTAGTCGGGATCAATTGGTGCAGCTTGCCGACCGACTTCGGGATCACGATGATCTGGTTGGAGAAACGCTCATGATCCGACTGGACCTCGGCCAGGACCGGTCCCGACAAGGCGATCCAGTGCCCCTCATTCTGCGGCGTCCAGACGACCGGCGGCGATGCCTGCTGCAGGGCCTTCCAGGCCTGGTGGAAATCGTCGACCTGACCGGGGACATGATAGATGTCCACGTCGACCACCAGGCTGGGATCGATGTGATCGGGTATGTCGAGTGCGAGCGTCGCCATTATCAAGTCCTCTCTCTATCGCGTCTGCCGATCGCTTGCCGGCGTTGACGCGGATGCCCGGGCGGCATCCGAATAAAAAGGCGCCCGGGCCATCGACAGGTCCGGACGCCTTCTAATTACATCTTCGGTTCGGGGCGGGTGGGATCGTCCTCGAGATACCAGTTCAGCCATTCGTGGAAATATTGGTTGCCACGCTCATTGCGGCCGAAGACCAGTTCGTCATGCGCCCCGGCTTCGAGCCCGCGCTGGATTTCAAGGCCGATCAGATAATCTTCCTTGTAAGTCACGTCCCGGAAGAAATCGATCATCGTCTCGACCTGCGCCCGGTCCTCCTCGTCACGAATCGGATCGCGGCGGAGATAGTTCAGCACGGTCCGGTTCTGCTCCGGCGTCGGCCCGGGGAAGAGCTGGGCCACCTGGGTGATTTCCGGCGCGATGAAGGTCGACACGTTGGGAAACATGATCCGGACGAAATCGAAGCCGTTATTCTCCTGCGTGCCCCACTGCTCGCGCGGCACGTCGCGCAGCGCCTCGGCAATGCGCTTTTGCGGGAAACCAATGCGGATGTTGGGGCCGAAGCCTTCATAATGGGTGCAGTTGGACGGGGTGCGCGGGAAGATCGTCTCGGGGTGCAGCGAGGCGAAGTGATAGCCCTCGAGATAGCCGTCGAACGCGATCTTCCAATTGGCGCCTTCGATCACGCGCGAACCAAGATAGGTCCACTTGCCGAAGTCCATCGCATCATAATCATCGAGAAAACCGCGGAAATAGCGATCCAGATCCATCGGCGCGTTGGGCGTCAGGCAGACGAAGATCATGCCTGCCTTTTCCTCGCACGGCAGGCGGCGAAGACCGAGGCCGGCCTTGTCGACATCGCCGAACGTACGGGACTCGGCAACGCCGATCAGGCGTCCGTCCTGCCCGAAGGTCCAGCCATGATATTTGCAGACGAAGCGCGGGCAGTTGCCATGCCCTTCCGACGCGACCGGCGCGGAGCGGTGCGAGCAGACATTGAGGAAAGCGCGGACCTTGCCTTCCTTGTCGCGGCTGATCAGGATCGGCAAACCGACCGCTTCCATCGCCTTGTAATCGCCGGGGTTGGGCATTTCGGCGGTGAAGGCCAGCATCAATGGCACGCGCTTGAAGATGAGTTCCATCTCGGCGCGCCACTGGTCATGGTCGGTGTAGCTGCGGGTCGGCACCCGCATCGTATTGTCGGCCTGATAGGTCTTCTTGTTCTCGACATAGTCGAGCATGATTTCGGCGACGTCGCCGATGCGCTGGATACGGTCCACTGTCAGGCTCCTGTTTTATGGCTTTTGCCCGCTGTCTCGCGCAGCGCGCGTCACCCGACAAGCTGGGACAGGTAACAGGTTCCTGATATTTTGAACAATTGGACGCCCGTTCCGGGACGTGGCAGAGCCGGACCATGGACGAGAGGATGGATCCGCCGTGGCGCTGGCTGCAAACGCCCGCCCCACATCAGGCAATTTGGGCAGAGGGAGACGTCTGGGACCGGCGGACGCTGTTCGACCTGGCGGTCGAGCGCGCAGGCGCGGCGCCGGATTTTCCGGCTGTGGTCGAGGGCGAGCGGCGCTTCAGCCGCGCAAGCCTGGTCGAGGATGCGACGGCCCTTTCGGCTGCGCTTCATGCTCGCGGCCTCCGGCCCGGCGACGTCGTGGCCTTCCAGGTGCCGAATTGGCACGAAGCGGTGATCATCAACCTCGCTGCCGCCCAGTCGGGTCTCGTGGTCAATCCGATCGTGCCGATCTATCGCGACCATGAAGTGTCGCTGATGCTGGGCGACTGCAACGCGACGGCGTTCTTCGTTGCGAGCAGCTTCCGCAAATATGATTTCGCCGCGATGGCCGAACGCATCCGCCCGTCGCTCCCGTCGCTGCAACATGTGTTCACCGTTCGGGGCGAAGGCTCGGACGACTTCGCCGCACTGCTGGACGAAGGTCGCGGCTTGACGTTTGAGCGCCCCACCGTCGATCCGCTCGGCGTGAAGATGGTGCTTTACACATCGGGCACCACCGGGCGACCCAAGGGCGTGCTGCACAGCCACGTCACGCTCCAGCATATCGTGCGCGAAAGCGGCGCTTATTGGGGTCTCAAGGACGGCGATGCGACGCTGATGCCGTCGCCGGTCACCCATGTGTCGGGCTATGCCAACGGCCTGGAGGCGCCCTTCATCTGCGGCACCAGTACGATCCTGATGGAGAGTTGGAACGCGGCCGAAGCACTGGCGCTCATCGACCGCCATCAGGTCGTCGGCACGGTCGCAGCGACGCCCTTCCTGGTCGAACTGGCCGCCGCCGCGCGTGCTGCAGGCAATCGGCTGGAGAGCTTCCGTTTCTTTGCCTGCGGTGGCGCCGCAGTGCCCCCCGAGGTCATTCCCGCCGCCAACGCCGCCTTCGCCAATTGCCACGCTTTCCGCGTGTTCGGCGCGTCCGAGGTCCCGCTGGTCAGCTTCGGCTGGCCCGACGACGAGCAACTTGCGGCGACCACCGACGGCTGTATCGTCGACTATCAGGTCCGGATCGTCGACGGCGACGACAACGACCTGCCGGACGGTCAGGAGGGGGAAATCCTTGCACGGGGGCCGGCGATGCTACTCGCCTATGCCGACGAACAGCAGACGGCCGAGGCGATCACCACCGACGGCTATTTCCGCACCGGCGATCTGGGCGTTCGCTCCCCCGAGGGAGCCATCACGATCACCGGCCGCAAGAAGGACCTGATCATTCGTGGCGGAGAGAATATCTCGGCCAAGGAGATCGAGGACGTTCTTCACACCCATCCGGCGGTCAGGGAAGCGAGCGTGGTGGCAATGCCGCACGATCGGCTCGGCGAAGGCGTCTGCGCCTATGTTATCGCCCGCGAGGCTGCGCCGAGCGCAGAAGAGCTGGCCCGCCACGTCGCCGACAGCGGCCTTGCCAAGCAGAAGATTCCCGAGCGTTTCGTGTTCGTCGAGGATTTCCCGCGCACCGCATCGGGCAAGATCCGCAAGGACCAGCTCCGTGCGGACATCAAGGACCGACTGACGGCGGCCTGACCTTCGGGCCGCCGTCCAGTTCGGTTCAGGCCGCCCCGCTCGCCTTTGCGACGCTGGCGGCGATGTCGTCGTTGGTCGGGTTACGGCGCAACGTCAGCCCGCCGTTCACCTGCAGATTTTCGCCGCTCATGAAGCACTCGTCGCTGGCGAGCCACACGGCAGCGGCGGCGATATCGTCCGACGTGCCGATCCGGCCGAGCGGATAGCCTGCCACGAACGCCTCGTGCAGGCCCGGCACCGACATGGCCTGCTCGGTCATCGGGCTTTCGGTCAGACCGGGCGAGATGGAGTTGGCGCGGATGCCCTCCTTGCCGAACTCATGCGCGACGCAGCGGACGACATGGTCGGTCCCGGCCTTGGTGCCCATATAGGCGGCGTGATCATTGAGCATGATCGTGGCGGTGGCCGAGCTGATCTGGATGATCGAACCGCCCTGCCCGCCGCTGCTGCGCGCCATCTTGCGGATCATCGCCTGGAAGAAGTGGTAGGGACCGACGAACTGCAGCGCCGTCATGTCCATCAGTTCCTCGTGCGTCGTTTCGAGGAAGGGCTTGAGC
>NZ_JAGMXV010000084.1 GCF_018006725.1 Rhizorhabdus sp.
ACCCCGCTCGGTAATCTGGGCCACCGCATCACGCTTGAACTCATCGCTGAAATTGGGCTTCCCCATCGTCGCCTCCTGTCCTCAAAATTAGGATGGAAGGCGTCCAGAAATCTAGGGGCTACTCAGTTTGGCAAACGCTTTGGTGCGAAATTGAAGCAGCAGATGGAAGCAGCCGGAATTTGGCGACCGAGTGAACTGGTTCGAATTTCTTATTCCGACCGATACCTCAACGCGCCTTTGCCGATGCTTTTGTTTCTTCGAACCTGTGAAGCTCTCGCGTCAGAGCTTCATGCCACCACGGCCGAAGTCCATGTTATAGTGCAATCGTTGAAAAAGGACCGTATTCCCAACCGAATTTTCAGCGACTGGTATCTTGAAGAGGACCGAGAGGATGTCGCCCAGATTTTGGGGACAAAGCTTGGACTCTCCGTCTCTCTCAAAGCAATTGACCGCACTATCCACGGGCGGAAGATGGAATTGGAATACACTGACGGGAGCAAAGCCATCATTCTGCTCGATCAGGGTTTCGGCTATTGGCGTATCGCGGGAAGCCTACCGTGGTACGACTTCAGGGCTGCGCCTGCTGCACAGGCACTTGAGCTCTACAAGTTGCGCGCTTCGGTTGCAGGGCTAGGAGAAAGCTATTTTGCAATCACCAAGCAATGACAACCGAACGCATCGTTTCGGCCCCGACCTAGACGTTGCACGTGTGTCGCAGGCAGCCCTGAGGGCGGGCTTCGGCCTTGCTTCGCGTGACGTGGTGCTGTTGGTACCCGAGGGAATTGAGGATGCCGTCGAGGACGACGCCGTCGCCTGGACAGGTGTCAATGAATGTGGATTGGCCATGCTTGTGGTCGATTTACCGCAGGTGGCAGACGAACCATATCACGGTGATTTCGACCTGGCTGCAATCAGGGCATATGAAGCCCAGCGTAGCTGGCCCTCTTATACCGACCAGATTTCTGTTGCGGTACCATTGGTTGGTGAGCGCCTAGACATCAGCTCCGGGGAAGTGCGGGCCCTGTTACGAGCGCCGGACAATGGGTTCGAAATAATCGTTCGCATCGAATCTCTGGGTTTAGGGCGGGCCGGAGCCATTGAGATAATCGCGCATCAGCCCATTCGCGCTGAATCACTGGAAATGGCGATGAAGGTGGTGGCTCGTGGGGTCCCGATGAACGCACACGGCTGAAATGGCGATCCTGAACTTTGGTCCACGCCGTGGTTCTCCTCGAGAAAGCAAAACCTCTTCTCTTCGTAACAAAACAACAGGCGCTTCGGACTCTGGCTGGGTGGATTGCGCCCGCCAGTTGCATGCATCGCCTAAGCGATGCGGCGCGGTCGGTCCTGGGACGGTTGCATTACGGATGCCATCCCATGCCGGCGCGGGCTCGGGTGGCGCGAATCTGCGCGCGCCGGTGGGGGAAGCCGCGTAGGGGATGCCGAGAAAGCGGCGCACGCCATTGATGGCTTCACCACGCACTTTGCCCGACTGCGTCGCCGCGATCACCTCTGCCATATCCTCTCCTCACCGTTGAGCAGCACGCGAAGTGCTGGCCGCCCAGCTTAGACCGGCGCAGGCGCCAAGCGATCAGCGATGATTTGCCGTTTGGCAATTAAGGCGTGCCGTACGGTGCCCCTTTGCAGTTCGTTCTCTCGCATCCGCCGCCGAACGACGACGAATGAATCAGGGAAAGCTGAGCTCGAGCCCGCCCGAAACCGTGATCGCCTGCCCGCTGATCGCGGCGGCAGCGTCGGACAGCAGGAAGGCGATCATTCCCGCAACATCCTCCGGCGATCCTACACGGCCGAGCGGTGTGCGCGGCTCGATCATGGCGCGGAAATTGGCGGCGCCCTCGACGCCCAGCGAATCGACCACGCTGTCGCTCCAGATGAAGCCGGGCTGCAGCGCGTTCACCCGAACGCCCGTGGTTGCGAACCGGCGAGCATAAGCGAGACTGAGCCCGATCATCGCCGCCTTCGAACCACCATAGGCCGAGGCACCATAGCCAGCACGGATTCCCGCTACCGACGCGATGTTGACGATCGCACCGCCGCCGCTTGCAGCGATCGGCTGGAGCGCTTCATCCATACCGTTGCGGGTGCCGCGATAGTTGATGTCGACGAGGAAGCCGAGATCGGCCTGGCTCAAGCTGGCGATCGTGCCGTTCTTCTGCTCGCCCGCATTGTTGACGAGGCCGTGGAGGGCACCGCGCGCCGTGACGATGGCCTTCGTCGCGGCCGCCCACGCCTCGCCACTGGTGACGTCGAGCGATATGGTCATGCCGTCGCCGCCTGCCGCACGCACCAGAGCGAGCGTCTCCTCGGCGAGATGCAGCTTGCGGCCGCCGACCGCGACGAAGGCGCCGAGCCGGCCCATCTCGACGGCGGTAGCGCGGCCGATACCCGAAGTAGCGCCCGTGATCAGGATCGTCTTTCCGTCGAGACGCGCCGAGGATCCGCCAATGGCCGCTCGCCCGTCGAGCATGATCTCGCCGCCCGTCATGAAACGGCTGCGCTCGTCGACCAGCAATTGCGTGGCCGCGCGAACATGCGCAGCGTCGGCGGATACCGGGAAGCCGAGCCGGTTCGACCGGAGGATCAGCCCCGCCTTGGCTGCGTCGAGCAGCGCCCCGGCCAATGCCCGTTCGACCCCGCTGGCGGCCGCCTCGAGTTCGGGCGCCCCGCCCGGTGCATCCGGCTCCGATATAAGATGTTGGACGAGCAGGGTCCCCTGCCCTCGCATCACCCGGTTCGCATTGCGCGCCGCGAGCCAGGCGGAATGAAGCGCGACTTCCGCCTTCACCTGGTCGAGGGCAGGATGCGGGCAATGGATATGCAGATCCAGCCCCCCGTCGGCGCCGACGCTCTCGGCGATCCTGTCCCAATCGCCCTCGATGGCACAGTCGGCGTCGATCAGTTCGGCGCCGGGCAAGGCGGCGAGCCGGGCGCGGATCTCTGCCGCGCAGTCGGGATCGACGGACAAGAGTATCCGATCGCGCCGTCCGGCAAGAATTTCGGCCGCGATCAGCCCGAAGCGGGTACCGGCATGCGTGACCAGAGCAGTCGCCATCGCTTCAAAACCCTATCGACGCGCCGAAATTGACATAGAGCAGCGTCTCGCCTGCGGTCGCGAGCGGGCTGATCACCTCGTCCGGTGGATAGAAGAAATAGGCGTGACGCGGCCCCATCGCTCCTCCGTCGACCGCGAGGCCGCCTTCCATCACGAACATCTCGACATAGGTGGGCAGACTGCGCGTTCGGCTTGCCCAGCCCGCCGGAAGCTTGACGAGGGCGCTCCCCTCACCGGTCTCCGGGTCGGCGCTCAGCACACAGATCTCGGCCGCGCTGCCCAGGAAAGCGCCCGCTGCCCATCCCTTGTCTGCAACGGGGTCGCGCATCGCCACGGGCGTTCGAGGCGGACTCGCGCCCTCGACCGTATAGAGGTCGGTCTTGGCTGGCTCGGGCACGAAGTTGAAGTCGAGATCACGGCCGACCCGCGAGAGGAACAGCGATTCCGCCCGGATAGCGCTCTTGAAACCATGGACGGTCATCGGCGGATGGAACACATAGGTACCGGGCTTCACCCAGAGCCGGCTGTCGAAACTGAAATCGCCCTCGACGCCGAGTATTTCCTCATAGGTATGATGGAAATGGGCCACCTTGGGGGTTTCATAGCCGTCAGCGGGGCAAAGCCTCTGCAGGGCGGTGCGCGCGCCCGTCTCGGGGTCGCGGCTCAAAAGCTTGCTGTAGAGTCCGGCAGGTCCGAGCGGCGCCCAGTCCATCGCATCGACATCCAGAGCCTCGATCCGCGGCCGCATGGCAAATCTCCCTTCCTTCGGACGCGGGGACCTTATCACCGAAGCGCAACCGCGACAGAACAACCGCGAGTTTTTTCGCCACGCGAGGGTTCGTCCGGAGGGGGTCGCCATTTGCCGGGCGCGCGCGCATGGACGGACTCCAGCAAGCGAAGCGAGACCCTGCGGTGAACGAGACACTTCGGATCGACATTTCGGAATGCCGGCATGATCACCAGATCGCGGTCGAGCCCTTCGAAATGTGGGGCGCTGCGCCTGCGCTTCTGCGCCCCCTGCGAACACTCGATGACGGATCGCTGCGCAGCGGTCTCGTCACGCTGCCCACAGGATGGAGCGGTGTCGCGGGCGCTGCGCCGCTGACCCAGATCTACGTTTGTTCCGGCACCTTCGAGATCGGGGGGCGCGCTCTTTCGGCCGGCGCGTGGATCGTGATCGGAGGCGGGCACCAGGCCTCCTGCGGGTCGGAAGAGGGCTGTGAACTGATCGTGATCCTCGACGCGCCGTCTGCGGCGACCGCAACTCGCAAGCCTACCTTCCTGGTCAACGACGATGTTTTCGCGATCGAGCCCTTCACCCCGGTTATCGGCGGCAAGCCGTTCGCGGGATTCGAGCGGCGCGTGCTCTGGCTCGATCCACTGACCGGCGCCGATACGCGCCTGCTCCGCGTGCCGGGGGGCTTCGTCGGCGGGGGCCCCAATTGGCATCCCGTCCACGAGGAGATTTTCTGCCTCGAAGGGGACATCCAGCCCGACGAGAGCCGGCCGATGGGCGCAGGCTCGTTCCTCTGGAACCCGGCCTTTGCCATCCATGGCTTCGCCGAACGGAGCGTGGGCGGATGCCTGTTGCTGGAATGGCATGACGGACCATGGTCGATCACATTGGAGCCGGACGCCAAACGGCCCGCAATATAGGCGGACCCGGCCTTCCGACCGGGTCCTTGGCGGTTCAGGCGGTCACCGGCTCGGCGCGACCGGCGTAAGGCACATCGCGCCCGCCATGGCGACGAACGCGGATGTTCGCCTGCTCGCCATGACCCGCGAACCCCTCCAGCGCGCAGAGCCGCGAGCAATATTCGCCGACGAGGGTCGATGCCTCGTCGGTCAGGACCTTCTGATAGGTGCAGGTCTTCAGGAACTTTCCGACCCACAGACCACCGGTGTAGCGCGCCGCCTTGCCGGTCGGCAGCGTGTGGTTCGTCCCGATCACCTTGTCACCATAGGAAACGTTGGTGCGGTGACCGAGGAACAGCGCGCCGTAATTGGTCATGTTGTCGAGGAAATAGTCGGGGTCGGCCGTCATCACCTGGACATGCTCCGACGCGATCTCGTCGGCGATGCGAACCATCTCCTCGTCGCTTTCGGCGACGATCACTTCGCCATAATCTTCCCAGGCGCGACGCGCATGGGGCGCCGTCGGCAGGATGGTCAGCAGGCGCTCGATCTCGGCCATGGTCTCGCGCGCCAGCGCCTCGGACGTGGTGAGCAGAATCGCCGGGCTGTCCGGGCCATGTTCGGCCTGTCCGAGAATGTCCGTCGCGCAGAGTTCGCCATCGACGCTCTCGTCGGCGATGACCAGCGTCTCGGTAGGCCCGGCGAAGAGATCGATCCCGACCTTGCCGTACAGCTGACGCTTGGCTTCGGCCACGAAGGCGTTGCCCGGACCGACGAGGATGTCGACCGGCGCGATCGACTGCGTTCCCAACGCCATCGCGCCGACGGCCTGGATGCCGCCGAGTACATAGATTTCGTCGGCACCGGCCATTACCTGTGCGGCGACGATCGCGGGTGCCGGACGGGCCTGGAACGGCGGTGCGCAGCTGATCACGCGGGGAACGCCCGCAACCTTGGCCGTAATGACCGACATGTGCGCAGAAGCGAGCAACGGATATTTGCCGCCGGGAACGTAGCATCCGGCCGCGTTGACCGGGATATTCTTATGCCCCAGCACGACGCCGGGCATCGTCTCGACCTCGACGTCCTTCATGCTCTCGCGCTGGATCCGCGCGAAATTGCGCACCTGCGCCTGGGCGAACTCGATGTCCTTGAGATCCTGAGAAGTCAGCTGATCGATGCACTCCTGCTTTTCCCGGTCGGACAGCAGAAAGGATTCGGGCGACCAGTTGTCGAACTTCTGCGAAAGCTCTCGCACCGCCGCATCGCCACGCGCGGCAATGTCGGCCAAGGTGCGTTCCACCGTTTCGCGAACGCCTGCATCGATCGCCTTCTTCTCGGCAGCCTTTGCGCCACGCTTGAGCCAGATAGCCATGTCGGTAAACTCCAGGATGGAAATCAGTTTTCAGGCTTCGGGTCGCGCCCATTTGCGCTCGAACGCCCACACGTCTTCGAACCCGATCAACGAGCAGAAGCGCTGGAAATCGAACAGTCGCCGTTCGCCACCCGAACCGTCGCCGCCCTTGAGCGCACGGAGCGCGTCTTCGACGGCAGCGGCGGAGACGAGGCTGGCCAAGGCCGGAAAGATCGCGAGCGAGAAGCCGATCTCTTCCAGCCGCTCGGGCGGCAGGATCGGAGTGACGCCGCCCGACGCCATGTTCGCGAGGACGGGCGTGTCGACGCCGGCGCAGAAGATCCGCATCTGCTCTTCGCTCGCCAGCGCTTCAGGAAACAGAATGTCCGCACCAGCTTCGGCATAGGCATCCATCCGACGGCGGAGGCCGTCGAAACCCTCGCTCTGGATGGCGTCCGTGCGCGCGATCACGAGGAAATTGGAATCGCCTCGCGCGTCCACGGCGACCTTGATCTTCTCGACCATGTCCTCGATGGGGACGATGCGCTTGTAGGGCGTATGCCCGCACTTCTTCGGGAACTGCTGATCCTCGATCTGGATCGCCGTAACGCCGGCCGCTTCATAGGCGCGAACGGTATGGTGGACGTTCAGAAGGCCGCCATAGCCGGTATCGGCGTCGGCGATGACCGGCGCGTTGGAGCTGGCGACCAGGGTCGCCATCCGATCGGTCATCTGCGTGACCGAGGCTATGCCGGCGTCTGGCAAGCCATAAGCCGAAGCGGTGAGCCAGTACCCGCTGCCATAGACGGCGTCGAACCCGATTTCGCGCGCAATAGTCGCTGTGATCATGTCCTGAATGCCAGGCGCCACGACGAACCGGCCAGCCTGCAGCATTTCGGACAGTCTTGGGTCGGCCATCTCAATCTCCTCGATCCGGCAGTTAATCGGACGGCAGCCCCGCTCAACCCGACGATGCAGTGGCGTTCGCCTAGCGAAAGAAAGGATCGGGATACTGTCCCCAGCCCGGCATCGCCCTAATGTGAGCGCGATGGTAGGATGGGCGGCACTATGACGATGCAGAGCGGGACCGATCGGCGCGGATGGACTTTGGTCTGCGGCCTCCTGCTGGTCATGACCATCTGCCACGGGACGATCAGTTCGGGACTGCCCACGCTCGACAAGGCATTGCTTGCCGAACTCGGCATTTCCCGAGGCGATCTCAAGTTACGCGAGACGATCTTTCTTATCTCCTCCGGCCTTGCCGGACTCGGGATCGGCATCCTCACCCGCTACGTCGCTCCGCGGCGCGTGGTGATCGCAGGTCTGCTGCTTTTGGGCGCGACGCTGTACGCCTACAGCAAGGCTACCAGCATCGGACAGATATACGCTCTCTACATCTTGTTCGGACTGTGCTTCGCCAGCGCACATGTCGTGATCATCGTCCTGCTGATCCGCGAGCGTTTCGAAACACGCCGCGCCTTCGCCACATCTGTCGCGCTGTCGGGCACCAGCATCGGAGCCTCGCTGTTTCCGCCACTGATGGTTCTCGCTCAGGAGCATATGGGCTGGCGCCACCTTCTCGCCTCGCTCGCGATCGTCCCGCTCCTGATCCTGCCGCTGGCGGCTTTTCTGCTTCGTCCGCCCAGCGACCGCATCGAAGCGACGGGCGAAGAATCTGAACGCCCCGTATCGACGGTCTCTACGCCGCGCAGCTCGCTTGGCGTCACGCTGCTGATCATCGCGACCTTCGGCACCTTCTTCGGATCGACGGCCTTCCTCCTCAACCTGTTCCTGCATCTTCAGGATATTGGGCTGAGCCCGCGCACTGCGGCGGGCGGCATGACGCTGGTGTTCACGCTGGGCCTGGTCGGCAAGGTGCTGGTGGGTGCGGCAGCGGAGCGCTGGGGTGTTCAGACCGTCTGGTCGACGCAACATGCGCTGCTGCTGGGCGGCGCAGTCCTTCTTACTCTCGGCAAGCCTGCCTTCGCCTGGCCTGGCCTGGCCCTGCTCGGGCTCGGCTGGGCGGGCTGCTATGTGCTGACCCAGGTCGTTATCGCGGACTTTTTCGCCGGACCGAAGCTCGGGCAACTCACCGGCTGGTTCATCGTGCTGGAAGCCGTGGGCTCGGGTTGCGGCGTCTGGATGGCCGGCATGTTTTACGACCGCTTCGGCAGCTACCAGCAGGGCTTCGCACTGTGCTGCGCGATGATCGTGATCGCCCTGGCGGCAGGCCTGCTGTTTCGGAGGGAAGCCATGTCCCTTCGGCGGCGAGCAGCGGCCAAAGCCTGAGGCACTACTCGCGGGCCATCTCCTCGCCGATTGCCCTGGAGCACTCCTTCAGCGGATCGATGAAACGCTTGATGGCATCCGGGATCGAAAGCGCATTGGCAAAGAACACCATGGTGAGCGCCCCCAGGAGTCTATCGCCTTCGAATATCGGCACCGCAATCGAAGAGGTCTTTCCGGGATTGGCCGAATATTGGGTCCGCGTCACCGCTGCATAGCCCTGTTGCCGGATCTTGGCTGTCGCCTCGCCGCTTTCGAATTCCCGAAGCGTCAGCTTGTCGACACCGCGCTGGTTGGCCCGATAGGCCTTGATCAGTTCCTCTTGCTCCTCGGGCGACGCAAAGGCGAAATAGACGCGCCCGGATGACGATGGAAGCAGGGGCACCTGCCAGCCGGGATAGTAGTTGTTGAAGGTCAGCGAAGTCAGCGCACTGGTCGAATCCCGCACCACCATCGCCTGCCCTACCCGCGTGACGACGCTGATCGGCCAGTCGATCAGGCGGGTGAGCCGCGTGATATGGGGCCGCGCGATACTGACCAGGCGGTCATGATTCTGGAAACCGCACGACAAGGTCTGGATCAGCGCGGTGGGCCGATAGCGCTTGCGGGAGGGTTCGCGTTCGATCAGCCGCTCTTCGAGCAATGTCCGAACGATGCGAAACGCTGTCGGGTGCGGGATCTGCGCATTTTCGGCAATCTCGGTGAGGGTCAGCGCACCGTGGCGGTTGATCGCCTGCATCACGGCGATGGCGCGGCTGATCGCACGAATGGATCCGCCCTTTTCGGGGCTTTCTTCGTCTTCCATGCTGCGAACGTCCGCGCGCGACGCTTGCAAGTCAAGCGCAGAGAAAAGCGCGCCGAAGCGGTTTCATCAGGTGAACAAACGCAGCAAGCGATTGGCTAAATCGGATGGCAAGGTGCCAATGTGGCGACGTGATCGATAAGAGGTGAGTGACCCAAAGATGCGTAGAGTCGAAGTGCTGGTGATAGGGGCCGGCCCCGTCGGGACGGTGTGCGCCGCGCGACTGGCTTCTCAGGGATTGTCGGTGATGCTGTGCGAAGAGCAGTCGACCTGCGCGCATGATTTGCGCGCCTCGACGTTCCACGCAGCCTCGCTCGAGATGCTCGACGAGATCGGCGCTGCCGAGCCGCTCATTGCCCAGGGGCTCAAGGCGCCCGTCTATCAATGGCGAGACCGGCAGAGCGGAGAACGGCTCGAGTTCGACCTGAGCGAAATTGCCGACAGAACCCGATATCCGTTCCGCCTCCAGTGCGAGCAATTCTACATGGCGAGCATGCTCGCAGACCGGCTGGCGCAAGACCCCAATGTCGAGTTGCTCTTCAACACACCGCTGATCGATGCACGTGATAATGGCGACGAGATCATCGCCCAGATCGAGCAGAATGGCGAGATCGTTGAGGTCGCAGCCAAGTTTCTGGTCGGAGCCGACGGCTCGCGATCGGTCGTGCGCAGGCTGATCGGCGCCGAGTTCGATGGCTTCACCTACGAAGAGAAATTCCTCAGCATCTCGACACAGTTCCCGATCGAGGACATCGTTCCCGACCTTTCCTATGTGAACTATATCTCCGACCCCGAGGAATGGCTGGTCCTGCTGCGCGTCCCGAAATTCTGGCGGGTACTCGTCCCCGCCGACGGCAATGCAACCAATGAGGAGCTTACCTCGGACGCCAAAGCGGCCGACGTATTCCGACGACTCCTCGGAGACCAACCGGTCGAATCCGATTATCGTCAGATATATCGCGTCCATCAGCGCGTCGCCGACCGGTTCCGCAAGGGACGCATGGCGATCATCGGCGATGCTGCGCATCTCAACAGTCCGATGGGTGGCTTCGGCATGAACAGCGGCATCCACGATGCGTGGAACCTAGCCGACAAGATCCACCGCATCCTGCGCAAGGGCGGCGACGCCGGCCTGCTCGATCTGTTCGAGCGCCAGCGGCGAACGGTTACGCACAGTTTCATTCAGGCCCAGACGATCGAGAACATGGCTCTGATGGAACAGGGCGCCGACGAGGTGACGAAACAGCGGCGCCAGCGCATGGCGGCCATTCATGCGGATCCCGATCTGCGCCGGCAGTATATGCTGCGCCAGGCGATGTTTGAGAGCCTCGAAGAAGCGGAGAGCGTCCAGTGACCGATTTGCGCATCGCCCCCCCCATTCAGCGTTCCAACCGGGACGTTCTCGGCTACCGCCTCAAATTCGGTGTGCTCGGCCCATCGACCAACACCGTCGTGCAGCCGGACTTCGACGATCTGCGCCCTGCGGGGGTGACCAACCACTACAGCCGTATCGTCGTCGACAACGCGAAGGCGGTGTCGAACGAGAGCTTCATGGCTGGCGCCTGGGAGATCAGCAACAACACCATCGATGCGGTGAAGGGCGTGCTCACCTGCGCGCCCGACTATCTGGTGATGGGCATGTCTGCGGTCACCTTCTTCGGCGGAGCCGAAGGAGCGGTGAAGTGGCGCCAGGACGTTGAACGGGTTTCCGGCCTGGGCGTCTCCACCGGTTCCGAAGCCGTCGTCGCGGCACTGAAGGCCTATGGTCCGAACATCCGCAAGGTCGCGTTCTTTTCGCCTTATTATCCGACCGCCAACACCGAAGTCCGCAACTTCCTGTCGGACCACGGTTATGAAACCGTGCGCGACATCCCGCTGCAATGCCCGTCCTGGCTCGCCATAGCCGAGCAGACGCCGCAGACCATCCGCGACACGTTTCGTGCACTGGACGGTGACGACGTCGACGCCCTTATACAATGTGGCACCAATGTTTCGGCCATGAGGATCGCCGCCGCAGCTGAGCTGTGGCTGGGCAAGCCGGTGATCGCCATCAACACCGCAACCTATTGGCACGCCCTGCGTGCAAACGGCGTGATGGATCGCAAGGAGGGCTTCGGCCGCCTTATGGAGGAGTTCTGATCATGGGTGTCATGCGCAAGACCGAATATCCGCTGCAGAGGATCCGCGCTTCCGAGATGCCATGGGAGCCGCTTGGCACGCACGGCCTGCGTCGGCGCCTGCTCGGTCTCGATGCAGCGACCGGTCATGTGACCTCGATCGTGGGGATTCCGGAAAACTGGCGCGGCGGCGGCGTCGCCCATTATCATGATGCGGTCGAGGAAGTGTACATGCTCGAGGGTTCCGTGACGCTCGACGATGTTCATTACTGGAAACAGGGCGACTATTTCTATCGCCCCGCGCGCATCGTCCACGGCCATGACGAAAAGTCGCATATCGGCGCCATGGCGCTGACCCGCAGCGACGGCATACTCGTCCTCAATCTGGTTCACGAACCAGCCGAGCCGATCGAATATCCCCTGCCCGGCGCGCACGACCCGCGTGGACATGTGTTCAGCCTTTCGGTGGCGGACGTCGTCGCCAAGGCCGATCCCGCCTTCCCTGCCGAATGGCGCATCAAGACGCTGAGCGCCGACCCGGAATCGGGCGCGCGGACCGTCATCGCCGAGGTGCCGGCGGGCTGGCACGGTACCGCAGCTGCGCTCGGTACGGAGTGGGAAGCCTTCATCCTGAGCGGATCGATCGACGGCGCCGCCGGCGACTTCGTACCCCAGGACTATACGACCGGAGACGTCGACACCCCCCTGCTTGGCGCAACATGCTCCGAACCGGGTTGCACCATCCTGATCTGGCAGTTCGCGCGTCCGTGATGCGCGCGGCCCGCCTGCACGGTCCAGCCGATCTGCGCATCGACAAGGTTCCGGTGCCCGTGCCGGGGCCGGGCGAAGTGCTCGTGCGCGTCCTGGCCTATTCGCCCTATGGCACCTGCCTCGGCGTCTATCACAATCGAGGCGGCCGCTATGTGGCGAACTATCCGATCGGCATCGGTGCAGATTTCTCGGCAGAAATAGCGGCACTGGGCCCCGATGTATCGGGCTTCACGGTCGGTCAGCGGGTAACCGCGCAATCGCTCGACAATTGCGGCACCTGCGCGAATTGCATGGTCGGGCGCACGAACCTGTGCCTTTCCCCGGATCTTGGCCGCTATGTGCGCCAGGTCTGTGCTCAGGACTTCACCCTGGTCTCTGCGCGAAAGCTCTGCGCGATGCCCGAGGGCGTAAGCGACGAAGCGGGTGCGATGCTCACCGGCGTGGTCGATGCGCTGAATGCTTTCGACAAGCTGGGACTGCCCGAAGGATCGACAGTTGCGATCCTTGGGGTCGGCGCGATGGGACAGGGTGCGATCGCCACGGCCCGCGCGATCGGACTGGTGCCGGTAGCGATCGGGGGGCGGGGGGCCAAGGTGGCCATGGCCGTCGCCGTGGGCGCAGAGCGCGTCTTCGGCATTTCCGCGCATGGCGAGGACATATCGGCCTCCGTGCTGGAAACCTTCCCCAATGGCTTTGCCGGCGTCGTCGAAACCTCGGCCAGCGACTGGGGCATGGCGCAGGCCTTCAAGATCGCGGCGCCCGGAGCAGTAGTGGCGCTGACCGGCGGCGGCGCGCTCCCGGTCACGAACTGGGACATCGTCAACCGGGAGTTGCGCGTAGTCGGTGTGCGCGGCGGCCCGGACCAGGCGGGCGCCCTGCGGCTGATCGCCGAAGGCAGGATCGACTTGTCTCCCACCATATCAGCCCGCTTTCCGCTGGAGCAGATCGGGGAAGCCTTTGCGCTCCTCACCGGCGAGGGCGCCAAGGACGTCGGTCGGGTCATCATTAGAGTCGCTGCCTAGTCCGATGAGCCCGCGCACACTTTACGACAAGCTCTGGGACTCCCACGTCGTGACGGACATGGGAGATGGGTCCGCCCTGCTCTACGTCGACCGTCATCTTCTTCAGGAGGTGAGCACCCATCAGTCCTTCCTCGCGCTGCGTGATCGTGACCGACCCGCACGCCGCCCCGAGAGCAGCCTCGCCGTTCCGGACCACGCGGTGCCCAGCGACGGGCGCAGCGAGGCTCTGACCGGGCTCGCCGCGGCACAGGTTGCGCGGCTTGCGGACAATGCCCGTGACTTCGGCCTCCCCCATATCGCGCTCGACGATCCGCGACAGGGCATCGTGCATGTGATCGGGCCAGAACAGGGCTTCACCCTCCCCGGCATCACGCTTGCCTGCGGCGACAGCCACACCTCGACGCATGGCGCCTTCGGCGCGCTCGCCTTCGGCATCGGTGCCAGCGACTGCGCCACCGTCCTCGCGACGCAGTGCATCGTCCAGAAGCGCGCTAGGACGATGGAAGTCCGCATCGGCGGCGACCTCCCTGCCTGGGTCGGTGCCAAGGATGTCGCGCTCCACCTGATCGCCCGCTTCGGCGCGGGCTTCGGAACGGGGTACGCGATCGAGTATCGCGGGCGCGCTGTTTCGGCGATGTCGATGGCCGCGCGGATGACGCTGTGCAACATGACGATCGAGGCGGGCGCCCGCGTGGGCCTCGTCGCGCCAGACGAGACCACCTTCGCCTGGATCGAGGGACGCCCCTATGCGCCGAAGGGCGATGCCTTTCATGCCGCTGTCCAATGCTGGCGAACGCTGCCGAGCGACGATGGCGCGACCTATGATGCGTCATTGTCGGTGGACATATCCGACCTCGCTCCTCAGGTGACGTGGGGTACCAATCCGCAGGATGCCGGCGCGATCGACGGGCGCGTTCCCGATCCGGACATGGCACCCGACGATGCCGCCCGGGCCCAGCAGCGGCGCGCGCTCGATTATATGGGACTCGTTCCCGGCACGGCCTTTGCGGAAATTCCGATAGACCGCGTCTTCATCGGCAGTTGCACCAACGGTCGCATCGAGGACCTTCGCGAAGCGGCAAGGGTTGCGGCGGGTCGCCGCGTGGCTGCTCATGTGCGGGCCTTGGTCGTGCCCGGCTCAACCCCGGTCAAGCATCAGGCCGAAGCCGAGGGGCTGGACCGTATCTTCCGCGATGCCGGCTTCGAATGGCGCGAGGCGGGCTGCTCGATGTGCGTCGCCATGAACGAAGACAGGCTGGCGCCCGGCGAGCGATGCGCCTCCACGTCCAACCGCAATTTCGAAGGACGCCAGGGGCGCGGCGGCCGCACGCACCTGATGAGCCCGGCTATGGCGGCCGCGGCGGCGGTTTCCGGTCATCTCGTCGATGTGAGGCAGTTCGAATGAAACCGTTCGTCTCGCTCGAGGCTCCGGCGCTGCACCTGATCGAGGATCGGATCGACACCGACGTCCTGTTTCCGGCGCGCTTCCTGCTGATCATGGAGAAGGACGGGCTCGGCCGCTACCTCTGTTATGACCGGCGCTTCGACGCCGGGGATCACCCCGTACCCAACCCGATCGACCCCGCCCTGGCGGCGGGAGCGGGCATTTGGCTAGCCGGCAAAGATTTCGGCTGCGGATCAAGTCGCGAACAGGCCGTGTGGGCGCTGGCGGGGGCAGGCTTTTCCTGCGTGGTGGCGGAAAGCTTCGGAGAGATCTTTGCGGCCAATTGCCTGCGCAATGGCCTGCTCGCGATCAACCTGGATCGGGATAGCATCGACCAACTCGGCCGCGCGGCACGGGATGGCGTCCTGTGCGTCGATCTGCCGAGCCAGCGCATCGGGCGAGGCGAGCTCTCCATCGCGTTCGGGATCGATCCCTCCGCCAAGGAACGGCTGCTCAATGGCTGGGACGAGATCGACACGATAATGGCGCGCGCCTCGACCGACATAGACGCATTCGAGACCGCCCAGCGGTCGCGCCAGCCCTGGCTATATTGAGGAACACGCAATGAGCGACGATCTCTCCGAAAACTATGCCCGCGCCTTCGGACGCCGGGTCGGCTTCGGCGACCGGCTGGCGCTGATCGTGATCGACATGGTCGAGGGCTATTACAACCCCGACTGCGACCTTTACATGGGCTCCGACGCCTCGCTGTTGTCCGCGCTGCGTGTTCGCGAAGCGGCTCGGGCGGCGGGCGTGCCGGTGATCCTGACCAACGTCGTCTATCACCCGCTCGCGCTCGACGGCGGACGCTTCTTCGAAAAATCGAAGCCGCTGCGCTATTTCCTGCAGGGCAATCCCATGGCCGCCTGGCCGAAGGGGCTCGATCCCTACCCCGACGAGCTCATCGTATCGAAACAATATCCCAGCGCGTTTTTCGGTACGTCGCTGGCATCGACGCTGACATCGATGGGGGTGGACGGGGTTCTGCTGGCCGGCGTGTCGACCAGTGGCTGCGTGCGCGCGACCTGCGTCGACGCAATGTCGCACGGCTTCCGGACCAGCGTGATCGCAGATGCCTGCGGTGACCGTCACCCTGCCCCGCATGAAGCGAACCTGTTCGACATGAATGCCAAATATGCCGACGTGGTCAGCGAGGCCGAAGTGATCGCGCATCTGAGCCAACTCAGGGACGGCTGACGCTCAGCTTTTCCGTCCGCAAATCGATCTGCCCGTCACGCGCCGTCCAGTGGGTCCATCCACCGGCGACGGGAATATTGCGGCCTGCCTTCACGATATCGCCACGGTGCGGCGGGTCCGTCATTCAACCAAGACCCGTCCGCTTCACACCGGGAATCGGTGGCCAGAGTTTCGTCTTTCGTGGGTGCCAAGCCATCCAGTATGCCCCTCAAGCGCAGCCCCGTGCTTTGGCTTCCGACAATCTTTCCAGCGCCTCGTTTTGGCAGCACGAGGTTAAGCCTCTTGGAAGAAAATATAAAAAGCAGGCATCGGGGATAAATAGCGCGGAGTGGCGCAACATCTTATTTCACCAGCCGAACAGAATGCGTCATCTTTGTTGTGACAGTTCGGTTGCTCCGTAGCTTCGTTGCGGCAAGGCAGCGATGGGAGGGCTTATGCGCAAGAGGGAATATCTGGTCGGGGCGGCAACGCTTGCGATCGTCACAGGAACACCGAACGGCGCTTATGCGCAGACCGCTCCGACGGCAGCGGCCGAAGAGGGCACCGAGATCATCGTCACTGCGCGACGTCGCGCGGAGTCGTTGATCGACGTACCGATCGCGATCAACGCGCTGGGCGAAGGCAGCATCGTCGAAAAAGGCGTCAACTCGGTCGACAAGGTCGCGCAGCTGACCCCAGGTCTGCAGATGGACCGTGGCTTCTCGCCGGCCGAAATCCGGCCGAGCCTTCGCGGCATCGCGCTGACCGAAGGCCGCTCGAACGTTGCGATCATCGTCGACGGCGTCGACGTCACCGGCGTTTCGCTCAATACGATCCTCGGCGGATCCGGCGCGCAGACCGCCGCAGCGTTGATGGATCTTGAGCGGATCGAGGTCGTGAAGGGCCCGCAGACCGTCTATTTCGGCCGCAGCGCCTTCGCCGGCGCGATCCAGTTCATCAGCCGCGAGCCGTCCTTTACCCCCGGCGCCAAGGTCGATGGCGCTTTGGGTGATCGCGGACGCCGCGAAATCACCGCGCACATTACCGGACCGGTGATCGCCGACACGTTGGCGGTCAAGCTGTCGGGCACCTATCGCAACTTCAACGGCTATTATGAAAATCCGGGCGACGGCCGCAATCTCGGTGGCACGCGGACCTATGGCATGGGCGGCTCGGCCTTGCTGCAAACCGGCGCGCTGAAACTCAAGACACAGCTGAGCTACCTGCGCGACCATATCCAGCCCAATGCCGGCTACATCGCTCCGCGCGCCAACACGACGCTGTTCGGCGTCAACTATATCGGCGAAAAGGAGTTCGATCAGAGCCAGATCGGCATCTCCACCAACACCGACTATTATGGCTACAAGGCAAAAACCTGGCGCGGTGTGGTCAATGGCGAACTGGAGCTCGGCAGCGGGTTCACGCTGAACGCGATCACCGGCTACAACCGGACCAAGGGCAGCATCAAGCTCGACTTCGACAACAAGCCCGACAATGTGCCGACCGGAACCGTCACCAACGGCGTCCGCAACTGCGTGCCCGCGATCTGCGTCGGCATCTTCGACAGCGATACGTCGCTCCGGCAGCTCAGCCAGGAAGTCCGCCTGAACTATGACAGCGGCCCCTTCCATGCGCTCATCGGCGGCTATTATTTCGACGAGAACTACACCGAGGTTGATTATACCCGTTTCGTCGGTTCGCAGTCGTTCGTCACCGGCACCCGCGCCAACATTCCGGGTCGTCCGTCGTCGCTGTTCACCAACACCTATTCGGCATTCGGCTCGCTCGAATATGAGTTCGCGGATGCGCTCACTCTGACCGGCGAACTGCGCTACAACCACGAGAAGATCCGGGCCGAGGCGGCGACGCTGTTCAACGCCCTGAACTCCTCGGGTTCGGCGGCGATCAATTTCCGCGGCAAGACCAGCTTCGACGCCTGGCTGCCGCGCGTCAGCGCCCGCTACAAGATCACGCCCGACACCAACGTCTATGCGACGATCTCAAAGGGATCGAAGCCCGGCGGCTTCAACACCGGCGCCGTCGCCGATGCCGTCCGGCCTTTCGGGCAGGAAAAGATCTGGACCTACGAACTCGGGACAAAGGGCCGGTTCTTCGACCGTCGCCTGACGCTCGATGCGGCAGTGTATTACTCCGATTGGCGCAACATCCAGGTCACGACCGTGTGCTTCGGCCAGAACAGCCCGTTCGGTCCCGAGGCGCAATGCCCTGCCTTCCCGGGCATCACGACCAACTATATCATCAACGCCCGGAAGGCGACGGTGAAGGGTCTCGAACTGGGTGCGGCACTGAAGGCCACCGATTGGGTGACCTTCGACGTCAACTACGCCTACACGGACTCGAAGTATAAGGACTTCCTGGCCCGTGACGTGTTCCCGGCGGTGGCAGGCGCCATCCCGCGCCAGTTCGGCGGCAACCGCGTCCAATGGATTCCGAAGCACTCGATCAGCGGCTCGACCCGCTTCGAGGCCCCGGTCATGGAAGACGGAACCAAGGGCTTTCTGGAAGTCAGCGGCCGCTATCGTTCGGGCAAATATGTCCGCTTCGACAATCGCGTCCGGCTCGATGCCAAGGCGGTGTTCGACACCCAGTTCGGCCTGAAAGGCGACGGCTGGTCGGCATCGGTGTTCGTCGACAATATCTTCAACGATACCACCCCGGATTTCAGCCGCTATTATGGCAACTGGAACCCGAACCGGACGAACGGCGAATATATCGTCGCTCCGCCCAAGCGTGCCTTCGGCGTCCGCGCCAGCAAGGAGTTCTGATCGAGCTTACCGGCGGGGCGCATCGCCCCGCCGGATAGCCCGTTACACAGACCAGCCT
>NZ_JAGMXV010000321.1 GCF_018006725.1 Rhizorhabdus sp.
CGTATGGAGACGGCGCGCGAATGACCCCGGCGAAAACTTCAAATCGACGCGCCCGATACGGGACTCGCGCCGCCGTTTCAGACCATGACCTGTCTTTGAACGATCAAAGGAAAGTTCGCGCAAAAGCCCCTGGGAGCGCAAAAAGGCGGTCTCGGATAGGAGGGGCGCCCAGAGGCCGCCACCACGCCCTACGGGCCTCCTGAGGGCAAATTCGCGCGAAATGCCCAATGGGCGACCGTCGCCGTCCGGCTTTACCATCCGCGCCCATGACCCGGCAGATCGAGCAGGATGCGAAACCTGGGAGCGGCGAAGCAGGCGGCGAGCCGCGCCCGCCACAGATCGCCATTCGCGCTGCAAGCCGGCTCGGCGCAGCCGGCGGACATCGCCGCGCCCACCATCCCCGATGCTTGCAGGTAAAACAGCGCCTCCTGGAAACCACGGCGCTGCGCTGACATCGCCGCGCTCTCCGTCGCGGCGGCGTCTCGTACCGCGCGCGCCAGCGCCGCGCGGCGAGCCTTCAGCCCCTGCATCAAATGGGCACGGGGATAATTGCGCTTGGCCTGCTCGAGCTGCTCGCAGACCATGGTGAGCCGGCGACGCTCGCGGTCGAGCTGCCGCAGGCCGACCCTGGCGATCGCCTCCGCCAGATCCGATAATTGGGGTCCGACGCCGGAAGCCGCCTTTCGCGGCAGGCGTGCCGGCTGCGCATCGAAGCGGAAGATTTGCTCCCATCGCCCGGCTTTCAGCCCGTCACTGCTGTGGAGCGCCGCCAGCAGCAGATGACGCACCGGAGCGTAGTGGAAGCGGTTGCCGACCAGCGCCGCCCGGTACCGCTCCCAACCTACCCGGTCACCGGGGCGGGCGCCGCGGATTTGCTCCCGCGCAATCATCCCGTTCCACAGCACTCGGGTTTTGACGAAGGCAAACCGCGCCATTTGCGCGCGCGTGCGCGCGACCCGGGCCGCGAGCGCCCGCTCGGCGGCCTGCGTCCGCCCCAGGGCCCTGATCCCCGCAAGATCGGTCAGCAACAGCGCATGACGGTCGCAGAAGGTCGTCACGCGCAAGATCCAGCTCCGCTCGATCCGCCACGGCGCGCCGGACACCAGCCAGTCAAGCCAGCACTGGGCGCAGCCGATTGACCGCAGCGTCAGCGGCAACAGATCGCCGCGCCCACAGCCGACGAACGTCCTAGAAATCGCCTTCGCGGGCACCATCGTCGCCCACGCGAGCCGTTCTACCATCACCTGGCGGCGGTCCGGCACGCCAGCGACCGCCGGCGCCGGCGCGGCCAACCAAGCCGATGCGCGCGACGTGGCCGGTACGCGCGACGTGGCCGGTACGGGCGACACGGCCAGGTCGCGATCGGCGAGCGCCGCGTCGATGCCGAGATGGCGAAACAGCGCTTTGGGCGTGGTCTCATGACGCGCGGCCAGGCGGCGCAGCCAGGATTCGAAACATTCCTCGGGCAGCGGCCTCACCCGAAACGCCAGCGGCTCGATCTCCCGCCCGCTCATTCCGGGCTATAAGGCGTAAACAATTGCAGCGCCTCGGTGATATCGTCCTGGGTCACGAACCGGCGGTCATGCCGCCGCGCGACCTTTCCCGACCAGTGCAGGATGCGCTTGAAGTTCCCGGTGACCCCGCCGCTGGTCCGCCAGATGCGCTCGGCGAACGCGGGTTCGGCGAGATGGTCGGGCTCCTCCATCCCCATGCCGCGGGCCAGCGCGCGGATCAGGCGCTGCGCGGGCTCGCCCGGCTCCCATAACGGCAATTTGAGGATGATTGAGCGGTACGCCAGCTCGACATCGTCGGCGAAGATCTGCCGGGCGACATCGAGGCCCGCCACGACCAGCGGCACATTGCCCGCGCTCATCAGGAAGCGGAACGCATCGAGCGTATCGCGCCGCGCAACGCCGCTCGCGGTCAGGATCACATGGACATTGTCGATCGCGACCAGCCGCGTGCCCTGTTCGGCCAGCAGGTCGACGACCTTCAAATCGGCGGTTTTGTGCGTGTTCGTGCGGATCGGCCAGCCCTGTTTCCAGAGCAGGGCGAGGTTGATCTTGAGCGAGGTCGGACTCGAGGGAATGACCGTGCGCAGCACGGGCTGATAGCGCGCCTCGCCCCAATCGGCGGGCTCGGGAAAGGCTTCGGCAAGGCGGCGCTGCGCTTCGCGCAGGATCGAGGTTTTGCCCATGCCGGACTGTCCGGTGAGCACGATGCAGGTCGGGCGTTCCTCGGGATCGTCATGCGCGACATCGACGATCGTCTCGACCGCGTTCCGCGCTTCTTCGAAATCGATCCAGAAGGAGGGCGCCAGCGATGGCGCGGTCGCAGCGGCGCTCATGTCCGCTCCTGCAACCAGTCGTCTTCGCTGAGCTCGGCGACCGGTTTCCAGTCAATGGGCGGCTTTTCCGGCGCTTCGCCATACCGGAGGTCCGCGAGCGTCGTCCCCTCGCCTTCGCGGCGCTTTGCCTGGCGCTGCGTCGCCTTCGTGCGAACGCGGGCGCGGTGGATTTCCTGATTGGCGGCGGCCACCGCCCGCGCCGTCGCCGCGCGACCGCCATCGGCCTGGTAGGCCCGGCCTAGCGCCCGCACTCCTGCCCTGGCGGCCTCCCAATCCGCCTCCCAGACGTCGGGATAGTCGCCGACAACCGGCAATTCGACATAGCGGCCGTCGAGGTCGGCGTAGATATGCTGGATCGTCCGCTCATCCCAGCTGATCTCGACCCTTTGGCCGATCCTGGCGGCAAGCATCGGGTGCCAGTAATGGCGATATCTGATCTGGATACCCTTGGCATGGACCGTGAGCGACTTCGACGGCAGAAACTGGCGGAACAGTTCGCCCGCATCGACCGACACGGGCAGCAGCGGGCTGTGCTTCGCCGCCTCGCGCTCCCACATCTGGGCCGGACACAGGCCGCCCAGCGCGCTATGCGGCGCGTGATGATAGATCGCGATCTGGCACAGCAGCCAGCGCTCGAATTCCACAAGCGTCATCGCCGCGTCCGCCTCGGCATCATAGCCGTCGCGCGCCGCCACGTTCGATCCGGTCGCACCGGGCAAAAGCCGCAGTTTTCCAATCATCGTGCCGATCAGCCGCTCGATATGCCCGCCAAGATGGGCCGGCCCGGGCCTCCGCACATCGGGGCCAATCCCATTGCGGACGCAGGCGCGCCGGAAGGCTTCGGAGCGATGCGGTTTGGCCTGATCGGCATGCAAGCGCCGGAACAAACCGTGCATCGGATAGCTGACATCGACGCCCAGGTGGGCGAGGGCCGGCTCTTTGGGCAACACAGCGCTCGCAACCGCCCGTCCGCACCGGAATATCGAGGGGTCGCCGAAGCTGACATAGTAACCAAGAATGGACCGGGTCCAGATTTCGATGAGGAAGGTGATCCACGGTCTTCCGAGCTGTTCGCGCCGCAGACTATCGACCAGGATGACATCGCCCTTGGTGTGATCCATCTGAACCAGGTCGAGAAATCCCTCGCTTGCATATTCGCCGGGGTGCGGTTCATGGGCGCTCCGCGTCTTCGATCCCATCGTCGCTTTCGCCCAAACACGGCTCGGAATCTCAGCCAGAAGCCGCTCGATCGTCTTCTCGCTTGGGATCAGATCGGCGGGAAAGCGATGATCTCCGTTGTCCGCGTGCAACAGGCCCCAAATCTGCCGCGCCGCTTCCGCACGCGATGGCGGCACCATCTTGAGCGCAATTTCGTCGATCAACGTCTCGATGGCGGCCCTCACCTCGGGATCGATCCTGTGCGATCCAACAGCGGGTCCACGCGGTTTTGGAGCCAGCGTTTCCGCGACCGGATGCACCCGGAAGCGCGCGGCCAGTGTCCGTATCTGCCGCTCTTTAAGGCCGGTTGCCTCGGAAATCGCCTGAACCTGAGCCGCTGTCACCGGGCCGGAAAGCGATATATGTCGCCGGAAATGGGGGTAGAGAGCCAATCCCGCCTCAAGCGATTTGAGGCTCCGCCGGGGCGCTGGAGACGGCTTGCGCTCAATCACGGAACGGGCTCCCCAATGATTTTTGCTGTCCGCGAAATGTAGCTTATTTTGTCGAACACCGCGACGTGTATATTGCCCTAGACAGAATTACTCGCAGAGCATCCGATGTAATATATTGATATTACATGATATTATTGAAATGTAGCCTATTTTGTCGGCTGACACTTCCTCGCGCTGCTCGCGGCCGCCCTCCCCGATCGCCGTGCGGATCTCGCCCGGGCTATCCAGCGCGTTCGACAAACCGCAATTCGTCCCCTTGCCGCCGAGGCCGCGGCGACGGCTGCGATCGTCGACGCCGGGCTTGAGGAACTCGAGGCCGTGCGCGCCGTCGCCGCGAGCCCGAACTTGTCCTCCGATCCGGCGGCCCGTCTGCTCACCATCATTCGCGGTTTACGGCGGTCGGCCGACGTCGAGGGCGACGCGCTATCGGTCACCGCGACGTCGCCCTGTTGGGCGGTCAATCTGCTTGCCGTCGCCGATCCCGCGCTGTTCGGGATCTCTCCGCATCCCCTGCCCTTCCCCGGGCTTGTCCGTCGGCGATTGTTTCGCGCCGATCGCGATCC
>NZ_JAGMXV010000085.1 GCF_018006725.1 Rhizorhabdus sp.
GGCCAGGGACGATGTCGGCGTTGCCGCTGATCCAGATTCACGACACCGCCGACATCGTCCCTGGCCAGCCCGATCTGGCCGGTGCGCGTTGTGCGCTGGACTCGCTGGAACTCGCTGCGGGGCTGGCACGCTCGCCGATCGTCGGCGGCCTGGTGACGGCTCCGGTGGCAAAGTCGCAGCTTTACGCGATCGGCTTCACCCATCCCGGGCAGACCGAATTCGTTGCCGAGCGCTGCGGCGTATCGGCTGCCAACACCGTGATGTTGCTCGCGGGCCCGACACTGCGGGCCGTTCCCATCACCACCCATGTTCCGCTGCGCGAGGTGGTCAATCTCGTGACCGTCGACCTGATCGTCGCCAAGGCCCGCGCGACCGAGCGGGGGCTCATCCGCAATTTCGGGATCGAACGGCCCCGCCTCGCCATTGCCGGCTTCAATCCCCATGCGGGCGAAAGTGGCTCGATCGGCCGCGAAGAGATCGAACTGATCCTGCCAGCGATCGAGATACTGCGCGCCGAAGGGATCGACGTAACGGGGCCGCTGGCGGCCGATACGATGTTCCACGCCCGCGCCCGGGCAGAATATGACTGCGCGCTCTGCCTTTATCATGATCAGGCGCTGATTCCGCTCAAGACGCTCCACTTCGACGAAGGCGTGAACATGACCCTCGGCCTGCCGATCGTGCGCACCGCCCCAGACCATGGCACGGCCTTCGGCATTGCCGGGACCAACCAGGCGCACCCCGGTGCGATGATCGCGGCGCTGAAGCTGGCGGCGGAAGCGGCCCGGAACCGCCTGCTCCACGCATGAGCGGCAAATTGCAGGGCCTGCCGCCGCTGCGCGAGGTGATCGCGCGGCATGGGCTCAGCGCCAATAAGGCGCTTGGCCAGAATTTTCTGCTTGATGGCCAATTGCTCGATCGGATCGCCCGCATCCCAGGCGATCTCGACGGGCAGACGGTCTATGAGGTGGGCCCCGGCCCTGGGGGCCTGACGCGCGCGCTGCTCGGTGCAGGCGCCTCGGTCGTGGCCGTAGAGCGAGACGATCGCTGCCTGCCCGCGCTGGAGGAACTCAACATCGCGTCGGGCGGACGGCTGCGTGTCATCTCGGCCGATGCGATGAAGATCGACGAGCGGGCCGAAGCCGGAGATGGCGCTCACATCGCCTCGAACCTGCCCTATAATGTGGGCACGGCGCTGTTCGTGCGCTGGCTGTCGCTCGATGCCTGGCCGCCCTGGTGGCAGTCGCTCACCCTCATGTTCCAGAAGGAAGTGGCCGAGCGGATCGTCGCCCGCCCCGGCAGTGCAGCTTATGGACGTCTGGCGGTCCTCGCGCAGTGGCGCTCGACCCCATCGATCGCGCTCAACGTCCACCGCTCGGCCTTCGTACCACCGCCCAAGGTCATGTCTGCCGTCGTCCACGTCGTGCCGGCGGCGCAACCCGAGGGTGCGAGCATGAAGACGATCGAGGGGCTGACGGCCGCGGCTTTCGGTCAGCGACGCAAGATGCTGCGCCAGAGCCTCAAGTCCGTCAACGGCGCAGTCGAAATGCTGTCCGCAGTGGGCATCGATCCCGAGAGGCGCGCTGAGACGCTTCTCGTGGACGAGTTCGTCCAACTCGCCCGCGCGCTCGACAGCAACGGATAGAGATCATCGGCGGGCCAACGGCCGCCACCTATTTGTCGGCGACGGTGCTCGTCTCCGCGCCCTTGGGAGGAACCTTGTCGCTGGCCGGCGCGGTCGCGACCACGGCTGCCGGCGGCGGACCCTTCGCGATCACGGCCGCGAGTTGGACCGCCGGCGCGCACTCGGTCTTGCACAGGGCACGCACCCGGGCGAGATTGGCGCGGGCTCGCTCGACAGCGCCCTTCTGGACCATCGCCTCGCCCTGTGCGGCGAGCGCATTGACGTCATTCGGCTCCAGCGCCAGAGCCTCGAAATACATGCGGATCGCCTTGCCCGGCAGCTGTTGCGCCTGGGCGACCTTGCCCAGCGCGATGAAGGCATTGCGGTTGCGCGGGTCGACCGCCAGCGCGCTTTCCAGCGCATCATTGGCCGCCTCATATTTGCCGGCGGCAAGAGCCGACTGACCCTCGGAGAGAAGCGCCAGCGAACGCGGGTTGATCTGGTCGTCAGCCTTCTGTCCGTTGACCCCGCTGGAAACCGCCAGAAGCGTCAGCGACAGAACCAGGGCGACGGGCGAAACTCGCATCAACATCTCCAATAGCGCGGTTTTCCGAGCTTCTATCATGCACGCCGCAACCGTGCGACGAAAAAGCCGTCAGTCCGGTCATGTGCCGGGGTGAGCAGCCTTCCCGCCCCTTCTTCACGACCAGCGATGAACATCAGCTTATCGGCGGCGAAATCGGGATGTCGCGCCAGAAAGGTATCGACCTGATTGCGCCCTTCCTCTGGGAGGAGCGAGCATACCGCATAGACAAGCGCCCCGCCGGGACGGACGAGCATGGCCGCGAGTGCGAACAGTCGTGCCTGCAACTCGACCAGCTGCGAGAGCCGCGCCGGAGTTAGCCGCCAGCGCGCTTCCGGATTGCGCCGCCAGGTTCCGGTGCCCGAACAGGGCGCATCGACCAGCGCGACATCGCAGTGGTCTTCAAGATCGGCGAGCGCAACACGCTCCCGGCCCGGATCGAGCAGGCGGGTCTCGATCGCAAGGCCGCCCATCCGCTCGGCACGCGGCGCCAGGCGGGAGAGGCGCGCACGATTGCTGTCGCTGGCGATCAGGCGCCCCTGCCCCCGCATTTCGTCGGACAGCGCAAGCGTCTTGCCCCCCGCACCCGCACAGAGGTCGATCACCGTCATGCCCGGCTTCGCCTCGGCCGCCAGTGCAATCAACTGGCTGCCTTCGTCCTGAATTTCGAACAGGCCCTGTGCCCAGGCTTCGGTCGTTTCGATCGGGCTGCCCTCGGGCAGACGCAGGCCCGCCGGAGAGTGGGGGGTCGGCACCGCGTCAAGCAAAGCTGCCATCGTCGCACGGTCGGTCCGGGATAAGTTCACGCGCAGATCGAGCTGCGCCCGTTCGAGCAGGGCGGCATGTTCCTCGAACGCGATACGGTCGGCAAGCCAGTCGGGTAGCGCTGCGGCGGCGCTGCCCAGCTCGGAGGGCCCGATCGGCGCGGGTGCGTGGACGCTGCCGTCGAACAGCGCGGCGACCGCATCATCCTCACGCGCCAGGCCGACCAGCGCGGTGCGCCCGCTGAAAGGGACATTGCCCGCCCGACGGATGGCACGATAGACGAGGTCGCGGATCGCGCGCCGATCCTTGGAACCGGCATAGCGCCGCGTCTTGAAATAGCGCGCGATCAGCGTGTCGGCGGCGGCCCCTCCGGCCTTTGCTGCCTCAATAATCTCGTCGAGCAGGTCGATCGCCGCCTGGGCGAGTGCGCCGGGCGTCATCGGGCCTCAGCGGGTCGGATAGTTCGGTGCCTCGCGCGTGATCGTCACGTCGTGGACGTGGCTCTCCTTGAGGCCCGCATTGGTGATCCGAATGAAACGCGCCCGCTGCTGCAACTCAGGAATGGTGCGCGCACCCGTATAGCCCATTGCCGCCTTAACGCCGCCGACCAGCTGGTGGATCACGTCGCGCGCCGGTCCCTTGTACGGCACCTGCCCTTCGATCCCCTCGGGAACCAGCTTCATCTGGTCCTTGATGTCCTGCTGGAAATAGCGGTCGGCCGAGCCGCGGGCCATCGCTCCGACCGAGCCCATGCCGCGATAGGATTTATAGGCGCGGCCCTGATAGAGGAAGGTTTCGCCCGGTGCTTCTTCGGTACCGGCGAGGAGCGAGCCGACCATCACGGTGCTCGCACCCGCAGCCAGCGCCTTGGCGATATCGCCCGAGGTGCGCAGGCCGCCATCGGCGATCACCGGCACGCCCGACTTCGCCGCCTCGGCGGCTGATTCCATCACCGCCGTCAGCTGCGGTACGCCGACGCCGGCAACCACGCGGGTGGTGCAGATCGAGCCCGGACCGATACCGACCTTCACGCCATCGGCACCCGCATCGATCAGCGCCCGGGTCGCTTCGGCCGTCGCGACGTTGCCGGCGATCACCTGGACCGAATTGGACAGTTTCTTCACCCGCTCGACCGCGCGGGCCACGTCGCGGTTGTGGCCATGGGCGGTATCGATCACGATCAGGTCGCATTCGGCATCGATCAGCGCTTCGGTGCGCTCATAGCCCTTGTCGCCGACGGTGGTCGCAGCGGCAACGCGCAGGCGGCCGCTGGCATCCTTGGTCGCGGCGGGATAGGTGACCGCCTTCTCGATGTCCTTGACGGTGATCAGCCCGACGCAGCGGAAGGCATCGTCCACCACCAGCAACTTCTCGATCCGGCGCTGATGCAGCGTCCGGCGCGCTTCTTCCTGGCTGACTCCGGTCCTGACCACCGCCAGATTCTCGCGGGTCATCAGTTCGGAAACCGGCTGAAGCGGGTTTTCAGCGAAACGTACGTCGCGGTTGGTGAGGATGCCGGCAAGTTTGCCGTCGGCCTCGACCACCGGAATTCCCGAGATACGATTGCGCGACATCAGTTCAAGCGCATCGGCCAGCGTCTGTTCGGGCCGCATGGTGATCGGATTGACCACCATGCCCGATTCGAAGCGCTTGACCGCGCGAACGGCGGCAGCCTGCTCCTCGACCGAGAGATTGCGATGGAGGACGCCGATGCCACCCAGTTGCGCCATCACGATCGCCATGTCGGCCTCGGTCACCGTGTCCATCGCCGATGACAGCACCGGAATATTGAGCGAAATCGCCTTGGTGACCTGGGTCGCGGTGTTCGCCTGACTGGGCAATACGTCCGACTCGCCGGGCCGCAGAAGCACGTCGTCGAAAGTAAGGCCGAGGCTGATGTCCATGAAGTCGAATCCCCGCGAGGTGTTTAAGGATTCGAGGCCATATATGATGGCGGGCCGGTCACGGCTAGGGCTTTTCGGCTGCTGACGATAGCGCCATGGCGACATCATGGGCGACTACCGGCCGGGCGCGCCCCGGCGGCGACTTCGGAACTTCCTCGAAAATCCCGGTAAAGCCATGGTCGTGGAAAGCGAGATCGAGTGCAGCCAATGCCTCGCACAGATGTTCGGGATATCCGGCGAGACGAGCGAGATCGAGGATCCTTACCCGCTCCGGCTCGCGGTCGGCGAGCCTTTGCCAGAACTGATGATAGGCACGATGGTCCGCAAGCAGCGCCGGAATCGCGCAAAGACCGGCCTCCTTGTTTTCCACCCAGCCGCAGTACAGGCTCCAGTTGAGGATCGAGACGAGCCAGTCGGTTTCGTCCTTACGGATGACCAGATGCCGGGTCTCAGGCGGGTATCCAGCCGCCGCGTTGAGGCCGGCAACGTCGTCGACGATCAACTCATTGCCATATTGGCGTCGAATGAACGAAGGGATCGTCTGCTTGTCATGCTGCCAGCGGAAATGCTTGTGCCAAGGCAGGCAGCCTGATGGCTCCGCCATGTTGACCACCGGCACCCGCAACGACACCAGGCATTGCAGCAGGTAGTTCGTCCCACTCCGTTGAAGTCCGTGATGGGCAACCGGCGCACGCCCCGTAGCGGCCCCGCGCATGAGCCGAAATCTGTTGGTCGGCCGAGCTGACATTCGTCGCAGCCAGCGAAGCAGCGTTCTTGATCCAGAAATGGCTCAGTCCCCGGTGTCCGCATATGATCGAGGATACCGACCTGCCCCACGCGCCCCTCGGCGCCAGATCATCCAGCCCAAAGCTTAGCACCAACGCGCCACGGATCCCAACAGGGGATTGGCTCGCACGCGCAGAACACCCGCCAAAGGCCACGCGCTATTCAGAGGCGCCGGAGGGAGGCGGATTAGTTCGCCCCCCCTTCGGGCTATGCCCTCAATCCTCGCCGGCGATGAGCACCCGGTTACGGCCGCCATTTTTGGCCGCATAGAGCGCTTCGTCGGCGCGCCTGAGCATGTCGCCCTCGCCCTCGCCTGTCTGAAGCTGCGCGATGCCCGCTGAGAAGGTGACGGTGCCAAGCGGCTCGCCCGTCGTCTTGGATACGAGATGGCGCCCCGACAGCTCGTCGCGAATCTCGTCGATCCGCATCGCGGCACGACGCGCCATGATACCGTCGAACAAAACGAGGAACTCCTCGCCGCCGAAGCGACCGACAAAGGCGTCTTCTCCCGCCCCCTCGACGAGCGCATCGGCCACCATTTTCAGGATACGGTCGCCGGTGTCGTGGCCGAAATTGTCGTTGATCTTCTTGAAGTAATCGATGTCGCAGAAGGCTACCGACAGCGGGGTCCCTTCCTGCGCGGCCTGCGCCATTGCGCGGGCGAGCCGTGACTGGAAAGCGCGACGATTGGCGAGACCCGTGAGCGGATCGCTTTCGGCAACCGCTTGCGCCTCTGCAAGGTCGTCCTGCAACGACGCCATCTGCGACCCCATTTCAGCCAGACGCCGCTCGGCATCCTGTGTCTTGCCGATCATCGTGCGGGTCAGGTCGAGCATGAGTTCCAGCGCGCGCGTCGCAGGCTCACCTCCGGCATCGAGTGCTGCGGCGCCCCGATCCAGGGCGTTGCCATAAGCACTCGCATCGTTGCGCGACTGACCAACCAGGCTGGCGGCGAGCAACATGCTCTGATGTGCCTGATCGATCAGCTTTTCGAGCAACTCGGACGAGACCTTGCTGCTGACGCTTTCGACGATCTGCTGAACGACGTCATGGCGCAGAAAGCCATCCTGCGCGATCGCCGCATCGACCGCTGCGACGACGGCCGGATCATTGCCGCCGATATATTGGTAGCCCAGATCATAATTGGTCGGCGTCGGATCGAGCCGATGCGCCTTCAGAAAGATGCCGACCCGCGAAAAGAGGTCATTGGCAGCGGCTTCGGCGAGCGGCGCCTGAACCGGCGCGGCGGAAGCGGGCGCCCGGCCCTGCGGCTCGGCATCGGCCGCGCGTCCAAAGATCGAATCCAGGCTCCACCCCTTGCGGGCGGGCAATGACGGGGGCTTTCCTTCGTACATGACACCTGCTCGGAAAATGACGTGTTAGGGATATTCGCGTGCCACTTAATTTTCAGTGCTCCGAACATGGTAAATATTCTCTGTCCGGCTCGATCCAGCCGCTACGCGCCCCGACCGAGAAGAGGCGCTCTGGCGTAAAGAAGCGCATCGGCCAGCCACGCGAACCTTCCTCGGCGTGAAGCAAGCCGTTGACCCGGTCGAGCAGTCCCTCCCTAATTCTGCGGATCTCCGACGCGTCCTGAAACCGCTGCACGGATTTGGTCACGCCGTCCCCCAATGAAAAAGGGCGCCCCGGCATGGCCGGGACGCCCTCGATCCGATCTGATCGAGCCGATCAGGCTGCTTTCGGCGCAGCCTGGCGGACACCCTCGTCGACATGATCCGCAAATTGCGCGAAATTGTCGATGAACTGGCTGACTAGCTTCTTCGCCGTCGCGTCATAAGCCGCGGCGTCGGGCCAGGTTTCGCGCGGATTGAGGATCTTGCTTTCGACGCCGGGGACCGCGACCGGAACCTTGAAGCCGAAATTGGGATCGATGCGGAACTCGGCCGAATTCAGGCTACCATCGAGCGCAGCATTCAACAGCGCGCGGGTCACCTTGATCGGCATGCGATGGCCGACGCCATATTGGCCGCCGGTCCAGCCGGTGTTGACCAGCCAGCAATCGACGCCGCCCTTGGCGATCCGCTCCTTGAGCAGATTGCCGTAAACCGACGGGTGGCGCGGCATGAACGGCGCACCGAAGCAGGTCGAGAAGGTCGCCGAAGGCTCGGTGACGCCGATCTCGGTGCCGGCGACGCGAGCGGTGTAGCCGGAGAGGAAGTGGTACATCGCCTGATCCGGGGTCAGCTTCGCGATCGGCGGCAGAACGCCGTAAGCGTCCGCAGTCAGGAAGATGATGTTCTTCGGAACCGGGCCGAGATTTTCCTTCGACGCATTCGGAATGAAGTCGATCGGATAGGAGCCGCGGCTGTTCTCGGCGAGGCTGTCGTCGTCGAGGTCGATCACGCGCGTGTCTGGATCGATCACGACATTCTCGAGCACCGTGCCGAAGCGCTTGGTGGTCGCATAGATCTCCGGCTCTGCGTCGGCCGACAGGCGGATCATCTTCGCATAGCAGCCGCCTTCGAAGTTGAAGACCGCCTCGTCCGACCAACCATGTTCGTCGTCACCGATCAGCGTGCGGCTGGCATCGGCGGACAGCGTCGTCTTGCCGGTGCCCGACAGGCCGAAGAAGATCGCGGTGTCGCCGTTCGGGCCGATATTGGCCGAGCAGTGCATCGGCATCACGCCGGCTGCCGGAAGCTTGTAGTTGAGAATGCCGAAGACCGACTTCTTCATCTCGCCGGCATAGCGGGTGCCGCCGATCAGGATCAGCTTCTCGCTGAGATTGACCGCGATCACCGTCTCGCTGCGGCAGCCATGGCGCGCCGGATCGGCAACGAAGCTCGGCAGGTCGATGATCGTAAATTCGGGCGCGAAAGCCGCGAGTTCAGCCGCCTCTGGCCGGACCAGCAGCGTGCGGATGAAGAGGCTGTGCCAGGCAAATTCAGTGATGACGCGCACATTGACCCGGTGGGCCGGCTGCGATCCGCCGAACAGATCCTGGACGAAAAGCGTGTCCTTGGTCTTCAGATGGGCGAGGAAGTCCGCCTTCAGCGCCGCGAACTGGTCAGGCGTCATGCTCTTGTTGGTCTTGCCCCACCACACCGTCTCTTCGGTCTCGGCGTCGCGCACGATGAACTTGTCGTTGGCAGAGCGGCCGGTGTGCGAACCGGTCTTGACGACCAGCGGGCCGTCCTTCGACAGCAGGCCTTCGCCGCGCTGCACGGCAAGCTCGACGAGCGGGGCAGTTCCGAGGTTCCAGTGGAGCTGGGCGTCGACGTCGATACCCTGTTTGTCGAGCCCGAAGGCGGGCGTGAGCTGAGGCACATTTATCTCCTATACGGGTGTGGCCACCGTTTTTCCGGGTGCCGCTCCTAACGTGTAGGTACGTGAAGACTGGGGCGAATCCAGCCGGGCATCCTCCGTACCTTTCTATGTTTCGTTCCCGCGCATAGTTTCAAAGGCGGGGATCGTAAAGGGTGCGCAGCACGGTTGAACCTGCTCGGACGCTGGGCTAGTCAGACAGCCTCATTCTGGCCGTCCGTGCTGGCCGCCATCATCTTTCGGGAGGCCCCACGGTCCCATGTCGGCCACGATCGCGCTAGTCGATGACGATCGCAACATTCTCACGTCGGTATCGATTGCCCTCCAGTCGGAAGGCTTCACCGTCAGGGTCTACTCCGATGGGGAAACGGCCTTGAAGTCGTTGCTGGACAATCCCCCGGACCTTGCCGTGCTCGACATCAAGATGCCGCGCATGGACGGGATGGAGCTGCTGCGCCGGCTGCGCGAGAAGAGCAGCATTCCCACGATCTTCCTGACATCGAAGGACGACGAGCTCGACGAGGCGCTGGGCCTCGCCATGGGCGCGGACGACTATATCACCAAGCCTTTCTCGCAGCGCCTGCTGATCGCCCGAATCCGCGCGATCCTGCGCCGCACCGAGGCCCGCAACGAGCAGGACGATCAGGCCGAGACCCCGGCAGCGGAAAAAATCCTGCGCGGTCGGCTGGAGATGGATCCGGCCCGCCACCGCGTAACCTGGCAGGGCAAGGACGTCACCCTGACCGTGACGGAGTTCCTGATCCTCGAAGCGCTCGCCCAGCGGCCCGGCTTCGTAAAGTCGCGCGACCAGCTGATGGACACCGCCTATCAGGACGACGTCTATGTCGACGACCGCACGATCGACAGCCACATCAAGCGGCTCCGGCGGAAATTCCGGCAGGTCGATTCCGAGTTCAAGGCGATCGAGACGCTCTATGGCGTAGGTTACCGCTTTGCCGAGGAATAGCCGCGCGCTGGGCACGCCAGAGGCCGCCGCCCGCACGTCCCTCACCTCGCGGATTCTCGCCGTCAACATCTTCGCCCTGGCGATGCTGGCGGGTGGCTTCTTCTATCTCGACAGCTATCGCTCTCAGCTGATCGACGCCCGGCTGGAGGAAACCGAGACCCAGGTCCGCCTCATCGCGGAAGCTTTTGTGGTCACTCCGCCCCAGGACCGCGCGAAGCTGCTGGTGAAGTTCGGACATGTCACCGAGACGCGGCTGCGGGTCTATCCCTACACATCGGGCCTCAAAGCCCCGCCGCAGACGGCGCCGTCGGTCGACAGCTGGACCTATTCACGACCAACCTACGAGCTGCGCGATCCTGCGCAGGAGGAATGGCAGAAACGCGCCGCGCGCTTCCTGGATCGGACCATCGACGTCATCGTCGGCGCGGACCATCCCAAGAGATTCAGTGAACCTGTGCGCGATACGCTCCAGGCCTGGCCACTGGCATGGCAAGCCGCGCAGGTGCACGGCCTCGCCACCGACGTGCAGCGGGCGCCCGATCGAACGCCGATGATCCTGGCCGCGATCGACATTCGCGACGGCCGCGGCGGTGGAAACATTCTTCTCTCGACCGAAAATCAGCGGGACATCACGCGGATCGTCCGCGCCGAGCGGCTCCGGCTTGGCGTCGTGCTGCTGATCGTCGTGCTGGTATCGGTGAGCCTGTCGCTGTTTCTGGCCCGCACCATCGTTCGGCCGCTACGCCGGCTGGCCCTCGCCGCGCATCGTGTGCGGCTGGGCCGGGCGCGCGAGGTACAGGTGCCCCGCCTGCCCGAACGGCGTGATGAAATCGGAACCCTTGCCCGCGCCTTGTCCGACATGAGCCTCGCGATCCGTCAGCGGATTGACGCAACCGAGGCCTTCGCGGCCGACGTGGCGCATGAGCTGAAAAATCCTCTGGCGTCCTTGCGGTCAGCCGTCGACAGCCTCGACCTGGTAAAAAATCCCGATCTTCAACAGCAGCTTATCACAGTTATTCGTGATGATGTCGCAAGACTGGATCGCCTGATCACCGACATTTCCGAAGCATCGCGGGTCGATGCCGAACTGGCGCGCGCGCGGTTCGAGTCGATCGATCTGGGCGTGATGATCGAAGGATTGCTGGCGACCCGCGAGGCCCGCGGGCGCAATGGCAGTGTCCGGGTCGCTTTCGCCCGTCCTCATCGCGGGACGGCTGTGGTGTTCGGCGACGGATCGCGCCTGACACGGGTGGTCGAGAATCTCGTCGAAAACGCTGTCTCCTTCTCGCCCGAAGGTGGCCTCGTCCAGGTATCGGCAACCCGCGACGGCGACGATGTGGTGATCAAGGTCGAGGATGAAGGCCCCGGCGTGCCGGCAGATGCACGAGAGGCAATCTTCAACCGCTTCCACAGTGAGCGGCCCGACAGCGAGGCTTTCGGCCGGCACAGCGGCCTGGGGCTCGCAATCGCCAAGGCGATCGTCGAAGGCCATAATGGCACCATTCTCGCGATGGACCGCGACAATGCGCCAAAGGGTGCCAAGTTCGTCATAAGACTGCCTGCACGGAGCTTGTGATGGTTGCGGTGTGCAATCCCCTTCATGCCTCCTGCGTAGTCATCGGTGGACGTGCTCTTCTGATTGCAGGTCGATCGGGAAGCGGGAAATCGGATCTTGCGTTGCGTCTCATAGACCGTGGCGCAGCCTTGCTGTCGGACGACTATACGCAGCTGACCGCCGATGCCGGGCGACTGATCGCCCGCCCTCCCCGCAGCATCGCCGGCAAGATCGAGTTGCGCGGCGTGGGCATCCTCGACATCGGCCATGTCGACGCGGCCCCGGTTGCCCTGCTGCTCGACCTCGATCGCTCGCCCGAGCGGCTTCCCGAGGAGCCCCCCGCATCGATAACCCTCGAGGGCATATCGATTCCGGCGCTCGGCTTTGCTCCTTTCGAAGCGTCTGCTCCGATCAAAGCGGAACGGGCCTTGCTGCGTCATGGTGTCGGAGAACCGCAATGAGCCGGACATCGTTGCCCCGCCGTATCCTCTTCGTAACCGGCATGTCGGGTGCCGGGAAGAAGACCGCGCTCAAGGCGCTGGAGGACATGGGCTGGGAGACGGTGGACAATCTCCCGCTCTCGCTGCTCGACCGGCTCATCGCGGTTTCTCCGGCGGAAGGCAGCATCGACGAGCGGCGCCCGCTCGCGATCGGGATAGACAGCCGGACGCGCGATTTCGACAGCGAACGACTCGTTCGCCGCGTCGCTGCGCTCAAGACCGAAGGACGCAACGCCGGCATTCTCTTCCTCGACTGCTCCGGAGCGGAAATCGCGCGGCGCTATTCGGCGACCCGAAGCCGCCACCCGCTCGCCCAGGATCGGCCGATCGAGGACGGCATCGTCCACGAGCGTGAACTGCTCGCCCCGTTGCGCGCGGCGGCCGACGAACTGGTCGACACGTCCGAAGTGTCGACCAACGATCTCCAGGCCTCACTTCGTCTCAGTTTCGGCGACGCGACCGGCACCGGCACGACACTGACGGTGATGTCCTTCGGTTTCTCGCGCGGGGTGCCGCGCGACGCAGATCTGCTGTTCGACATGCGCTTCCTTCGGAACCCGCACTGGGACCCGCAGCTCCGCCCGAAAACGGGGCTCGATCCGGATGTCGGTGCCTATATCGTCGAGGATCCGACCTATGCCGAGGCGAAGCAGCGAATCGAGGATCTGCTGCTTCTGCTGCTTCCGCGCTACGAGGCCGAGGGCAAAAGCTATGTGACGGTCGCCATCGGATGTACCGGTGGAAAGCACAGATCGGTGCATTTTGCGGAAACACTCGCAAGCCGGTTGCGCGAGGCCGGTTTTTCGCCCACGGTCCGACATCGCGATCTGACTCACCAGAAGTCCGACGTGCAGGAGAACGGGGTGCCAGGCTTGGGATCATGACCAGCGGGTTTAATGTCAGATGATCGGATTGGTGCTCGTTACCCATGGCCGCCTCGCGGCCGAGTTCGTGACGGCTATGGAGCATGTCGTGGGGCCGCAGACCGCCATCGAGGCGATCTGTATAGGGCCGGATGACGATATGGAAGGTCGCCGGGCCGACATCGCCCGTGCGGTGAAGACCGTGGACGATGGCTCGGGCGTGATCCTGCTGACCGATCTGTTCGGGGGAACCCCGTCCAACCTTGCCATCTCGCTGATGGAGCCGGGCAAGGTCGAGGTGATCGCCGGCATCAACCTTCCGATGCTGATCCGCCTCGAAGGCGCGCGCAAGATGATGAAGATCAAGGCCGCCGTCGGCGCAGCGCGCGACGCCGGGCGCAAATATATCTCGGTTGCGTCCGAGGTTCTCGGGGAAGCCGCCGCATGACGATCGTCAGCCGGGAGGTCCAGATCACCAACATCCGTGGACTTCATGCCCGGGCCAGCGCCAAATTCGTGACCCTCGCCAGCTCGCACAGCGCCGAAGTCGAGGTCGAAAAGGACGGCTCGAAAGTCGCCGGGACGTCGATCATGGGCCTCATGATGCTCGGCGCCGCAAAGGGCGACAGCATCACCATTTCGGCCAGGGGCGACGGCGCGGAAAAGGCGCTGGCAGCACTCACCGAGCTGGTCGAGAATAAATTCGGCGAGGAATGACCAGGCACCTGCCTGCCCCGCCTGCCCCATTGGCGCCATCCGTCCTTCGCCTGCGCGATCCGCGCATCTTCCATCGGAGCATGGTCCCCTGCCCCGCCAGATAACCGCCTTTTCCAATACGCTGGTCAAGCGGGTCCGGTCGCTGCGCGAGAAGCGCCACCGGCGCGAAGAAGGCCTGTTTCTGGCGGAAGGCCTGCGTATATTGACCGAAGCCTCCGATGCCGGTCATCTGCCAGAATATATCTTCTTCGCAAAAGACGGCGCGGATCATCCGCTGACACAGAAGCTCGTCGCTGCGGTCGAGACGGCCGGCGGCGAAGCGATCGAGACAAGCCGGGATATTCTCTCGAAGCTGTCTGGCAAGGACAATCCGCAGACCGTGCTGGGCGTCTTCCGCGAGTGGGAAACGTCGCTGACCGCGATCGACCGCGCACAAGCCGACATCTGGATCGTCGCCCAGTCGCTGCGCGATCCCGGCAATCTCGGGACGATCCTGCGCACCGGCGACGCCGTGGGGGCCGGGGGGCTGATCCTCGTCGACGACTGCGTGGATCCTTTCTCGGTCGAGGCCGTGCGCGCCACCATGGGGGCCTTGTTCACGCAGCGGATCGTCACTGCGCGCTGGCCCGAATTCATTGACTGGCTGCGCAGCGGCCCCGGCGAACTGATCGGTACGAGCCTGCGCGCCGTGCATGATTATCAGGAACCGCGCTACGCCGCACCGACCTTCATCCTCGTCGGCAATGAGGCACAGGGCCTTCCGGCGGCTTATGAGGACGAATGCGACCAGCTGGTGAAAATCCCCATGCTGGGCAAGGCCGACAGCCTCAATGCCGCCGTGGCGACGGCTGTCATGGCCTACGAGGTACTCAACCAGCGCCGGAAGCGCTGAGCGGGTGGGACAGGATCGCCCGAATTACATCACCCCGGCAGGCTTTGCCGCGATGCGCACGCGCTATGAGCAACTGTTCGGCGTCGACCGCCCCGCACTGGTCGAAGTGATCAGCTGGGCAGCGGGCAACGGCGATCGATCGGAAAATGGCGACTATATCTATGGTCGCAAGAAGCTGCGTGAGATCGACCGTGAACTCGGCCATCTGTCGCGAAGGATGAAGTCGGCCAAGGTCGTCGACCCTTCCAGACAGGAGGACCGCAGCCGGGTGTTCTTCGGCGCGACCGTCACGATCGTCGACGAGGACGACGAGGAGCGAACGCTGACCCTCGTCGGGACCGACGAGGCCGATGCCTCGCAAGGCCGGATCAACTGGTATTCCCCGCTGGCGATGGCGCTCAAAGGGGCAGCCGTGGGCGATGTACGCCGGGTCAGCTTGCCCGGCGGCACGCGCGATTATGAGGTGGTAACGATCACCTACCCGGACGCCTGAGTTCAGCGCCAAGAGCAGGATCGGGGCCGCTGCAAAGCGGCGACCCCGCCCTGATCATCAATGCCGGACCTGGACCTCGCTCCCATCGGGGCTGGTCGCGCCCTTCAGCGTAAGGGCCAGTTCGTCGGCTTCCGTCCAGTCGATCGCCGTCAGGCGACCTGCCAGCGCCAGTTCGAGCACTTCGTCGACATGGCTCACGGGAATGATCTTCAGGCCGTCCCGGACCGTCGCCGGGATTTCGACCAGATCCTTCTCGTTCTCCTTCGGAATCAGCACCGTGGTGATGCCACCACGCAGCGCCGCGAGCAGCTTCTCCTTCAGTCCGCCAATCGGCAGGACCCGCCCGCGCAGCGTAACCTCGCCGGTCATCGCAACCTCCTTGCGGACGGGCACGCCCGTCAGCGTCGAGACGATGGCGGTCGTAAGGCCGATGCCCGCAGACGGCCCATCCTTCGGCACCGCTCCCTCGGGAAGGTGGATGTGGATGTCCTTGCGCGCAATCAGGCTGGGCTTGATGCCATAGGCCGGGGCCCGCGCCTTGACGAAGCTATACGCCGCCTGGACACTTTCCTTCATCACGTCGCCGAGCTTGCCGGTCGTATTGATAGCCCCCTTACCGGGCACGGTCACCGCCTCGATCGTCAGCAGTTCGCCGCCGACTTCGGTCCAGGCCAGACCCGTCACAGCGCCGACCTGATCCTCCTCCTCGCCGACGCCGAAGCGATATTTCCGGACGCCGGCGAAGTCGGACAGATTGTCGGGGGTGATGACCACCCGGCTGTCCTTGCCTTCCAATATACGACGCAGGCTCTTGCGTGCCAGCTTAGCAATTTCGCGCTCGAGCGTACGGACGCCGGCCTCGCGGGTGTAATAGCGGATCAGGTCGCGCAGACCGCCTTCGGTCAGTTCGAACTCTTCCGGCTTCAGGCCATGGGCGTCGACCTGCTTGCCCAGCAGATGCTCGCGCGCGATCTCGACCTTCTCGTCCTCGGTATAGCCTTCGAGGCGGATGATCTCCATGCGATCGAGCAGCGGCTGCGGCAGGTTCAAGCTGTTCGCAGTGCACACGAACATGATGTCCGAAAGATCGACGTCGATCTCCAGATAATGATCCTGGAACTTGCTGTTCTGTTCCGGATCAAGCACCTCCAGAAGCGCCGAGGCTGGATCGCCCCTGAAGTCCTGACCGAGTTTGTCGATCTCATCGAGCAGGAACAGCGGATTGGACGTGCCGGCCTTCTTCAGGTTGGTCACGATCTTACCCGGCAGCGAACCGATATAGGTGCGCCGGTGGCCACGAATCTCGGCCTCGTCGCGCACGCCACCGAGCGATTGACGCACGAACTCGCGCCCCGTCGCCTTGGCGATCGAGCGGCCGAGCGAGGTCTTGCCCACGCCGGGCGGGCCGACGAGGCACAGGATCGGCCCCTTGAGCTTGTTGGTGCGGGCCTGAACCGCCAGATACTCGACGATCCGATCCTTGACCTTCTCGAGCCCGTGATGATCGGCATCGAGCACGGCTTGCGCCGCAGCGATGTCCTTCTTGAGCTTCGACTTCTTGCCCCAGGGGAGGCCGAGCAGCACGTCGAGATAATTGCGGACGACGGTCGCTTCTGCCGACATGGGCGCCATCGCACGGAGTTTCTTAAGCTCGGCATTGGCCTTGCCGCGCGCTTCCTTCGACAGCTTCAGCTTGGCGATCTTTGACGCAAGTTCGGCGAGCTCGTCGCCGCCGTCCTCGCCGTCGGCATTGCCCAGCTCGCGCTGGATCGCCTTCAGCTGCTCGTTCAGATAATATTCGCGCTGCGTCTTCTCCATCTGCCGCTTGACGCGGCTGCGGATCTTCTTCTCGACCTGCAGCACGCCGAGCTCGCCCTCCATCAGGGCGAAAGCCATTTCGAGACGCTTGGCAGGGTCGAGCTCGATCAGCAGCGCTTGCTTGTCGGCGACCTTGATCGAGATGTTCGCGGCGACGGCATCCGCCAGTTTGGACGCGTCATCGATCTGTCCCAGCTGGACCGAAGTCTCCGCCGGCAGCTTCTTGTTGAGGCGCGCGTAATTTTCGAACTGGTCGACGACCGACCGCATCAAGGCCGAAATTTCCGTACCTTCGGCAGCGATATCCTCGATCAGGTCGACCGATGCGGTCAGATGCGCCGCGTCCTCGCTCAATTCGGCCAGACGCGCCCGCTGCTTGCCTTCGACAAGCACGCGAACGGTGCCGTCGGGCAGCTTGAGCAGCTGCAGCACGGTTGCGACGACACCGACGTCATAGAGGGCATCGCGGTCGGGATCATCCTCGGCCGGATCGAGCTGCGCGACGAGGAAAATCGACTTGTCGGCAGCCATGGCGCTTTCCAGCGCGGCAACCGATTTTTCCCGGCCAACGAACAGCGGCACGATCATGTGCGGGAACACAACGATATCGCGCAGCGGCAGTACAGGCAGATTCTCAGTCATCTATTCTCCGATCGGCGCGCTGCGGGAGCACGCCACGAAAGCTATATGGGCGCCGACCCGTTCAGGATCAATGAACGGAGCGCTTTAGCCGTGCGAAGTTGTAATTTTCCCCGCCCCTGCTGTAAGGCGCGGCCGTGACAGCCGCCCCAATACGCCCCACCCCCAAGCCCGCGCCCCGGACGCGAGACGCCAGCATCGACATTTTGCGCGGGCTGGCGCTGCTGACGATCACGATCAATCACATCACCGGTTTCACCGACCGTATGCACATGGTCGGTATGCAGTTTCCGACATTGACACTCTGGGGCTTTTCCAGTGCGGCAGAAGTCTTCTTCCTGCTGTCGGGCTATCTGGTGGGGGCCGTCTATTTCGGCGCCGAGAAGGATCCGAAACCGACCGAGTTCGCCGGCAAGGTCTGGCGCCGGGCGGGCAAGCTCTATGTCTATAATCTCGGGCTGTTCCTCATCCTGGTGCCGCTTTGCCTTTTCTCGAAGGATCTCGCCCGGCTCAGCTTCTACGACTATTTCATCGCGCGCGGGCCCGCTTCGGCCGTCGATTTTCTGCTGCTGTACATCCAGCCCTACTGCCTCGAAATTCTCGTCACCTATATGGTTCTACTGGCCACCGCCCCGCTGTTTGCGGCGCTGCTGCGCTGGAACAGCTTCGCCGCGCTCGCCGCCTCGGCAGGGGTCTACTGGTTCGCCCACCAGCATCCCTGGTTCAACATCCATGGCGGATCGCCCGTCGGCGACTGGCTGTGGAACTTCAATCCCGCTTCCTGGCAGCTGATCTTCTTCGGCGCGCTCGCTGCAGGACGCTTCCGCCTGCTGGCCCGCATCGAACGGCGCGCCGAAGGCAACTGGCTCTGGCTGATACCCCCGGTGCTGATCTTCGCCGGACTGACGCTGCTCTTCCTGTCCCAGCAATGGTTCTCTTATCAGGTCCTTTATCAGAGCAAGATACGGATTGGGGCGGTGCGGGTTGCCCATGCGCTGTCGGTCTGCTGGCTGATCATGAGCATCTTGTGGATGTGGCCACGACT
>NZ_JAGMXV010000322.1 GCF_018006725.1 Rhizorhabdus sp.
CGCCTCGCCTGGTCGGTCTTCAGGCCACCATATTCCTTGCGCCAGCGATAGTATGTCTGCTCGCTGACTGCGATCCGGCGGCACGCCTCTGCTGTCGAGGCTCCCTGCGCCAGAACAATCTCAACTTCACGCAGCTTGCCGATAATTTCTTCCGGCTTGTGCTTCTTGCTCGGCATTCATCGTCCCTTTCGTGGTCCAAACTATCATAGTCTCTGGGCCACTCAGCGGGGGGCAGATCATGCTTTGGGTGTCAAATTCATGATCAGCATATATAACGAATAATAGACCAGTCGTCTATATGGCTATGGCGTCACCACCTACGCGGGCTCATCGGCATAGCCAATGGGAGGCATACATGAGCAACGTCGGGCGGCTCGCCGACAATATCGGCAACTTCAGCGCTGGCCGGCGCGGAGCGCCCCTGCGTGGCGCAGCGATGCTTCAAGGCATCGTGGTCTGCGGGATATGCGGACACCGCATGGGTCTTCACTCACTCTGCCCATAAGAAGACCCCCGTCTATCACTGCATCGATAGCGAGCAGAGCGGGCACTGCCAGAATGTGCGCAAACCAGGTTGATGCAGAGGTCGAGCGGCTGTTGATCGAAGCTCTGCAACCCGATCGCATCGACCTTGCGCTTGCGGCTCATGAACAGATGAACGGCGAAAACCGGCTCCTGGAACGTCAATGGGCGCTGAATCGGGAGAAGGCGCATTACGAAGCGGAGCGTGCACGCCGACAATATGATGCCGTGGAGTCGGAAAAGCGGCTCGTCGCACGTTCGCTGGAAACGTTGTGGGAAGAGAAAATACGCGAAGCCGACGCGTCGAACAGGATTACGCGCGGTGGCATGTCGAGCAGGTTAACGCCCTGGCCGCCGCCGCGCGAACGCGTATCCTGACCATTGCCGACCCTGTTGCCCGCGTTCTCGAAGCGGGCTGGCATCGACGAACGCAAAGAGATGATGCGGCTCGTGATCGACAGCGTGACGGTCGACAAGAGCCGTGCGCAAGGCCGTATCTGGTTCGCGATCCTGTGGCAGACCGGCGCGCGAACAGAGCATGTGATCATCCGCAATACCGCCAACTATGACGATCTGGCTCACTTCGCACGCATCGAGGAGATGGTGCGAACGCTCAATGCTGTGGGATCACTCGACCGTCAGATCGCGGACGCCCTGACAGCCGAGGGCATCATGAGAAGATCGGCGCTCTGATCTATGCCAACCTCTTCGACAACGAGGGCGAAGACACCTTCTCGCTGATCTGGTCCCGCCCCAACGGCAGGCGCGCCGACTAAGACCCCACGCAAGACCCCGCCACAAGGTCGGGGCCTTGGTCCGTCATGCCTTCACTGTCCGGAGCCGCAGCGAATTGCCGATGACGCTGACGGACGACAGCGCCATCGCGGCAGCAGCGATGATCGGCGACAGCAGCAGCCCAAACGTGGGATAGAGCGCACCGGCCGCAATCGGTACGCCTGCCGCATTGTAGATGAACGCGAAGGCGAGGTTCTGGCGGATGTTGGCCATCGTCGCCTGCGACAGGCGTCGCGCGCGGACAATGCCGGTGAGATCGCCCTTGAGCAGCGTCACGCCCGCACTTTCGATCGCAACGTCGGTCCCCGATCCCATGGCGATACCAACATCGGCGGCGGCAAGCGCCGGCGCGTCATTTACGCCGTCACCCGCCATCGCCACCACCTTGCCCTGCGCCTTCAGGCGCTCGACGACCGCGGCTTTCTGGTCCGGCAGCACATCGGCCTCGACCTCATCGATGCCGAGCTTTCTCGCAACGGCTTCGGCTGTGGTGCGATTGTCACCGGTCAGCATGACGATGCGGATGCCTTCCGCATGCAGGGCCTTCAGTGCCTCAGGCGTGGTCGCCTTGATCGTGTCGGCGATGGCGAAGATGCCGCCGATGGCTTTATCGATGCCGATATAGATGGCGGTTGCGCCGTCGCGGCGTAGCTCATCGGCCTGTGCCGCGAGCGGCGCTGTATCAACCCCATGTTCGGCGAGGAAGGTGGTGCTGCCGAGCACCACATGCCGGCCCTCGACACGACCGATCGCCCCCTTGCCGGTCGGCGAGTCGAAGTCGGCGACATCGGGGATGGTGATCTTTCGCTCGTCGGCAGCCGCCACGATCGCCCGCGCAAGCGGATGCTCGGACGCCTTCTCCACGCCGGCTGCAAGCCGCAGGATGGTCTCCTCGACAAATCGCGGGGCCACGACGATCCGGGTAACGGCCGGTTTGCCTTCGGTAAGCGTCCCGGTTTTGTCGACCACCAGAGTATCGATCTTCTCCATCCGCTCGAGCGCCTCCGCGTTCTTGATCAGAACGCCGGCGGCCGCCCCCTTGCCGATACCCACCATGATCGACATCGGCGTCGCGAGCCCGAGCGCGCAGGGGCAGGCAATGATCAGCACGGAAACGGCCGCGATCAGGCCATGCGCCAGCCGCGGCTCCGGCCCCCATACACCCCAGGCCGCGAAGGCGAGCAGCGCGACGGCGATGACGACCGGCACGAACCAGCCCGACACCTGATCAGCCATGCGCTGGATCGGCGCGCGCGAGCGCTGGGCATCCGCGACCATCTGGACGATGCGGGCGAGCATGGTGTCGCGCCCGACTTTTTCAGCCCGGATGACGAGCGCGCCGGTCTGGTTCAGCGTACCTCCTACGACCGCTTCGCCGACTACACGCGTCACCGGCATGGATTCTCCGGTCACCATCGATTCATCGATCGATGAGCGACCCTGCTCGACCACGCCGTCAACCGGCACGGTTTCACCGGGCCGGACCCTGAGCCGATCACCGATGACGACGGCTTCGACAGGAATATCCTCTTCAGCATTGTTCCGCCCGATCCGCCGGGCGGTTTTCGGCGCGAGATTGAGAAGCGCGCGGATTGCGCCGGAGGTCTGCTCCCGGGCGCGCAGTTCCATGACCTGACCGAGCAGCACCAGCACGGTGATCACGGCCGCGGCCTCATAGTAGACCGCGACCGTGCCATCGGCGCCTCGGAAAGCCTGCGGGTAGAGCTGCGGCGCGAATGTCGCGACGATGCTGTAGCCCCAGGCGACCCCGGTGCCCATCGCGATCAGCGTGAACATGTTGAGGCTGCGGTTGACGATCGACGCCCAGCCACGTTCGAAGAACGGCCATCCGGCCCACAGGACCACCGGCGTCGCCAGCGCGAACTGGATCCAGATCGAGATGCGCATCGGCACCAAATGGTGCAGCGCCGGGATCAGGTGACCGCCCATCTCCAGCAGGAACACGGGCAAGGCGAGCACGAGGCCGATCCAGAAGCGTCGGGTCATATCGGCGAGTTCGGGGCTTGGTCCGGCATCCGCCGCCGCGATCAGCGGCTCCAGCGCCATGCCGCAGATCGGGCAACTACCCGGCGCATCCCGGCGGATTTCCGGATGCATCGGGCATGTCCAGATCGTCCCTTCCGTTGCGGTTGCCGTTACTGCCGCAACGTGGTGATGCTCATGGGTATCAGGTCCATGCGTGTGGCTATGGTGGGAATGATCGCCATGGGCGGCAGCACCCTCATGGTGATGTGCAGCATGCGCTGCCAGTGCCGCATAATGCACGGGGTCGGCGTCGAACTTCGCCTTGCAGCCGGCCGAGCAGAAGACGTAGCGCTCGCCTTCATACTCAGCATTGTGAGCGGTCCTGGCGGGATCGACCACCATGCCGCAGACCGGATCATGGTCGACGTGACCGGACGGCGTTTCGCCGTCCGGCTCATGATGGTGATGATGGCCGTGCGCCCCAGTCACCTCGGCGGCGCGTTCGCTCTTCTGATCGTCGTCGGCCATTCATCACCTTTCACACGCCGCGCGTGCCTTCCGGTCTTTGTTCACTCCTCGATCAGATGGAACTCTTCGAGCAGCTTGGCGATCTCTGTGCCTTCGAGCTTCTTCATCAGCAGCTTGCGCAGGAAGGCCGGTCCGGGAAGATCGATGCCCTTGCCGTCCCGCAGCGGACCGATCGCAGCAAGAAGTGTACGAATATCATAGGTCGAGTTGAAGACCTCCGGCACGCCGCGCTCGACATTCATCAGCGTGTAGACGGCCTCCATCGGGGTTCTCACCGAATATTCCGTGGTGAAGATGCAGTCCCGCTGCTTCGATTCCGCGAACTGGCCGATGAAGGCGAAGTTGACCGCGCCCTCCGGCACCACGTCCGGCCGGTCACCCGCCTGGCGCGGCATGAAGAAGGCGGTAATATAGGGCATCATCGTGGGAACGGTGCTGGCGCCGGATGCCGCGAGTTCGGGAATGTCCTCGACCGGCACGCCGAGGTGATAGAGCCATTCCTGGGTGATCTCCTCACCGGTGCATTCCTGCATCGGCTTCTTCACGAAGTCGCCGGGGCAATCGACAAAGAGCGCGTAGAACCAGGCGATCATCTGATCTTTGGGCTGCTTCTTGAAATGCGGCTGGCGATGAACCGTCCAGCTCAGCAGCCACGCCGAGTCCTTCACCGTGACGATACCGGCGGAGACGATCTTGCCGGTAAAGGGGTTCCGCTT
>NZ_JAGMXV010000086.1 GCF_018006725.1 Rhizorhabdus sp.
CCTATTATGTGGTCGCGCACTTCCACTATGTGCTGTCGCTGGGCGCGGTCTTCTCGCTCTTCGCCGGCTTCTACTACTGGTTCGGCAAGATGTCGGGCCGCATGTACAACGAGTTCCTGGGTCAGGTTCACTTCTGGCTGTTCTTCATCGGCGTGAACGTGCTGTTCTTCCCGATGCACTTCCTCGGTCTCGACGGCATGCCGCGTCGTATTCCGGACTATCCGGATGCGTATGAGAAGTGGAACTCGCTCGCGACCCACGGCTATGAGATCATGGCCTTCAGCATGATCTTCTTCTTCATCAACGTCTTCTGGTCGCTCTTCGCGGGCAAGAAGGCCGAGGGTAATTATTGGGGTGAAGGTGCGACCACGCTCGAGTGGACGCTGTCGAGCCCGCCGCCCTACCACCAGTTCGAGAAGCTGCCGCAGATCGGGGACGATCACAGCCACTGATCGACGGTGACTTCCTGACGATGAACCGCCGCTTCGACCTCCAGCGTCAGAGCGGCGGTTTCATGTAACGATGATTGAAGAGCGATGGCGAGTAAGGCTTTTTCGATAGACACGACCGCAACGGCCGAGTGGCGCGATTTCCTCGCGCTGACGAAGCCGCGTGTGCTGACCCTCGTGGTCTTCACCGGTCTGTGCGGCCTGCTGGCCGCGCCGCAGGCGATCCATCCCGTGCTCGCTTTCACCGCGGTGCTCTGCATCGCGCTGGGGGCCGGTGCCGCAGGCGCGCTGAACCAGTGGTATGAGGCCGACATCGATGCGATGATGGCACGCACCGCGCGTCGGCCGTTGCCATCGGGACGGATGGATCCCCAGTCCGCCCTTCACTTCGGTGTCGGTCTTGCCTGTTTTTCGGTCCTGCTCATGGGCCTGGCGGTCAATCTGCTGTCTGCGTTGATCCTGCTGGTTTCGATTCTGTTCTATGTGGTCGTCTACACTGTCTGGCTGAAGCGCCGGACGCCGCAGAATATCGTTATCGGCGGGGCGGCCGGGGCTTTCCCCGCACTGATCGGGTGGGCAGCCGCGACGGGGCGGGTCGATACCCTGCCGGTCCTGCTGTTCTTTCTCGTATTTCTGTGGACTCCGCCGCATTTCTGGGCGCTCGCTCTCTTCGTGAACCCCGACTATGCGCGTGCCGGGGTGCCGATGCTGCCGGCGGTCGTCGGACAGCGCATCACGCGACTGCAGATCATGCTCTACACCGTGCCGATGGTCGCCGTCGCGGTCGCCCCCTGGCCGCTTGGCTTGACTGGCGCGATCTATGGCATCGGAGCGTCGTTATTGTCGGCCTTCTTCCTGCTGCTGGCTGTCCGCGTGGGGCTCAGCCGCGAGGCCGATCCCGCGAAGATGAAGGCAGAGCGCCGGTTGTTCGGTTATTCGATCCTTTATCTGTTCGTCGTCTTCGGCCTGATCGTGGCCGACAAGGTGCTGGCATGAGCTTCACCCCTGAGGAACAGAAGGAAATTCAGCGCCGGCAGCGGTCGCGCGCGCTGGTGACGGCCCTCATTCTGGGCGCCATGGTCATTCTCTTCTACGCGATCTCGATCGCGAAGATGCTGTGATCGCGCCCGAAGCCCGGAACAAGCGTGTGGGCGCCATTGCGCTCATGATCGCGCTCGGGATGCTGGCGCTCGGCTATGCGTCTGTGCCGCTCTACCGGATGTTCTGTCAGGCGACCGGCTTCGGCGGTACGACCCAGCGGAGCGAAACGGGCGTTGCGCCCGGTGCGGTGGTGGGCAAGATGATCGACGTCCGTTTCGACGCGAATGTCTCGCCGAGTCTGCCCTGGCAGTTCGGGCCCGAGAAGAAGGTTGCCCGCGTCGCCATCGGTGCGCGCCAGATGGCGTTCTTCACCGCGACGAATCTCAGCGACCGTCCGATCACCGGGACGGCGGCCTTCAACGTGACGCCGGAAATCGCCGGCGCATATTTCACCAAGATCCAGTGCTTCTGCTTCACCCAGCAGACTCTGAAGGCCGGCGAGACGATCCGTATGCCGGTGATCTATTATGTCGACCCCGCCATCCTGACGGACAAGGAAGCCGGGAAACTCAACGAAATCACGCTGTCCTACACCTTCTACCCCGACAAATCCGCTGTGGATTCCGGACGGGTGGGCGGTTAAGGACGTTCCAGCAAAATATCAGGGGCACGGAAAATGGCCGGAGCGAAAAGCCACGATTATCATATCCTTCCGCCTAGCATCTGGCCGTTCTTCGGCTCGATGTCGGCGCTGGTCATGGCGTCGGGCGGGATCATGTGGATGCACAAGGCTGCCTTTGGCGGCTACGTCTTTTTCGCCGGCCTGCTCGGCGTCCTGTTCACCATGTACAGCTGGTGGGCAGATGTCGTCCGCGAGGCGCATGCCGGCGACCACACCCCGGTCGTCCAGCTCCACCTTCGCTACGGCATGATCCTGTTCATCGCTTCGGAGGTGATGTTCTTCGTCGGCTGGTTCTGGGCCTGGTTCGACTTCTCGCTCTTCCCGGTCGCGCTCGAATATAATGAGGGCGTCACCTCGATCATCGCCGGTCCGAACAGCGTCACCCAGGCGGCCGGCGTGTGGCCGCCCAAGGGGCTCGAGGTCATCGACGCGTTCCACCTGCCGCTGCTCAACACGCTGCTGCTGCTCTGCTCGGGCACCACGGTGACCTGGGCGCATCACGCTCTGCTGCACGGTGACCGCGACGGTCTCAAGAAGGGCCTGTGGCTGACGATCATCCTCGGCCTCGTGTTCAGCTCGGTGCAGGCCTATGAGTACATGCACGCGCCGTTCGTCTTCAAAGGCCTGAACTACAGCGCCGCTTTCTTCATGGCGACCGGCTTCCACGGCTTCCACGTGCTCATCGGCACGATCTTCCTGATCGTATGCCTTGTCCGCGCCTATAAGGGGCATTTCACCCCGCAGCAGCATTTCGGTTTCGAAGCGGCTGCCTGGTACTGGCACTTCGTCGACGTCGTGTGGCTGTTCCTCTTCATCGTCGTCTATGTGTGGGGCGGCTGGGGCGCGCCGGTCCACGGCTGATCCGACGCTTGTCGAACGAGGGGCGCGGCGGCGGGGCAACCTGTCGCCGCGCCCTTTTTTTTTGCGGGGTAGCCCAATGACCGAGTCATCCGAACCCGAGGCACCTCCGCCGGCCGAAGCCGCCCTGCGCGGCCTCTGTCCGCGGTGCGGCGGTCCTGGTCTATTCTCGGGAATGCTGCGCTTCTCCGATCGCTGTGCGCGATGCGGTCTCGATTATGGCTCGTTCAACGTCGGTGATGGCGCTGCCGCCTTCCTGATCCTGATCGTGGGCGCCGTGGTCAGCCTGCTCGCCATTCTCGTCGAACTGCGATGGGAGCCGCCTTTGGTGGTCCATCTGATCCTGTGGCTTCCGTTGACGCTGGGCCTGACAGTGGTGCTGTTGCGCTTCGCCAAAGGCCTCCTGCTCGCGCTCGAATTTCGCAACGCTGCCCGCGAGGGGCGCATCGTGAAGGGCGACTGATGCGCAGATTTCCGATCCTGCCGACTCTCGTGGTCCTGCTCGCGGTCGGTGCGATGATCGGCCTCGGGCTGTGGCAATTACAGCGAGCGCAGTGGAAGGAGGCGCTGCTCGCCCGATACAGGGCTGCTGCCACCGCGCCACCGCTTGCGGGTCTCCCGGCCGGACCATTCCCCGATTCGCTGGGTTTCCGCAAAGCGTCGCTCCACTGTGTCGTAGCTGGCGCTCCCATCCATCTCGGCGGGCAGGGCCCGAATGGCGCTGCGGGGTTCCGCTCCATCCTGCCCTGCCGCCTGGCGGATGGCAGGGAGATGCTGGCCGACATAGGATGGCAACGAGTCGGCAGCGCGCTCGCCGTTCCGGCGTCGGGCGCGAGGCTGTCGTCAGCCGGCGTGCTGGTTCCCGACGACGTACTCGCACAGCGCTTCGCCGACCGACCGGTCAAGCCGATGCCCTGGCTCATCGTCCTCGAGACGCCGCAGCCCGGCTTTGCGCCGAGCAAGCCGCCTGCGATCGACACGATCCCGAACAATCACCGCGGCTATGCGGTGCAATGGTTCCTCTTTGCTGCCGTGGCGCTGGCCATTTACGGGATCGCGATCAGGAGGCGGTGGCTAGAGCGGTGATACGACACGTACCCCAGGCGGAGATCCTCGACCGGCGATGGGACGTGCTCGTCGTCGGGTCAGGCTTCGCCGGCGCGGTGATGGCAGAGCGCTTTGCTGCCGACGCCGGGCTGAGCGTTCTGGTCATCGACCGGCGTGACCATGTCGGCGGCAATGCCTATGATGAGCGCGATGCTGCGGGGATATTGGTCCATCGCTATGGCCCGCACATCTTCCATACCAACAGCCGTGAGGTGTTCGACTATCTCTCGGCGTTCACCGACTGGCGCCCCTATGAACATCGCGTGCTGGCCGAGGTCGATGGCCGCTGCCTGCCGTTCCCGATCAACCGGACGACGCTGAACCTTCTCGAAGGCCTGTCGCTTACGTCCGATGAGGAGACGGAGGCCTATCTCCAGGCCATTGCCGAGCTGGTGGCGCCGGTGCGGACGTCGGAAGACGTCGTGGTCGGGCGGGTGGGGCGTGCACTCTACGAGCGCTTCTTCCGCGGCTATACGCGCAAGCAATGGGGGCTCGACCCATCGGAACTCGACGCTTCGGTCACCGCGCGTGTCCCCGTGCGGCCCAACGCTGACGATCGCTATTTTACCGACAGCTTCCAGGCGATGCCGGCCGATGGCTATACGGCCCTGTTCGAGCGGCTTCTCGATCATCCGAACATTACGGTGTCGACGGGTGTCGACTTCTTCCGCGTCAGGAGCGCGCTCGACTTCGATCGCCTCGTCTATACTGGCCCGATCGACGATTATTTCGATCGCTGCCACGGGCCATTGCCTTACCGCTCGCTGCGTTTCCGGCACGAGACGCTGCCGGTCGAGCGCTTCCAGGCGGCGGCGGTGGTCAACTATCCCGATGAGGCCGTCCCCCATACCCGGATCACCGAGTATAAATATCTGACCGGGCAGCAGTCGCCCTGCACGAGTATCAGCTACGAATATCCGTCAGCCGAGGGCGATCCCTATTATCCGGTGCCCCGTCCCGAGAATCAGGCGCGCTTCCGCGCCTATCAGGCGCTGGCCGATGCCTTGCCGGATGTGATGTTCGTCGGTCGGCTGGCGACCTATCGCTATTACAACATGGATCAGGTGGTGGCGCAGGCCCTCGCTACCTATCGCCGCGCGCGCCGGTGACCTCGGCCAGAGAGCGCCTGCGCCGGTCGGTCGGTGGCTTCGTGGCCTCGGCCGGTGCCGGATTCGCCCGGCCTGCGACCCGCATGCTGCTGCTCAGCGACGGACGCGAATATACCAGCGAACAGCAGTTCGCGCCGATCTGGCGGCACCGCAACCGCCTGCGTCGTGACCTGGGTCTCGCGATCGACTGGGGGCCACTCGACGGGCAGGACGACGCGGGTTGGCATGGCCTGTCCGGCTATGACCTGATCGGACTGAAGCTCTCCTTCCGGCGTTCTGCCTCCGAGGCGATGGACATTGTCCGAAGGGTTCGGGAAACCCTTGGTCAGGGATCCGCGACCCGGCTCGTCTATTTCGACGGCGATGACGACAGCGCTGTGCTGTGGCCCGAACTGGTCGAACTGACAGACCTCTACGTGAAGAAGCATCTCTTCACCGACCCGGCCGACTACCGGCGCGCCTTCATCGGCAAAAGCAATCTGACCGACCATGCGGCGCGAGTCGCTGGCCGGTCCTTCGCCGACGACATCATCCCCATCGGACAGCCAGAGCCGGTCCTGACACCTGCTAAGCTCTACCTCGGCTGGAACATCGCTCTGGATGACAAGATCGCCAGGCTGCCCACGGTCGCGCCTACCACGCCCCGCTCCATCGACATCTGCGGACGGGTCCATGTCTCCCCCGATAGCTGGCTGGGTGATCTGCGCGCACCAGCGATCGCAGCGCTCGAATCGCTCGCGGGGCGATGGCGGGTGGCGGTGCCGCGCGCGCGCGTTTCACAGGCCGCTTATGACGCCGAACTTCGCGCGGCTCGGATCTGCGTCAGCCCCTTCGGCTATGGCGAACTGTGCTGGCGCGATTTCGAGGCGATCCAGGCGGGCTGCCTGCTGGTGAAGCCTGACGTCGGCCATATCCGTACCGCGCCCGATCTGTTCGAAGCCGGTGTCACCTATGCACCGGTGCGCTGGGACTATGCCGATCTGGAGGGCGTTTGTGCGCGCTACCTGTCCGACGAGGGAGCGCGGATCGCGATCGTTGAGGAAGGGCAACGCCGGTTGCGCGAATCGCTCGGTCCGGGCTGGTTTGTCGAACGGATGCGCGTGCTTCTCGCTGCGCTTGAAAAAGCCGCCGACGAAATAGCCAAGGAATAAGAGAATATGGCGGAGAGGGTGGGATTCGAACCCACGGTACGGTTGCCCGCACAACGGTTTTCGAGACCGCCCCGATCGACCACTCCGGCACCTCTCCGCAGAGGTGGAACGAACGGGCCGTGAAGCCGTCCGCCAGTCGACAGGGGCGGGCCATTAGCCCAGAGTTTCGCGCTTGCCAAGCGCCTGCTTGCATGTGGAGGAGACTTCCCTACATTATTCCTGTGATTGAGAAGACCATTTCCACCATGCCGGCCCCCGGCCCGCTTCCCCAGGGAATCAACCCGCCGCCTGTGGCGCACGCCCGTTTTTCGATCGGCGACGTGGTGCGGCACCGGCTGTTCGAGTTCCGCGGAGTCGTGTTCGATGTCGACCCGGTGTTTGCCAACACCGACGAATGGTACGAATCGATTCCCGCCGACATGCGGCCGGCCAAGGATCAGCCATTCTACCATCTGTTCGCCGAGAACAGCGACAGCAGTTACATAGCCTATGTCAGTCAGCAGAATCTGATGCGTGACGACAGCGACGAACTGGTCGACCATCCAGCGATCTCAGGGCTGTTCGAGGGTTTCTCGGAAGGTCGCTATCAGCTCCGCCGCCAGCACCGGCATTGATTCGCGGCGGTCGGGCCAAGACCCTTCGGGGTTTTTGCCGGAGAGTCGCATAAAGGTTGACTTTCCGACCTCCCACCTCTAGCGAGCCGCTTTCCTGTGCGGGGTGATGGCCTGGTGTCTTCGCGTTCGCGCTAACAGCTTTTGAAGAAGTGATGAGGGCCATGTTCGCTATCGTGCGCACGGGCGGCAAGCAGTATCGCGTTGCCGCGGGAGACAAGATCGTCGTGGAGAAGATTCCGGGTGACGCGGGTTCGACCGTGTCGCTGGACGACGTTCTTCTCGCGGGTGAGGGTGCTGAGCTGAAGGACGTGAAGGGCCTCAGCGTTTCGGCGGAAATCATTGCGCAGGCGAAGGGCGAGAAGGTCATCGTCTTCAAGAAGCGCCGCCGTCACAACTATCGTCGCCGCAACGGCCATCGCCAGCAGCACACGATCCTCAAGATCCTCTCGGTCGGTGGCGAAGCCCCGGCGAAGAAGGCTTCCAAGGCAAAGGCCGACGCTCCGGCCGCCGCCGAAGCCTGATCGAAGAGCCAACGGAGTAGTTTGAGATGGCACATAAGAAAGCAGGCGGCTCTTCGCGCAACGGTCGTGATTCGGCCGGCCGTCGCCTCGGCGTGAAGAAGTTCGGTGGCGAAACCGTCATCGGCGGCAACATCATCGTCCGCCAGCGCGGCACGAAGGTCTATCCGGGCCGCAACGTCGGCATCGGCAAGGATCACACGCTGTTCGCGCTCGCCGAAGGCCGCGTCGAATTCCACAGCGGCAAGCTTGGCCGCAAATATGTCAGCGTCGCGGCGTTCGCCGAGGCGGCTGAATAAACGGATGATCCGTCGAGGGTCGTCCGGAGAGGCGACCCGAGGGTCCGGCACGCCGGACCGATGAGGGAGAGGGTCGCACCTCTCCCTTTTTATTTTCTCCCTCAGAAAACTGTCGCCCCGCTGTAACCTTTTGGGTTCAAAGGCGTTTCCGGGGCAGCGATAAGGGAGAATGAAATGTTCGCTCGTACCCCGCGGCTGTTGCTGCGTCCTGGTTGGAGAGAGGATGCCCCGGCTTTGGCGGCGGCGATCGGCGACTTCGCCATCGTATCGAGGCTGGCGCGCGCGCCTTGGCCCTATACGCTGGCCGATGCCGAGGCCTTTCTGGCGGCCGATCATGGCTCGCTCCCCAATTTCCTTATTTTTGCGCGCACTCTGGGCGCTCCCCGTCTTGTCGGTGGGATTGCCTTGGACGCGACCGAGGAGGGCGTGGAACTCGGCTACTGGATCGCTCGCTCCTATTGGGGGCTGGGTTTCGCGACCGAGGCCGGCCGTGCGATGATGGACATCGCCGACAACGGTCTCCGCCTGCCGACGCTGCGCGCAGGTCATTTCGCCGACAACGCAGCATCGGGCCGCGTGCTCACGAAGCTGGGTTTCCAGCCTACCGGCACGTTGAGCACCCGCATGTGTCGCGCCCGCGATATGGTGGTGAACTGCGTCGAATTCGAACGGCGCGCTTTTGCCACGACCAGCAGCGATGAGGATGCGAGCATCGGCTATGATCGTGAGGCCGCTCTGGCAGCCTGAGCTGATTTTTGGCCGGGCGCCAAAGCCTTGCTTGATTCCATGACAGAAAATGCTGGGCGAGCCCGGCCGCCGCTATGCTAGGGCGACGATAGCGGCGGTCTGCTTGTTGGCCGCTTCTCGCCGGGACGGCCTAAGGGGGAGCCGACGATGCCACACACCCGTCTGCGTCTCTCCACCGAGGAGATGCGGTTCCGCGCTATCGACGCTGCGCGCACCATTTTGATCGAGGAAGGTCCGCAAGCCGTCACGCTGATGGCGGTTGCCAAGCGCATCAACCGTACCCACGCCAATGTGCTGCACCATTTCGGATCGGCCGGCGAACTGCGCCGCGCGATGGCCGAGATGGTGGTGAGTCGCGCGGTGGCGGAGATCGAGCAGAAAGTCATCGAGGCGCGGCGTAACGAGAGCGATCTGCGCGAAGTCGTCGACATCACTTTCGACATCTTCGAGAAGCAGGGCCTCGCCGCTCTCGTATCCTGGATGGTCGTTACGGGAGAGCGCGAAGGGCTGGTGCCGATCCTCGAGGCGGTTCACACCGTGGTCGAGGAACTCGGCGAATATCGCGGTGCGCCTTTGCGGCAGATCACGCACATATTGGTGCTCACGGCTCTCGGCGAGGGCCTGCTCGGCGAATCGATCGCCGAAGCGCTCGACCTGCCGCGCGATTCGGCACGCCAGACGCTGGCACATCAACTGCGCGTGATGCGCGGCTGGTAACACCCTCATCTATTCGTGTGGTTGCGCGTGCCGACGGGTTCTTTTCGCCGCCAATTGGTATAAAGGCGCGCGATGCATTTTCTGGATCAAGCAAAGATTTTCATTCGCTCGGGATCGGGCGGGCCTGGAGCTGTCAGTTTCCGGCGCGAAAAATATATCGAATATGGCGGCCCCGACGGCGGCCATGGCGGCAAGGGTGGCGATATCATCTTCGAAGCGGTCGCTGGCCTCAACACGCTGATCGACTTCCGCTACACGCAGCATTTCAAGGCGCAGCGCGGGCATGGCGGCGCCGGCTCAAATCGCACCGGCGCCGGCGGCAATGATCTGGTGATCCGGGTGCCGGTGGGAACGCAGATATTGTCCGAGGACAAGTCCGAGGTTCTCGCCGACTTCATCGTTGCCGGACAGCGCGAGGTTTTCCTGCGCGGAGGCGACGGCGGCCGCGGCAATGCCAGCTACAAGACCTCGACCAACCGCGCGCCGCGTCAGCATGGCAGAGGGTGGCCGGGCGAGGAGATGTGGGTCTGGCTGCGGCTGAAGCTGCTCGCCGATTGTGGCCTCGTCGGGCTGCCCAATGCCGGCAAGTCGACCTTCATCAACGCCGTTTCCAACGCCAAGGCGAAGGTCGGCGACTATCCCTTCACGACGATCCGTCCGCAACTGGGCGTCGCCAGCCACAAGGGCCGCGAATTCGTCGTCGCCGACATTCCAGGTCTGATCGAGGGCGCGGCCGACGGTGCCGGCATCGGTGATCGCTTCCTGGGGCATATCGAGCGGTGCAGGGTGCTGCTGCATCTCGTCGATGCGAGTGGGGATGACCCGGTCGACGCCTATGAGATCGTGCGCGGCGAACTCGACGCCTATGGCGCGGGTCTGGCCGACAAGCCACAGGTGCTTGCACTCAACAAGATCGACGCGGTCGAGCCCAAGCTGCTCGACAAACTCGCCAAGAAGCTGGCGAAGAAGAGCGGCGCCGAGGTGATGCTGTTGTCGGGGGCTAGCGGCGAAGGCCTGCCCGCAGTGCTCGACCAGATCATCGAGATTCTCGGTCCGGCGCCCGAGACGACCGCCGCCAATGAGAATGACGAGCCCTGGTCACCGATCTGACGATGTCCGCCAGCCACTTCGCTCCCGCCGCCTGCTCCCGACTGATCGTCAAGATCGGTTCGGCATTGCTCGTCGATCCCGACGGCAAGGTCCGGCGGGACTGGTTGGAGGGCGTCGTGGCCGATCTCGCGGTCCGGCACCGCGCGGGGCAGCAGATCGCCGTGGTGTCCTCGGGCGCGATCGCGCTGGGCGCCCGTCGTTTAGGTCTGGCCAAGGGCGGACGCGCCAGCCTCGAGGATGCGCAGGCAGCGGCTGCGACCGGCCAGATCGCGCTCTCGCATTGCTGGGCCGAATTGCTCCATGAGCAGGGGCTGACGGCGGCGCAGATGCTGGTGACGCTCGACGATCTGGAGGATCGTCGCCGCTATCTCAACGCGGCTTCCACGCTCGATCGCCTGCTGAGCCTCGGCGTCGTGCCGGTGATCAACGAGAATGACTCGGTCGCGACCGAGGAAATTCGCTTCGGCGACAATGATCGCCTGGCTGCCCGCATCGGACAGGCAGCGGGCGCCGGCGGGGTGATCCTGCTGTCCGACATCGACGGTCTCTACACTGCCAATCCCCATCGCGATCCGACTGCCCGACTCGTGCCGGAAGTCGCACGGATCGACTCGCGCATCCGTGCCATGGCCGATGGCGGCTCGGCGTCCGGCATGGGGTCGGGCGGCATGATCTCGAAGCTGGAGGCCGCGCGAATCGCGCAGCGGTCGGGCGCGCATCTAGCGATCATCTCCGGCAAGCGCGACCATCCTCTGGCGGCTTATGAGGCCGATGGACGCGGGACGGTCTTTCTCGGCAGCCGCGTCGGCAGTGCGCGCAAGGCATGGCTGGCAGGGCGGCTGACGGCCAAGGGCCGGGTCATGGTCGATGCCGGAGCGGCGGCGGCGCTGCTGGAAGGACGCAGCCTGCTGGCGGCGGGCGCGACGGGCGTGCAGGGACGCTTCTCGCGCGGCGACGTCGTCGACATTTGCGGTCCGGAGGGGGAAGCCTTCGCGCGCGGCCTTGCCGAATATGACGCGGACGATGCGGCGAAAATCGTCGGTCGCCGACGCGATGCGCTGGAAGAAGTGCTCGGTTACGCTCCACGCTCGGCACTCGTCCACCGCGACCATATGGTGCTCCTATGATCGTCGCGGTCACCGCTCCTATGATCGTCGCGGTCACGGGCGGCACAGGTTTCCTGGGCGGGCATGTGTTGCGCCTCGCGGCCGAAGCAGGCCATGAGGTGCGCGCGCTGACCCGCCGGGCGCAACTGCCGCACTCTAATGTCCAGTGGCTCCGCGGGACGCTCGAGGATCATGTCGCGCTCGGCGAACTGGTCGATGGCGTCGATGCGGTCATCCATGTCGCGGGCGTGGTCAACGCGCCGACCCTGGCGGGCTTCGTCGAGGGTAATGTCACCGGCACCGCCTCGCTTGTCACCGCCACCGAAGCCGCCGGCGTGCGCCGCTTCGTTCATGTCTCGTCGCTCTCCGCGCGCGAGCCGGACCTGTCCGATTATGGCTGGTCGAAGCGCGCCTCCGAGGCGATGGTGGTCCAATCCTCGCTAGACTGGACGATCGTGCGCCCGCCGGCGATCTACGGCGCGGGCGACCGCGAGATGCTGGAACTGTTCCGCATCGCCGCGCGCCGCGGGATACTGCCGCTGCCGCCCAAGGGGCGTCTGTCGCTGATCGAAGCGGGTGACCTGGCGCGGCTTCTGGTCGCGCTCGTCGATGCGCCCGAAAGCCACGCGCAGATCTACGAGCCGGACGATGGTGTGTCCGAGGGATATTCGCACAAGGAATTTGGCCGGATGATCGGTGCGGCCGTCGGCCGGCCGAGGCTCCTGACGCTATCCACGCCCAAGCCGCTGCTGCAATTGGCCGCTTTCGTCGAGCGGCAACGGCTGGGCGACAAGGCGAAGCTGACCGGCGATCGCGTCCGCTATTTCTGTCACCCGGACTGGGTGGTGCGGACCCGTCCGCCGGCATCGATCTGGCGGCCGGAGGTGGCGGCCCAGCAAGGGCTCGATGCGACCGCTGCCTGGTATCGCGCGCAGGGGTGGCTCTGACGGCTGCGCTCAGCCGAAATCGACTGCCAATTGGCCCATGAAGGCGATGAAGCTGAGGATCAGCCCGCCCAGCATCACGCGATAGGCATAGCCGAGCAGCCGGTACTTCTTGCGGGCGAGAACGCGGCCATTCTGGTAGATGTCATGGGCGAAGGCGGCGTAAACGGCGTCGCTGTCGGTGACCGTGTCCAGCACGAACTGGACGAACTCGTCTTCCCGGATCTGCGTGAAGGAGCCGAAGAACAGCATGTTCGCGGGGCCGTCGGCACGGGGCGGGACCTTGGTCGAGGGCAGCACCGCCATCACCGCCAGCAGAGCCGAGAGAAAGGCCGCCGCGCCCAGTATCATCAGCGCGACGGGCGCCTGGCCGCCGGCCTTGATCTGCCCGACCGTGATCGTGAAGATGACGAAGGTGGCGCCCATCAGCATGTTGGCCTTCTGGTCGGCCATCTGGCTCAGCTGATACTGGATCTGCTGGGCGGTGCGCAGGAGATGGACCGCATCGGGCGCGAACTGACCGCGCGGCGGCGCTCTTGTTTCGTCGGCTGCCATGTGTCCCTCTGAAGTGCGCGCCGGTAATGGCACGGCCTGGTGGGGCGGCAAAGAGACAATTGCGTGACGGAGGTCGGGAAAGTCGGCTCCCGCCTCCGCTCTGCCGCGAAGCCGCCGCAATCGCTTGGCAAGCGCGGCTCTGTCATCCTAGAGCGGAAGAAACGGGCGATGCCGGTTCCGCGCTCGCGGATCGCTATTTCGCCGCGTGAGGCGATCGGTCCCAAATGGACGGTCGCGCAATCGCACTGAGGAACGATGATGAGCAGCAGAGACGATACCTTCACCCGCGTGGCCGAGCAGATCGAGCCCTTCAACAAGAAGGGGATCGACCTGACCGACGCGACCAGCTTCGCAGGCGATCTCGAATGGGACAGCCTGACGGTGATGGACTTCGTCGCCGCCGTCGAGGACGAGTTCGACATCATCATCACGATGAACATGCAGGCCGAGATCGAGACTGTCGGACAGCTCGTCGATGCCGTCATGAAGCTGCGGGGCTGACCTTGGCGACCGATCTCTTCTCGAAGTTCGACCCGCTCATCGCCGAGCGGGAGGCGCTGCTCGCGACCGGCGTGCGCGATCCCTATGCGATCGTCATGGAAAAGGTGCTGTCGCCGACCGAGGCGCTGATCAACGGCAAGAAGACCATCTTGCTGGGCACCTACAACTATATGGGCATGACGTTCGACCCCGATGTCATCGCCGCCGGCAAGGCCGCGCTCGACGCCTATGGCGCGGGCACGACCGGCAGCCGGGTGCTCAACGGCACCTATCAGGGCCACAAGGAGTGCGAAGACGCGCTCAAGGAATTCTACGGCACCAAGCACGCGATCGTCTTCTCGACCGGGTACCAGGCCAATCTGGGCATGATCTCGACGCTGGCGGGCAAGGGCGATTACATCATCCTCGATGCCGACAGCCACGCGTCCATCTATGACGGCTGCTGGCTGGGCGACGCCGAGATCGTCCGCTTCCGCCACAATTCGGTCGAGGATCTCGACAAGCGGCTTGGCCGCCTGCCGGCCGAGGCGGGCAAGCTGGTCGTTCTCGAGGGCGTCTATTCGATGATGGGCGACATCGCGCCGCTGCCCGAGATGGTGGCGGTCGCGAAGAAGCACGGCGCGATGATCCTGTGCGACGAGGCCCATGGTATGGGCTTCTTCGGCGAACATGGCCGCGGCGTGTTCGAGGAAGCGGGCGTTGCCGACGACATCGACTTCGTCGTGGGCACCTTCTCCAAGTCGGTCGGCACGGTCGGCGGTTTCTGCGTCTCGAACCATCCGAAGTTCGAAGTTCTGCGCCTCGTCTGCCGCCCCTATGTCTTCACCGCCTCGCTGCCGCCGTCGGTGGTCGCGACCGCTGCCACCTCGATCCGCAAGCTCATGCATGCGGGCGAGAAGCGCGCCCATCTGTGGAAGAATTCGCGCCGCCTGCACCAGGGGCTGCGCGACATGGGCTACAAGCTCGGCACCGAGACCGCCCAGTCGGCAATCATCGCGGTGATCCTGACCGACATGGCCCAGGCCGTCGCGCTGTGGCAGGGGCTTCTCGAAGCAGGCCTCTACGTCAACACGGCACGTCCTCCGGCGACGCCTGCGGGCACCTTCCTGCTGCGCTGTTCGCTCTGTGCCGAGCATAGCGACGAGCAGGTCGATCAGATCCTGGCGATGTTCGAAAGTGCGGGCCGGGCGATCGGCGTCATAGCCTGACCGACGCGGGACGGACCGGGATGGGCTATCCCGGTCGCTTCGGGTGCGATACAAGACCGTCATGACCTTCAACGCTTCCGTTGCGTGGGTACGGAACCTGTCGCAAGGCACGCGGCGATCGATCGCGGCGGCCCTGCTGGTCGTGGTGGCGATCGGCCTGCTGATTGCGGTCGTGACCATGGTCGCGCGGTCGAACGACGCCCGCGACGCGGCGTTGCGGCGGGAACAGCACAGCTACGACATCATGGTCCTCACGCGATCGCTCGATGCGTCGATGGCGCGGTCCGAAGCGGCGCTGGCCCGCTATGTCGTCAGTAGCGATCGCAAGGTCGGTACGATCTTCTACGACGAATGGCGCCGGGCGATGAGCCAGCTGCGCCAGCTCGACCGGCTGACCTCCGGCCAGCCTGGTCAGCAGCGCCTCGTCCGAAAACTGGAGGCGCTTGCCGCCGACCGCGAAAAGGAACTCGCCGCTGCAGCCTCCTTCGCCAATGTCGGCAAGGGCTGGTACGCGATCGGCATGTTCAGCAAGGCGGGCGAGTCTTCCAACGTCCGCGCCATTTCCGAGACGCTCGAACAGATCGCCGCGCGTGAGCGCGAGCGACTTGGGCAGCGATCCGAAGCAACGCTGTTCTCCGCCGAGCGGGCCAACTGGTTCGCTACCCTCCTGTCCGTCCTCGGGCTGTCGTTGATGGGGCTGGCCATCCTGCTGGGCTGGCTTGCGGCTGCAGCGGTGGCCCAGCGTGCGCATGCGGCCGAGGCTATGGAAGTCGAGGCGGACCGCGCAGCGCAACTGGAGGCCGCCGTTGCCGAGCGGACCCAGGAATTGAGCGAAGCCAATCGCCGCCTGCTCGCGGAAAGCGAGACCCGCGCTCGGGCCGAAGCGCAGCTGGCGCAGGCGCAGAAAATGGAGGCGGTCGGCCAGCTGACCGGCGGCATTGCGCACGACTTCAACAACATGCTTTCGGTGGTGGTGGGCGGCCTCGATCTCGCCCGAAGGAAACTGACGAAGCAGCCGGCCGAGGCGGGCATGTACATCGATGGCGCACTCGAAGGTGCGGACCGGGCGGCGGCGCTGACCCGCCGGCTGCTGTCCTTCGCGCGCGCCGAGCCGCTACTGCCCGACGCGGTCCAGCCGGCGAAGCTGGTGTCCGGCATGAAGGTGCTGCTCGACCGCACTTTGGGTGAGCGCATCATCGTCGAGGTCCATCCGACCCGGGCGGCCTGGCCGATCTGGGCAGACGCACACCAGCTGGAAAATGCGATTCTCAATCTTGCGGTCAATGCCCGCGATGCGATGGAGGGGGCTGGCCGCCTCGACATCATGGTCGAGGATGTCACGCTTGATGCGCCGACGAGCGGCGGGCTCAAGCCGGGCGATTATGTAAGGATCAGCGTCGCCGATACCGGGTGCGGCATGTCGCAGCAGGTGATGGAACGCGCTTTCGAACCCTTCTTCACGACCAAGCCGGTTGGCAAGGGTACGGGGCTCGGGCTCAGCCAGATCTTCGGTTTCGTTCGCCAGTCGATGGGCGACGTCCGCATCGCGTCCGAATTGGGCAAGGGAACGACCATCTCGCTGCTCCTGCCGCGCCATCATGGCGTGGCGGCGCAGCGCAGCGCCATGGATCTGACCGTCGCCGCTCGGCCCGATACCGGTGCACTCGACATCTTGCTGGTCGAGGACGATCCCCGCGTCCAGGCGTCCACCCGGGCGGGCCTTGCCGAACTCGGCCATGCCGTGCGCGCCTGTAGCTCGGGCGAGGAGGCCCTCGCCATATTGGCCGAGCGACAGAGCTTCGATCTCGTGCTGACCGATGTGATGATGCCCGGCATGACAGGGCCCGAGTTGATCGCGACGATCAGCCGCGACTATCCGGGAATCTCGGTGCTGTTCGTCACCGGCTATGTCGGTGAAGCCGGGCAGACCGAAGATTTTGCGGACCATGAGGTCCTGCGCAAGCCCTTCACCATATCCGCACTGGGACATGCGATCGGGCGGGCAATGGGCCGACACACGGGCCGGACGGCGTCGCAGGCGGCCTGAACGGCCGCGCGCGCTCGCAGATTCAGCGCACTGCGCCGCGCAGGACGAGGCGAGGGAGCAGCGCGAGCGCGCCCAATATCGGCCAGCGCCGCTGCCACGGCTTTATCTCGATCGCCGCGCCCGCATGGCGGTTTATCTTCCAGGCGAGATAATCGATGCCGCCAGCATAGGTGGTGCTGGCTTTGGCGAGCCGGAGCAAGGTGAGCGCCTTGCCTTCGCGTCGGCGCCGGCGCCAGGCTGCCTCCGCTGCCTTGCGTTCGGTGGAGGCGATGGTCGCGGCGAAGTTGACGATGCCGCCCTCGATCGTGGCGCCAAGTCCTGCCGTGGCAAGGGCCGGGGCGGTGAAGCGCGCATAGCGATCGGGATCTGCACCGACGACCGACGAGGCCCGGCCCTTGCGCTCGGCGCGGAGTTCGGCCCCATAGGTGAGAGCGAAGGCGCCTTCCCACAGCTCCGCGACACCGAGGCGGTCGGCCAGCAGGGGGCGGGCCGCCGACAGCAGAGCAGGCGCCGCACCGGCGATCGCCAATGCGGCGTGCGTTGTAGCCCCCTGATCGGCTGCCCATACGAGGCGCGAGGGCTGGGCGAAGCGGGCCCAGACCGACACGTTCCGGGTGGCAGAGGACGCGAGGCGGACGAAGTCATCCTCGCTCAGCACCGCATATTTGGCGATCAGGCCGTCATGTTCGAACGGAAAGACGTTGGGCGGGACATGGCGGTTGGCGAAGGCGAGCCAGCCAGGACCATAGGCCGCGCGATAGTCCGACACGATCAGGTAGAAGTCGAGCATCAGCCCGTCGACATTGGCTTCCCGCAGGCAGGATCCATAGAACAGCACCGACCGGGCGGCATCGGGATAGCGTGCGGCAAGCGCCGCCGCCATGGCCGTGACCCGAGGATCGACAGGCTCGGCGAGCTCCGTCGCGACCAGCGTTTCGAGCGGCATAAGGCTGGTATCAGGCGGCCAGGCGCAGGAAGGGGACCGGCGGGGTCGTCTTGAGAACGATCGGCTTGCCCGCATCGGCCTGGAAGATTTCGCCGTCGAGGATCACGCTCGAGCGCTCGCCTTCGATCTGGATCTCGTCGCCATATTCGAAATGGACGCCGTCCATCCTGTCGCGCCCGACGCGGCCGAAGATGCCTGCGAACAGGGCGCGGAGCAGCGGCAGCGGACGCTGCTCGACGACCATCAGCTGCAGCGCGCCCGATGCGGCGCTGCCGCCGGTGCTGCTGCCGAGCAGCAGCTTGTGCAGGGTGGTGACGATCAGCAGCGAGAAACGCCCCTGGATCTGCCCGGCACGCATCATCGACACCTTCAGCGGGCGCGCGGCCGGCGGCAGGAAGGCGGTACGGATGCCCAGGATCAGCGTGACCAGCACCGCGATCGCGGTCAGGAAGTGGCTGATCCCGTTCGGCAGGCCGAGCGGGTAGATCTTGTTGCGGCAGTAAAGGATCGTGTCGGCCAGCCCGGCGCCACCCAGGAACATGC
>NZ_JAGMXV010000088.1 GCF_018006725.1 Rhizorhabdus sp.
GCCACGAATCGCAGATTTGAAAGTGAACAGGAAAGTCAATGAAATCAACGATCTACCAACACCACCTCCGCGCCAGTGCTAGCTTTTCGTACCGTCACTTATTGCACTGAAAACGAGGAGACCCCAGTTAGCGCAGGTCACCCTCCCCTTCCTGGTCGGCCTTGCTGCGCCGGAGCAGGATCAGGCCATCGCCCTCTTTTTGAACGTCGAGATCCTCGATCCGCAGGCCGACCACCTCCTCGCGCCGGAAGAGGCCGTCGTAGAGGGGGCAGATCAATGCTGCGTCGCGGATATCGCGGGTCGACATGATGCGACCGCGGCCTTCAGGGTCTTCCCAGCCGAGCGCCGCGATCATCAGGTCCCGGTCCTCGGCATGGAGCGGCTCGGCCTGGCGCTGGCGGGTGCCGCGGGTCCGGGCGAGCGAGCGCACGGCCAGGGTCACCATCTCGTCTGGATCTCGCGCCGGGTCTGGCGCGCGCGCCGAGATGGTGGCCACCACCCTGCCCTGCGCGCCGGCGTCGACCACGAAGGCGGCGACGTCGGCTGGCGCCGCCGGAAACGCCGCGCTGCCGCCGGCGCGGCAGCAGGCGCACCAGACCCGGATATCGGCCCGCCAGGCCCGCCAGGTGTTGTCAGCATAGGCGCCCTCGGCCCGCGCCGCCCAGGCGCACAGGCGGTCGAGCAGCTCGTCGGCGTCGAGCCGGGCATCGAGGACCAGGCCAAGGGCGCGGGCGGCGTCCAGGTCGGGGCCGGGCACGATCGCGGTATCGGTCGAGGTAGTCGGGCCGTTGTCACTCATCGCCGTCCGCGATCGTTGGTGGCCGCAGGCCCGGCGCCGCGACGCTTGCGCGGCGCCCTAGACATTCGCGCCGGCGGCCCGCCACAGCCGGAGCGCTTCGTCCGCCGTCAGCGTGTCGCCGGCGTCGGCCGGGCCGCAGCCGTGCGGGCAGGCCAGTTCCATCACGCCCGCGGTGGCGCCAAACAGGCGGCAGACCAGCGGGCGGTCGGCATAGACGGTGCAGCCACCCGGGCCGAGCAACGGGCAGCGTTCACTGTCGCGCGACACCATTACGAAGCCACAGCGGCTAGCGAGCGACACGAACCGTCCCTGCACCATCGTCACCCTCGGCGCCAGCCTAGCGTGCTCCTGCGGGGTGACGGCGGGGCTGCGGCAACAATCGTGGCACCGGGGGCGGCACTGGGCTGCCGGTATTTCTCGCGGCCCAGGGAGCGGCCTGGCGTCCGCGGGTGATCGCGCCTGGCTTCCGGTGGGCCTCATGGACGGCATCCCGACGGGTTGGCCGCGCCTGAGCGCCGGCGCTGAGCGAAGCCGGGCTCATCTTGCCGGTTACCCGTCATCCGCAGTATCTGCCTAGCTGGTCGACCGCCCTCATTTCCGGCCAGCCGGCCGGCAGCTCGGGTGGAGCCAACCGCGGCCGCCCTGCCCGGCCGCGCCCTGCGGGCGATCTGGAAACGCCGGAAAGGAGGGGGGCAGGTGTCATGTTCGCAGCACGTTTCCCCCGCGATTCCGGCATCAAGAGTTACTGGTGATAATAGCACCTATCACAAAATGATCGCCGGTAACCGGGCTGCATGGGCAAGGTCGAGCCTCTGGGGCCCTCCTTGCGGGGCTTACCAGAAGGCTTACCTTCGGCCGGAGGAGATTTAAGGGCCCAGGTCTGGCCAATTTCAGCTCAAAATTTCAAATCCCGGCTTTTCATCAACGGAGTCCAAATCGCGCCCGCGATAGCCCGTGCGCCATGTTCACCTATTTGCGGCCGCCGAACGCATTCTTTCACCAGAAAACTTCAATTCCACGCCATCGTGTGCCGCCGTCGGCGATCCCAGTCTCGGACCGCGCTCCCGTATCGGCTGAGTGCTGGTCGGCAGCATGGCTGTGGTCAAGCCAGGTTGCCGGCGAGAACCCGGGCACGCAGCGCGGCGACCGATGACAGCGGCCAGGCGGTCGCGCCGCGGGCGGTCTTGACGCGCATAGCCTCGAGTTGGCGCGCCAGATCGGCGAGCGTCATCCCGGGCTCGCGCTGCAGGAGTCCGGCGACGATGTAGGCCGGATCGTCGGCCGGTCGCCGCGGCCGCGCCCGGCCGAGCAGCGCCGCGTCGGCGAGCTTCTGGCCGACCAGCGACGCCACCATCCGCTTCAGCCGGTCCGCCGTCCAGCTCGTCCCCAGCGCCGCGCTGACCGCGCGGGCGACCTCCGGCCAGGGCTTGTGCGGCCGCAGCCGCCGGACGATCGGCAGGACGTCGCCGGCGGAAGCCGCCGCCCGCGCCCGGTACGCGCTCTTCCGTGCCTGCGACAACGCCGCCCGGGCGGCCGGATCGCCGGCGCGCAGCGCCGGGTTGCCCCCTACCCTGCCCCGCCTTGCGGCCGCCTGCAGCCCGGCCCGGGTGCGCTCGCGGATCAGCGCCCGCTCGAGCTCGGCCACCGCGCCCAGCACCTGCAGCGAGAACCGCCCCTGCGGGCTCGAGGTGTCGACCGGATCGTTGAGGCTGCGGAAATGGGCGCCGCGGGCTGTCAGGATCTCGATCACCTCGAGGAGGTGCTGCAGCGAGCGGGCCAGCCGGTCGAGCCGGACGACGACCAGCACGTCGCCCGGGCCGATCGAGCGGAGGATGGCCAGCAGCCGCGGCCGGGCCCGGTTGCCGCCGGACCCCTCCTCCTCGTGGATCACCTCGCAACCGGCCTGGCGCAGCGCGTCGAGCTGCGAGGCGTTGCGCTGGTCGTCGGTCGAAACCCGGGCGTAGCCGATCAGCATAACTGGATACCGTGAATCGAACGGCACCCGGCCGTCCTTCCATATCCCCAGGTTATCATGAAATGATCGTTTGGAAACGATTCCAATGCGGGATTTGAGCGTGGCGAACGCCATGGGCGTACGAATATGTCAGCGAATTCAAGCAGTTACGATCATGTCAGTGTCATAGTTTGCTGGTTGGAGCCGCCATCGACGGACAACGGCAACGGAGACGCCCTACGCTTCCCGGGAAATGGGTAGACCGGGAATAATTGCGGCCAGAAAATTCCTAGTTCCCGTTTAAAGTCCTGATGTTCCTGTTAGAATCATTTGGGTGCGTTTTGCGAAGGCGCATCGCCGAGCGGCGGAGGCGCGCTTGATCGACGACGACGATGACGGTTACCTGTGTCGGTTTCAGTTCAAAGCTTCAATTTTCGAATTTCACTAGCAAACTTCAAATCGCAAACATCTAAGCCATTCATCAATATCATGAATTGGCGCTGACAACGGCCGTTTCTTCATCAACAGATTTCAATTCCAGGGCATCAATTGGTTGCTGCCGGGCGACGCTCCTGTTCCTCGCCAGGCCGATATTCTCGATGCCGTCGTCAGTTGTCGCCGCAGCAGGGCCGAGCTCGGCCAAGACGGCTTAGAACGCGGCAATAGCTGAGAGGCAGAGACGTTAAGACCAGGCCATGGCGCAGCGTTTCGGCGAGCGGCGCTGCTATCCTCCCCAACCGTGATTTGACAGAGTGCGTTCCTTTCCGGCATACCTCAGCGCGCAAGAAGGATCCGGCTACCCGACAATTCCAGCCCGCCCGCCCGCCGTTAATGGCGGCGCCTCCTCTTGTTCATCCCAAATTCGAACCGAGGCTGTGCCATGCGCCATGACATGTCGCGAGTGCTCGTGGAGCGTCCGCGCTACGGCGGTATCTGGACGCGCAAGGGCCGCCCCGTGCCGTTCGATCATCTGCCTTCCAAACAGGGCATGCAACGGCCGTATCTGGAGCGGGGCGCCTACAAAGACCTCAACGAAAATCTCCGGCCGCTGTGGCGCTTCCTCGAGCGCCAGGTCGGGCGCCCCTGGAACGACGTCTATAGCGAGATCGCCCGCAATCTTCGCGTCACCAGCACGGTGCAGCAGCATGTTCGCGACCACCTGCCGAACTTCGTCCAGGTCAATGCGCACGGGCGCATGCCAGGGCCACTAGGCGTTGGCGATCCCTGGCCATGGTACGAACCGCTCTACGTCGACCCGGCAGACGGCATCCTGAAGCGCACCGGAGATCTCCCCGAGATTCAGGAGGTGAAGCGCCTGCGGAGAGCGATGCATCGGCGGCCCAGGCCGTCGGATAGCCTTGATGTGGCGGCCAGGCATCTGCGGAAGATCGACGGCATCTGGTATGAGGTGACCTTCGCGGATCTGCCGAAGCCCGAATATCGCGCCTACCTGGTTCTCGAAGAGGTCGCGCGGTCGGTCTATTTCGACAGCGCGATGCGTCTGATCGAGAGAGTGGTGCGTCGTCTGGTCACGCCCGGCTGCTTCGACGTAGTGACCGGCGAGGCGGTTCTGGCCGGCCCGCCCACCGACGACGAGGCTTCACGAAAACGGTACCTCGCAGAGCATCCTGAGCGGCGATACGCGATTGCCAAGCGTCAACTTTCCCGCCGCGAGCTCCGACGCCATGGGCTCAGCAACGCGCGCGGCTGACAGGCCCGGCCAGCTTTGATCGCCGCGCCCGCTCCGGGGCCGCACCGCGCCCGCCGCTGCAATACTATGTAACAGAGGAGCAAACTTCGGGTATTGCGACGTCGCTACCTTCCGCTGCGGTTGGCCCATCGACGGCGGAGGATGAATTGACACGAGGTTTGCTTCTGGCAACTGGCCTATGGCTTGCAGCCGGGCCCGCATGGACTGCAGAAGGGTCGAGCAAAGCAGCGCCAGATCCGGCCGATCCGACGGCCCCGACATCGGCGTTGCATTACGACCCGGTCTTCAAAGGGTATGAGCCTTTCCGGGACGTAAAGCGGATTCCGTGGAAGGACGCCAACAGGACCGTCGGGCAGGTTGGCGGCCACGCTGGCGCCCTGAAAGGCGAAGCGGACGCTGCCGCCGATCCGACACCGTCTTCCCAATCCGGCGAGAGCGAGACGCCAAAGGCGGCACCGCTGACGCCGGTCACCGGCCACGGAGCCCATCATGGCGGTTGAGCCCCGCACCTTGCGCGGCGGCTTGGCCGCCGCGGCGATCGCCTTATTGCTGGCAGGCTGCGCCGGGCCGATCGCCCAATCCAGCTTTGACGACGTCAACGCCATTACAAAGGCAAAGACAGGGCGCCAGCCGGCATGGATTTCCAATGACGAGGCTGCCGACAAGGCCCGATCCCGCGTCGAAACACTCCTGGCCCAGCCGCTGACGGTCGACGACGCCGTCGAGATCGCGATGCTCAACAACCGGGCGCTCCAGATTGACCTGTCCGAACTCGGGCTGGCCGCCGCGGATCTGGCCCAGGCCTATCGCCTGCCCAACCCGGGGTTTTCGTTCAAGCGCCTCGAAAGTGCCGGCGTCGTCGATATCGAACGCAAGTTCACGCTGTCCGTGGTCGACGTCTTGTTCATGCCGCTGCGCATCGATATCGAGCAGAACCGCCTGACCGTCGCCAAGCTTAACACCGCCAACGCGGTCCTGCGCATCGCGGCCGAAACCCGGCGGGCATATTACCGCGCCATCGCGGCCGGCCAGGTCGCGGACTATGTCATGCAGGTCAGGGAGGCGACCGCAGCCAGCGCCGAGCTGGCCCGCCGCATGGCCCGGGTCGGGAATTTCAACACCCTCGACTTCGCCCGCGAGCAGGCTTTCCATGCCGACGCGACGGCGCAAACAGGAGTGGCCCGGCGGGCCGCGACCAGCGAGCGCGAGAAACTGACGCGGCTGTTGGGCTTGTGGGGGCCCAATACCGCCTTCAAGCTTCCGCCGCGCCTGCCCGACCTGCCCGCCCAGCCGGTCGATGTTGCGGATGTCGAGGCGACGACGGTGCGGGACCGGCTCGACATCAAGGCCGGTAGGGCCGCCATCGACAGCCTGGCGACATCGCTTGGCCTGACCCGCGCCACCGGATTCGTCAACGTGCTCGATGCGAGCTACATCCGCGAAACCGGGGGTGGCGCACGCTCGACAGGCTATGAGATCAGCCTTGAGATCCCGATCTTCGACTGGGGCGATGCCAAGGTCGCCCGAGCCGAATACCTCTACCAGCAGGCGGCTCATCGATTGGCCGGCACGGCGGTGAATGCCCGTTCCGAAGCCCGCGAAGCCTACATCAACTACCGGACGGCCCTCGATCTCGCGATCGCCTATCGCGACGAGGTCGTGCCGCTGCGCACCCGCATCTCCGAGGAGATGCAGCTGCGCTACAACGGCATGCTGTCCAGCGTGTTCGAGCTTCTGATCGATGCTCAGGCCCAGATCCGCAGTGTGATCGCCGCGATCGACGCGCAACGCGATTTCTGGATCGCCGACACCGACCTCCAGTTCGTGACGATCGCCGATGCCGGCATGTCTGCTGGTGGAGGCCTGCGGCTTGCCGGCGCGGACGCCGGCGGCGACTAAGCGAAGGAATCAAATTCGATGGTAACCAGACGTTCTCTCTTCGCTGCCGGCGCCGCGCTGATCGGCGGCGCCGTGGTACAGCGCACGGCGCTGGCCGCCTTGCCCGAACCGATGCTGCGCGACGACCCGAAGACGCTTGCGCCGTCCGCCCCGGCGACCGGGCGGCCCTACAATCCCGTGGTCACCTTGAACGGTTGGTCGGCGCCGTGGCGCATGAACGGCAACGTCAAGGAATTCCACCTCGTGGCCGAGCCTGTGGTCCGCGAATTCGCGCCAGGGATGAAGGCCAACCTCTGGGGCTACAACGGGTCAAGTCCCGGGCCGACCATCGAAGCCGTGGAAGGCGATCGGGTACGCATCTTCGTGACCAACCGGCTGCCCGAGCATACGACCATCCACTGGCATGGGATGCTGCTGCCCAACGGCATGGACGGCGTCGGCGGGCTTACCCAGCCTCACATCCCGGTCGGCAAGACCTTCGTCTATGAATTCGACCTGAAGAAGAGCGGCACCTTCATGTACCACCCGCACTCGGACGAAATGGTCCAGATGGCGATGGGCATGATGGGCTTCTTTGTCGTTCACCCGCGGGATTCCTCACGGTATCGCGTCGACCGTGACTTTGTATTTCTCCTCAATTCCTTCGACATCGAGCCCGGTGCCGCGACGCCGAAGGTGGCGGAGATGACCAACTTCAACATGTGGGCTTGGAATAGCCGCGTCTTTCCCGGCATCGATCCGCTGCCGGTTCGCCGGGGTGACCGGGTGCGTATCCGGGTCGGCAACCTGACCATGACCAACCACCCGATCCACCTGCACGGCTACGACTTCGAGGTCACCGGCACCGATGGGGGATGGGTACCGCCCTCGGCCCGCTGGCCAGAAGTCTCGATCGATATCCCGGTCGGTGCGATGCGCGCCTTCGAGGTCGTGGCGAGTGAACCCGGCGATTGGGCGATCCATTGTCACAAGTCGCATCACACCATGAATGCGATGGGACATGACGTCCCGACGATGATCGGGGTCGATCACCGCAAGGTAGCCCGCAAGATCACCTCTCTGGTGCCGGACTACATGGTAATGGGCGAACGCGGCATGGCCGACATGCAGGACATGGAGATGCCGATCCCCGACAACACCCTGCCCATGATGACGGGCACGGGGCCGTTCGGCCCGATCGAAATGGGGGGCATGTTCAGCGTGATGAAGGTGCGCGAGGGCCTGCCCCGCGGCGACTACCGCGATCCCGGCTGGTTCAAGCACCCGCCTGGAACGGTTGCCTATGAATGGAACGGACCAATCTGAACCACATCGAGGATATCGAAATGCGTGCAATTGTTTTTGCGGCGGCGGCCCTGTCGGGATTGGCCGCGACCGCTCAAATCGCGGGCGCCAGCCCCGGACATGGTGGCGGCCATGCACAGGAAGCGGGCGAAGCGGCGGCGCTGGGGCAACCTGGCGACCCCAAGGCGCGCGCGCGGGTCATCGAACTCACGATGAATGACAACATGCGCTTCACCCCTGCCAAGGTGATGGTGCTACCTGGCGAAACGGTCAAATTCGTGGTGAAGAACGCGGGCGCGGTGAAACACGAAATGGTGCTCGGCTCGGCTGCCGAGCTCAAAGAACATGCCGAAGTGATGAAGAAATTCCCGGAGATGGAACACGAGGCCGGCAAGAACTCCATCACCGTAGCCCCCGGCGAGACCGGAACCCTGGTTTGGCAGTTCACCAAGGTCAAGGGCGAGTATGACTTCGGCTGTCTCGTGCCTGGGCATTTCGACGCCGGCATGGTCGGCAAGGTTCTCGTGCGTTAATCAAGGAGATCGAAGATGAAGACGATGGCCCTATTGGCGGCGATTTCCTTCGCTGCATTGTATCCTGCGCTCGGCCAGGCGCAGGGCGCGACGCCTATGGTGGTTGCCCAGGCGATGACCGGAACCGCCGACGGCGAAGTGCGCAAGATTGATCGCGAGCAGGGAAAGATCACTCTCAAGCACGGACCGATAGCTGGCATGGACATGCCGGGGATGACCATGATCTTCCGGGTGCAGGACCCGTCGCTGCTGGACAAAGCCGCCGTAGGCGACAAGGTTCTTTTCAGCGTGGCCAAGACGGCCGATGGCATGACCGTGACGTCGCTGGAGAAGGCAAAGTAACGACCGCGGTTGCAGAGTTGCCGTCGTGCTGAAGCAGACTGTCGCGGCGGCGTTCCTCGCCGCGGCAGTCGGGCCCACCTTGCCGGAAGAATACGGTATAGTCGAAATCATGAGCATAGAACCTCACATTCTGGTCGTCGACGATGACGGGGAGATTCGGCAGCTTATCGGGCGTTTCTTGCGCGAAAACGGCTTTCGCGTGACTGGCGCCCGGGATGCCGTTCAAATGAGGGAGACGCTCGCCAATGCCGAAGTCGACCTCGTCGTGCTCGACGTGATGCTGCCGGGGACATCCGGGCTGGATCTATGCCGAGAGATCAGGGCCCGGTCGATGATGCCGATCATTATGCTCACGGCGCGCCGCGACGAAACCGACCGGATCGTGGGCCTGGAAGTCGGCGCCGACGACTATCTTCCCAAGCCGTTCAATCCGCGAGAGTTGCTCGCGCGCATTCGGGCGGTGATGCGGCGGGTTGCGCATGCCGGTGATCCGACTACGGCGCACCGTCAGCGCTACATCACCTTCGCCGGTTGGTCACTGGACACGCACAGGCATGAACTGGCCAATCCGGAGGGGGTCGTGATCGACCTCAGCGGTGGTGAGTACGATCTCCTGCTGGCGTTCGTCGAACATCCAAATCGGGTGCTTCGCCGCGAGCAGCTGCTTGAACTTGCCCGCCATCGACTGACCGAGGGGTTCGATCGGTCGATCGACGTCCAGATCAGCCGGCTTCGCAAGAAGCTTGAGATGGATGGATCGGCCTCGCCGCTCATCAAGACCATTCGTGGCGCAGGGTACATGTTCGTTCCCGCGGTAACGCGCCAGTGATCCGCCTATGGCCGGTCAGCCTGGCGGGGCGCACGATCGCGATCCTGCTGGTCAGCCTCGGACTGTTCCATCTGTTCAGCATCTGGGTCTACGAATTCGGGGTCGAGACGCGCCTGGTATCCTCGCGCGAGCAACTGTTGGCGGAGAAGCTCGCAACCGTCCAGCGGGCGTTGATCGAGATTCCTCCGGCCGAACGCGACAGCGCCGCCCATGCCCTTTCGAGCAGCACCGTCGATATTCATTGGGGCTCCCGCAGCCTGATCACCCCGGGGGGGGCGGATAGTCAGTTCTCGGCAGGCCTACGCCAGCGGCTGATCGGTTTCGCCCCGGATCTCGCACAATCGTCGCTCCGCATCGGCGCAGGACCGGAACAGGGCGTAGGAGCGCGCCACGTTGTCGGGGATCCTCACTATTTGCTGGCATCGCTGCAGCTTCCGGACGGCAGCTTCGTCAATGTTTCAGCCCCGCTGATCAACGCCGGGGGCTTCGATCAACATGGAACGGTGGCATCGACAACCGCGATGGCCGTTGGTGTCCTGGTGGTCTCCATCTTGCTCGTGCGTTCGCTCACGGCCCCGCTGCGGCGTCTCGCGGATGCGGCCGATCAGCTCGGTACCGGCAAGACGGAATTTTTCGTTGCCGAAGAAGGCGCGACGGAGGTTCGGCATGCCGCTCGCGCCTTCAATCAGATGCAGCGGCGGATCAGGAACCTCATCAACGACCGGACGCAGACCTTGGCGGCGATTTCGCACGATTTGCGCACCCCCCTGACCAGGCTGCGATTGCGCGCGGAATTCATTGGAGAAGAAGCGCTGCGCGAGAAGATGTTTCAGGATATTGCCGAAATGGAGGAAATGCTCGAATCCACGCTCGACTTCCTGCGTGTCGAAACGATGGGCGGGGAAGTCCGCATCGTCGACCTCGGTGCTATCCTGAAGACGATCTGCGACGATCATATCGATGCCGGCGAAGACGTTCTCCTGATGAACCCGCCCAAGGCCTATGTATCGGCCAAGCCGCTCGCCCTGAAGCGGTCGCTGTCCAACCTCGTCGGTAACGCCGTGAAATACGGCAATCGCGCGCGGATCTCGGTGGGCGAGACCGATTTGGCATGGCTCGTGCGCATTGAGGATGCAGGGCCGGGAATCCCCGCCGCGGACCTCGAACGGGTCTTCGAACCGTTCGTGCGCCTGGAAGATTCGCGCAACCGGAACACCGGTGGCGTCGGGTTGGGATTGACCGTCTGCCGCAGCCTTCTCCGGGGCTTTGGCGCGGATGTGGCGTTGACCAACCAGCTGGATGGCGGCGTCCTGGCGACGGTATCGATGCCGAAGGCAAGCCGGCCGTGATGCCGCAACACTAAGTATCTGTCGGGGAACACGGCAGCAATCTGGCGTCGATAAATTTGATCCCTTGAGAACTGCGGCCCATCGCGGGTCGCAGACCGGCCGGCGCGCTGCGCGGCCCCCGTCCATACCGTCCACGGAGTTGGAGTCCGTCTTGAAAAACCACCACTCGTCCTCGGCCGGCGGCGAGCCGCGCAAAGCCGGAATCCGGCTCGCTGTGTTCCTTGTCGGGCTCATCGGCGCTTTCCCAGCTCTCGCCGACATCCCCGTCGGGCTGACGAGCGCGATACGGATCGAATCACCGACCGTCATCGCCACCTGCAAGGGGGCGGCGGCGCGCTTGGGTTTCATCGTTGCCAATGACAGTTCGACGCGGCTGCACCTGGCGGGCCTGTCATCGAACGTTGCGCCGAACGCGCGCCTGAAAGCGCGCATTGGTGCGAGCGACACGGCGGATCTCGGATCGATCAATATTCCGCCTGAAAGCCGGCTCGATCTGCTCACCTCCCACCTTCGCTATGAGATAGCGCCGCTCACGCGCGAGATCTGGCCGGGGGAGATCATCGAGGTTCAGCTCGACTTCGTGTCGTTCAAGGCGGTCGTGCCGGTGCATGTGCACGAGCCCCCCAAGGGGACGCGTCCCTGCGCGCAATAGCCCCGGCGGCCTCCTGCAATCATTTGTTATCAATGGGGAAATCTCCTGCAATCGAGGCCTGGTACGGTCGTCGGATCGCAGATGAACAGGAGAAAATCATGATCTACGTCGCTTCCCGCTTCCTCGCCGCCATCATCCTGATCGGGGCCGCGGCGGCAGCCATGCCGGCCGCGGCGGCAACCGACGGACTGCCGCCATGCTCGGAGGCCCCCGCCAAGGCGGATTGCCACATGCATGACCGCAGGAGCCACATCATGCAGGGCAACAAGACGCCCCAGCAGCCCCATGCCGGCCAGGAACATCGTGACTGGTTGCGCGAAGAGCAGAATGGCGGCCGCCGCAGCTAACGCGGCAACCCGGCGCTGGGAGACCCGTCCCGGCGCCGGCATGACGCCGGTTGGCAGTTCCGCGGGATCGTGGTAGCGATTCGAGATGCGCCGTTTTTGGCTGAGCCTGATTTGCTGCTTCGCTCTGGTGCTGGCCTCGTTGGGAAGCACGATGGCGGCGATCGGTGAAATTTGCCCGATGGCGTCGATGACCGCTGACGACGTGCCTTGCTGTCCGGATAAACATCCCGGCAAATCGCCGTTGCCCGGCGGTCTCCTCTGCAAGACGGGCATCGGTTGCGCCAGCGTGCCGGCACTTCCCGCGGGGCCGCTCGTCTCGCCGCAGCGCGAAGTGTTGCGCCAAGCCGAGCCAGTTGCGGTCGCCGGCCTGACTGGCGGCGCACCACCGAACGGACCGTGGCGGCCACCTCGCATCTGACCTGATCGCTTCCAGCTCGGATTCCTGCAATCCGCGGGCGCCCCTTGGCGCGCCTGTCGTGCAGATCAATGCCCGGAGAAGGCCAGATGCCCAACCTCATCATTCTGTGGTCGGCCATAGCGCTGACCGCGTTCACTCGCGCTGCTCTCGCGGGCGAGCCATCCCTCACTTTCGACCGGACGTTGACGGTCGCCGAGGCCGTGTCCTCCGGCCTCGCTGCTCGGGAGGCGGCGGTCGCTGCGGCCCAGGCGGCAGTTGTTCCCGCCGATGCCCTGCCCGATCCGAAGCTGGTGGTCGGGATCGACAATTTTCCCGTCTCCGGTCCCACCGGGTGGGCACCGGGGCAGGAGAACATGGCCATGGCCCGCATCGGTGTGCAGCAGGACATCCCAAACACCGGGAAGCGCCAGGCGCGCGCCGATGTGGCGAGAGCCGGGGTGCAGGAAGCGACCGTGCGCGGCGACGTCGAACGCATCACCATCCGCCGAGAGGCGGCGGTCGCCTGGGTCAATCGATTCTATGTCGAGCGCAGATCGGCTTTGCTCGATGAACTGGAACGGGAAAACAAGGTGTTTGCCCAGGTGGTCAAGGCACAGGTCGCGGGCGGCAAGGCCCGCGCCGCCGAGCCCGTGATGCCGGGGGAAGAAGCGGCAAGGCTCGGTGACCGTCGCGACGAACTGGCCCGCGACCTCGCCAAGGCCAAGGCGGCGCTGAGGCGCTGGGTCGGGCCCGCCGGCGACCAAGTCCTAGCCGGCGATCCTCCGGTCACCAGCATCGAACCGGCGGCGTTTCGGGATCAGGCGGCAAGCCACCCGGATCTCATGCTCTACGAACCGATGACACGCACCGCCGACGCGAATCTGCGGGAGGCTCAGGCCGGAAAATCACCGGACTGGGGCGTCGGCGTCGCCTATCAGCGCCGCGCGCCGCAGTTCGGCGATATGGTGTCGGTCCAGGTCACGATTGATCTGCCGCTGTTCCAGGCCTCGCGCCAGGATCCGCGTATCCTGGCGCGGCGGCTCGAACTGCAGCGGGTCGCCGCGGAACGTGAGGACGCGCTCCGGGAACGTCAGGCCCGGCTCGATGAAGAATTGGCCGAATATGACGCCCTGTCGCGCAGGCTCGCGCGGATGCGAGACGCTTCGATCCCCCTCGCGCTGGAGCGCGTGAAATTGGAGACCGCGAGCTATGCTGGCGGCCGTGGCGAGATCGCCGCGGTGCTCGCCGCTCGGCGAGAAGCGATCGACAGGCGGATCGACGCGCTAAACCTGGAGGGGGCAAAGGCCGCCTTGGCCACGCGGCTTGCTTTCACCTACGGGCGGGAACCCCAATGACCGGGTGGAAGACGAGCGCCGTTCTCCTGGCGGTGGTCGCGGGCGCATCGGGTCTGGCGGGCGGCTATTTGATCGCTCGCCGGATGCCTTCGGCGGAACCGGCCCAGGCGTCTCCGCCCGCAGCCCAGGACGATCGCAAAATTCTCTACTGGTACGATCCGATGGTGCCGAACCAGCGCTTTGACAAGCCCGGCAAGTCCCCGTTCATGGACATGCAGCTGGTCGCGAAATACGCCCACGATGGAGGTGAGGCAGGTGAGGAAGGATCGGTACGCATAGCGCCGGGTACCCTGCAGAATCTTGGGATGCGGCTTGCGACAGCCGAGCGGACCGATCTTTCCCAACAGGTCTTCGTAACCGGCACGATCGCCTTCAACGATCGCGATGTTGCCGTCCTGCAGGCGCGTACGGGCGGCTTCGTCGAGCGGGTCTATCGGCGCGCATCCGGCGACGTCGTCGAGAAAGGCGCGGCATTGGCCGACATCCTTCAACCGGATTGGGCGGCCGCCCAGATCGAGTTTCTCGCGCTCCGTGACGTCGCCGACCGTTCCCTGCTCGACGCGGCGCGCCAGCGGCTCCGACTCCTCGGGATGCGGCAATCCGAGATCGACCGGGTGGACCACAGCGGCAAGACGGCCGCCACGATGACAGTGGTGGCGCCGGTGACAGGGGTGATCCAGTCCCTGGAGGTCCGAGAGGGCATGACCGTTGCCCCGGGCATGACGCTTGCGCGGCTGAACGGTCTCGACCCGGTCTGGCTCGAGGCCGCGGTACCGGAGGCCCTGAGCGGCAGCATTCGAGCCGGCGCCACGGTCGAGGCCCGGTTGGTGGCTTTTCCCGAAGAGGCATTCGCCGGCACGATCGTTGCCGTGCTTCCGGAAGCCGATGCGGTCAGCCGGACGGTCAAGATGCGGATCGAACTCGCCAACCGCGACAGGCGCCTGCGGCCGGGAATGTTCGCCAACATCCGCCTGGGCGGCGATGCCATGCCGGTTCTGACCGTACCCGCGGAGGCGGTGATACGGACAGGCCGCCGTTCCATCGTCATGCTGGCCGAGCCCGAGGGCCGGTTCCGGCCGATCGAGGTGATGCTTGGCCGCGAGGGCGGGGGCCGCATCGCCGTGCTGAGCGGCTTGGCAGAGGGCCAGAAGGTCGTCGTCTCGGGTCAATTCCTGATCGATTCGGAAGCGAGCCTGGCGGGTCTCACGGCCGGGCCCGAGCCGGGCGACGTGTTGCACCGGAGCAGCGGACGGGTCGAGGCGATCGATGGCGACGAAATCACTCTCTCGCATGAACCGATCCCAGCCATCGGCTGGGGGGCGATGACCATGTCCTTCAAGCTTACTCGGCCGGACCTGGCTGCGGGATTGCGGCCAGGCGACACCGTTGCGTTCGCCTTGCGTGGCGTCGGCGATGTTTTCGTCGTCGATCAGATCGGAAAGGCGGGGGCGCCCAAATGATTGCCGCCATCATCCGCTGGTCGATCGCCAATCGTTTCCTCGTGCTGCTTGCCACGCTGTTCCTCGCGGCAGCCGGCATCTGGTCGGTCAGAACCACCGCGATCGATGCCTTGCCGGACCTGTCGGACGTGCAGGTAATCGTCCGCACCGGCTTTGCCGGCCAGGCACCGCAGATCGTCGAGAACCAGGTCACCTACCCCCTGGCGACCACCATGCTGGCGGTGCCTGGGGCAAAGACCGTGCGCGGCTTCTCGTTCTTCGGCGATTCCTTCGTCTATATCCTTTTCGAGGACGGCACCGATCTCTACTGGGCGCGCTCTCGCGTCCTGGAATATCTCTCCCAGGTGCAAGCGCGCCTCCCCCCGGGAGCCAGGCCGGCCCTGGGGCCCGATGCGACGGGCGTGGGCTGGATTTACGAGTATGCGCTGGTCGACCGGACCGGTGGGCACGATCTCGGCCAGCTTCGCGCCCTGCAGGACTGGTTCCTGCGTTTCGAACTGAAAACCCTGCCCAATGTCGCCGAGGTCGCGGCGATCGGCGGCATGGTCCGCCAATATCAGGTGGTGGTGAAGCCCGAGGCGCTTGCGGCATACCGAATTCCGCTGGGTACGGTGCGCGATGCGATCGCACGGGCGAACCAGGAGGCCGGCGGATCGGTGCTCGAACTCGCTGAGGCCGAGTACATGGTTCGGTCTGGCGGCTATCTCGCGAGCCTGGACGACTTTCGGACGATTCCTCTCGGTCTTGCCGCCGGCGGCACGCCGATCCGACTCGGCGACGTCGCCACGATCCAAATAGGGCCGGAGATGCGGCGCGGCATCGCCGAACTCGACGGCGAGGGCGAGGTCGCCGGCGGCGTGGTCTTGCTGCGCTCGGGCAAGAACGCCCGTGAGACCATTGCCGCGGTCAAGGCCAGGCTGGAGCAGCTCAAAGCCAGCCTGCCTCCCGGTGTCGAGATCGTGACGACCTATGACCGCAGCGAGCTCATCGATCGCGCGGTCGGCAATCTGCGTGACAAGCTGATTGAGGAATTCGTCGTCGTCGCGGTGGTCTGCGCGTTGTTTCTGTTCCACCTGCGCTCGGCATTGGTTGCCATCGTCGCCCTGCCGCTCGGCGTGCTGGCGGCGTTCGTCGTCATGCGGCAGCAGGGCATCAACGCCAACATCATGTCGCTGGGCGGCATCGCGATCGCCATCGGCGCCATGGTCGATGCCGCCGTCGTCATGATCGAAAATGCTCACAAGCGGATCGAGCGGTGGAAACATGATCATCCTGGGGCCAGGCTCGGCGGCGACGAACACTGGCGGATCATCGGCGACGCCGCCGTCGAAGTCGGTCCGGCCCTGTTTTTCAGCCTCCTGATCATCACCTTGTCCTTCGTGCCGGTCTTCGCCCTCGAGGCGCAGGAAGGGCGGTTGTTCGCGCCGCTCGCTTTCACGAAGACATATTCGATGGCTGCGGCGGCCGGCCTTTCGGTCACGCTCATTCCCGTGTTGATGGGCTACTGGATCCGCGGCCAGATTCCGGATGAAGCGCGCAACCCGATCAATCGCGGGCTGATCGCGATCTACCGGCCCGCGCTTGCGGCAGTGCTGCGGTGGCCGTGGGCGACCGTGATCGTCGCAATATTGCTGCTGGCCACCACCTGGTGGCCGCTGCAGCGTCTCGGGGCGGAGTTCATGCCACCGCTCGATGAAGGCGATCTCCTCTACATGCCTTCCGCCCTGCCGGGGCTATCGGCGGCAAAGGCCGCCGAATTGCTGCAACTCAGCGATCGGATGATCCGGACCGTGCCTGAGGTCGAGCGCGTGTTCGGTAAGGCCGGCCGAGCCGACACCGCGACCGATCCCGCACCTTTGGAGATGTTCGAAACGACGATACGCCTCAAGCCTCGGGACCAGTGGCGCCCGGGCATGACACCGGAAAAACTGGTCGACGAGCTGGATCGCGCGGTCAAATTGCCGGGTCTCGCCAATATTTGGGTGCCGCCCATTAGAAATCGCATCGATATGTTGGCCACCGGCATCAAGAGCCCGATCGGCGTCAAGATCGCCGGGACGAATCTGGCAGCGATCGACAAGACGGCCCTGGCCGTGGAGCGTGTGGCGAAGTCGGTTCCCGGTGTCAGCTCCGCGCTGGCGGAGCGATTGACAGGCGGACGTTATGTTGACGTGACGATCGATCGTGCCACGGCGGCACGGTATGGCCTCAACATCGCCGACGTACAGCTTCTGATCACCTCGGCGATCGGCGGCGAGGCCATCGGCGAAATCGTGGACGGGTTGGCGCGGTTTCCCATAAACCTGCGCTACCCGCGCGAAATCAGGGATTCGCTCGAGAACCTCAGGGCCTTGCCAATCTTCACGGCCCAAGGGCAGCAAATTACCTTGGGTACGGTCGCCACGGTGAAGATCAGCGATGGTCCACCGATGCTGCGCAGTGAAAATGCCCGCTTATCCGGGTGGGTCTATGTCGATGTGCGCGGCCGCGACCTCGCCGCCGTCGTTGGCGATCTGCGCGCAGCCGTGACGCGCGAGGTGCGGATCGACCCGGGCATGAGCATTGCCTATTCGGGCCAGTTCGAATTCCTCGAGCGCGCCACGGCTCGATTGATGGTGGTCGTGCCGGCGACGCTGCTGATCATCTTTGTGCTCCTCTACATGACCTTCCGCCGTGCCGGCGAAGCCGTCCTGATCATGGCCACGATGCCATTCGCGCTGATCGGTGGTGTCTGGTTTCTCGCGCTGGAGGGGCACAATCTTTCGGTTGCCACCGGCATAGGCTTCATCGCCCTCGCGGGTGTCGCGGCGGAATTCGGTGTGATCATGCTGCTTTACCTCCAGCAGTCTTTCGCCGAGCACCGCCCATGCGACATTGCGGCGCTCGACGCCGCGATCATCGAGGGGGCCGTACTGCGGATCCGTCCGAAGGCAATGACCGTGGCGGTGATCATGGCGGGCCTCCTCCCCATCCTGTTGGGCCAAGGCACGGGCTCGGAAGTGATGAGCCGTATTGCGGCCCCCATGGTCGGTGGCATGATAACCGCGCCGCTGCTTTCACTGTTCGTGGTGCCCGCCTGCTACAGACTGATGCGAGCGAAGGACCTTCGCAGGAGCGTCAGAGAACCCGGCGCCGCGGGGAATCATCGCGGCAACGAGGTGACGGACGGTTCAAGTCAATGACCTGCGCCGAGGCCGCCGGCCGTCACTGTCATCCACACGGCCATCGCCACCATCATGAGGTTTTCGGTGAGCGATACTAAGCCGAGCGGTACATTGCTGTCGCCGCCGACGCAGGCGCATTTCAGTTCGCGGCGGTCGATATACACAGCCTTGAAC